>CBFGSY010000257.1:0-1511 GCA_965651545.1 uncultured bacterium | reverse complement strand
ATCAGCGATCGAGATGTCCTGGGACTGCTGCGGCGTTGACGACACGGCGACTCCTTTCACGGTTTAGTACACGACTCTAGGGAATGACGATCGGCAGCCCGCAAACTCATCGGTCCGATAGCTGGAAATCGCAGCGGCTTCCGCTATGCCTGATCGCCGCGCTGCTGCACATTTCCATGCAGATGCGTAGATCCCTCCGGGATCGCCGGATGGAAACTCGACGCTGTTAGCTCTGCCTCTCTTCCAGATCCTGCGCTTCGTTACGCTGTAGCGATGGCCTGGAGCGAAGAACGGAGGTAGTGAGAATGACCGAAGAGCAGGGCAGCGCCACCAGGGCCGGCCGGCCGGCGCTGAACATCGAGCGGATCTATAGCACCACCGTCCCGGCGGAGGAGCTCGCCCGGACGCTGGCGGACCACTTCCGCGCGCAGGAGTTCGAGGCCCAGGTCTACCGCACTAGCGGGGACCGCACAGTGATGCAGGCGCGCAAGGAGAGCTTGTGGCGTCAACTGCTGGGGGTCACGTACGCGCTGACTGTGGTTTTCGCCCCTGGTGAAGGCCAGGTGAGCATCAGTCTGGGAGGCCACGAGTGGGTCGATGCGGCGGTGAGCGGGGCGATCGGGTTGGTCGCGGTGCCGCCGGTGCTGCTGGGGACCGCGTACGGCATCTGGAAGGAGAACCGGCTGGACCAGGAGGTCTGGCAGGTGATCGACAAAGCGGTCAGCGGCAGCGAAGCGGTGCAGGCGCCGCCGCCGGCGGCTCAGTAGCTCACCTCGCATCAGCTACTCGAACCGCGCATCATCTGTGGCTGATGCGCAGTCCAAGTAATCGATGCGAAGTGATCAGATGACGGTTCAAGAACGCGGACTACTGCTCACGGTTCGCGAGGCGGGTCCCGGAACGGTGCCAGCAGGGCCTCCCGATCCTTGCTGCTGAGGCTCTGCGGCGGCAGGTCGCCGAGGGCCTGAATCGTCTCGCGGAACTGATCAAGGTAACGCTGGCAGCCCACGCAATTCGGCAGATGATCAACCAGGCGACGTTCGGTGATCGGATCGAGCGCACCATCCAAGAAGGCGGTCACCAGTTCGACGAACTCGACGCAGCTGAGATCGCTGACGAGATCGCCGCTCCCGCGGAGATTCCACGCGTGCCCCCGATCACTGGAACGTGTTTCCATCGCCGGCTCCGGCTCCTCGATCATGGGCTCGGCGTGGCGTCCGAACGCCATCGCGACGAGCAAAATGGCAACGCCCAGGGTTGCGGCGACGATGATCCAGCTCGCCGTCTGTACGCCGGTCTGCTTGCTGACGATGCCGAAGACGAGGGCGGACGGCAGGAATGCGATCCAGGACAGGGCGCCGACGCCCGACGCCACGCCGGAACGGACGGTCGACGACACCTCGTCATGAAGTAGCCGGGTGACGTGAATACTCGCCAGCACGATCAAGAGGGCGAGCACGACCTGCGCGATGGTGACGATCGCGACGCCAGTCTCACGGGTCAGCACCAGG
>CBFGSY010000256.1:0-1515 GCA_965651545.1 uncultured bacterium | reverse complement strand
TTGGACGGCACCGGCACGGTCGCCTGCGGCCGCGCCGCCCCGACACCGAGCGTGGCGAAGCCGAGGAGGAGCAATAGGGTCGGCATGAGCCGGGTCCACCTCGTACGGGGGGACAGCGAGGCCCGTACCAGGGCGATCGAGGTCACCTGCACCGCCGCGCGGCGCCGGCGTCGCCGCAGCAACCAGACGACTCCCGCCACGATCGGGATGATCAACAGCGACAACAGCGCCCACGGCCAGCTGAAGGTCATGGGCGGAGGCTCTCGGGAGTGAGGAGCGATTCCGGGCGACATGCAAACTTCTCGGGCGCCGGGCTGAGTCGCCCGGAATCGCGATCGAACGAGCGAGACCTCGCGGAGCCCATGACCTCGGAGCGCGTAGCGCGACAGACCAACTCCGACATCAGACGAGCCTCCCCATCCGAAGACCGGTCAGCAGCGCGCCAACGGCCAACAGCACCAGCGCCACGACGATGAGCCCGCCGGCCAAGGGGACGTCCTGCTTGGCCACCGTCAGCCGGAGGTCGATGGTGGAGGCGACATCGTCGAGCTGCTCCGCGTCGGAGGCGGGGCGGTAGTGGCCGCCGGTGGCCTGCGCGATGGCGGTCAACTGCTCAGCATCCAGAGCCGTATGCAACTGATAACCGTCGATCTCGACAGTCGTTCCGCCTGCCGTGCCAACGCCGACGGCTTCGATATGCACACCAGCATTCTGCGCAATCGTCGCTGCCGCCGACAACGCGTTGCTGCCGCCGGTACCGCCCTGATCCTCGCCATCGGAGAACAGCACGATGGTCGCCGAGCCCCAGTGCCCAATGTCTGGCAGATCGCCGTCCTCGCCAATCCTGACCGGCGTGCCGGTGATTGCGCTCAGAGAACCGAGAATCGCCGACGCCAGCGACGTCCCACCGGCAGTCCGCAGCCTCTGCACCGCCGCCTTCGCTGCAGCGCGATCCGCACTTGGCTGTGACGTGGTCAGCGCACCCTGGTCGAACCCGACGACGCCGATGTCGACGCTGTCGGGCTGGGCGTCGATGAACGACAGCGCTGCCTGCTGCGCGGCCGCTAGCCGGCTCGGGGTGAGGTCGTCGGCAGTCATGCTGTTGGAGACGTCCATCGCCAGGATGACCGTGCCGGCGCTCCGGCCGACCGGCAGCGCAGCGGTCGGCCCGGCCACGGCAACCGCCAGCAGTACGACCCCGCCGAGGGAGAGCCAGAGCCCGAGCCGGTTGTTGCGCCGGCCGGCCACCGAGACGCCCGCTGCGTCAAGGGCGGCGGACCGGCGCGAGCCCCAGAGCACGGCACCGACGATCAGTGCAGCGGCGACCAGCAGGCCAGGGATGAGCAGCAGGGGGTAGGAGAGGCTCATTCTTCCCGCTCCTCGCGCCCGCTCAGGGCCTGAGGATCCCGCCTTCCTCCACGCGCTTGCCACCTGCGAGCGCGACAGGTCGCGGCAGACGGGGGTGCCGCGCTTGGTCGTCCAGGCGGGATCGGGCCCTTCGCTACCCGACGCTCG
>CBFGSY010000255.1:0-1555 GCA_965651545.1 uncultured bacterium | reverse complement strand
CTACGGCCTGCCGCCCGTCGACCTCTGGGAGGCGGAGCAGCGCGGCGAGTTAATCCTGGGCGGCTGCCTCATCGGTCCCGAATCACCGGATTTCGAGTGCCGCGGCTGTCACGCCGCCTTGCCGTGGGTCGCTCAGTAGGTAATCGTCGGAATCCCTTGCACGTCGAAATCGGCGCGGTTGCGGGTGACGATGGTCGCGCCAATGCTGATCGCCGCCCCTGCGATGAGGGCGTCGCCCAGGGCTCGTCGGCGGCCAGCGGCATGCCGCAGCCGCCTCGACTCCCCCGCCCATCTGGCTGCTTCCGGCGACGTGGCGACATATTCGAGCGCGTCCAGCAGCGCCTGCATCGCGGCCAGCTGCTGCGAATCTCCCTTCGACAGCGCCTCGCACGTCACCACGTCGCAGGTGTAGAGACCTTGGCCTTCCCCGAAGAGGCGCTCAAGCAGCGCCGTCGCCCCAGCATCGCCATTGGCATGGTCGATGAGCACAGTTGAGTCGAGGAGGCAGCGCTTGGGCGTCAATCGGTCTCTTCGGAGCGCAGCTGATCGATCCACGCGCTGACTTCGGCGCGTGACATCTGGTTCGCCGTGCCGCGCATGATCCCTGCCGTTTCGCGGATGGCCGTCCCTAGGCGATCGCGCTTTACGCGTTGCGCCACCGCCTCAGCCACGTAGCGACTGCGGCCGCGGGGACCGGCGATGCGGTCAACCTCGTCCAGGAGGTCGGCTGGGAGCGTCAGGTTCGTTCGCGCGAGTGCCATGCTCGGTCCATGAGTGTGCTTCTATATGCGCATAGCCTAGCACACTGCACACGCGCAGCACGAAGCGAGTCCGACGGTGGCGCGCCGGCGCCCCCTCGGACCGGTCAGGGACTAATGGACCTGGTGCGGGTAGCAACGAACTCGACGCGACACAGAAAGACGCCCCATCCAGCTGGCGGCTCGGCACGGGACCACTCGAGTCGCGCGTCAGTCCAGCCTTCACCGCCTGCCACATCGGGGCAGCGGGCAGCGCCGGGATCATCCAGATGGCCGTCGACACTCACCGGAAGCGGCCTTGCGTATTCGGTCGGCCCGATATCGCCGTCGAACCACATCGCAATGCCGGCGGGGAACGGCGTGACGTCTGGACAGCAATCGAACCGCTGCAGCATGCATCGTTCCGACCAGATCAGGGCCGGCGACACTGCAGGATCTCGGTCCAGGCAGCCCAGGATCTGCCCCTCCAGCGCGAGCGACCGGCCGCCGAAACAGGCCAGTCTCGCCACATCAGAGCTGGCAGCGATCCCCTCCAAGTTCGGCCGAGGGCAGTCAAGCTCGGGCTCGCCGATCCTCGCCTCCCCCTCCTTGGAGGCCGATGCCACCCAGCCGACGGCCAAACCGCTCGGCTCGTAGCTGTAGGTTGCGGGCAGGACCTGGTACCAGTCATATCCGTCGACTCGCACCGGGCCATCGAAGACGTACAGCAAGGTCGGCGACGAGATGAGCGTTGGATGGATCTCCGAATCCGGACCCGTGCCCGGCGCCGATCGCACCACGAGGTCGTTCGTGACGAC
>CBFGSY010000254.1:0-1573 GCA_965651545.1 uncultured bacterium | reverse complement strand
CGGTTCTGGTCGTAGAGCGAGGCGATCAGGTTGCCGTTGACGTCGTAGATGCGCGTCTTCTGCGAGAGGTCCTTGGCCTCGAGCGACTCGGGGAGGTTGACCATCCCCTTGCTGACGTCCTTGGCCGCCACGCCCAGCAGGCCCGCGAACGGGATGGCGAGGCAGGCGGCGAGGACGCCCATGACCACCGCCACGGCCCCCATGACCGCGAGGTGCGAGGCGATGCGGCCGGCGTCAGGGCGCCCGTCGGGGCGCTCGGAGCGTGAAGGCATGGTCCCCAGAGTACGTGGCGAGCGCATAGCACCCTCAATCCCAGGCGCGCAGGCGGATAGTCACATTGGACTATGCGATTTGGACCACCTGGTCCTGCCGCCGACCTCCCGCGTTCGTTTACTTTTCTCATCGAGTCAGGGATGGCCGCTATGGGGGCGGCCGACCGGCTCACACACACCGTGGGGTAAGACTTATGTGGGTCGAGGACTGGGCATCACGCGCCGCATGCAAGGGTGACACGCCGGACGCGCTCTTCGTGCGCGGGGCGGAGCAGAACAAGGCCAAGCAGGTGTGCGCCGGCTGCCCGGTGCGCACCGAGTGCCTGGCCGAGGCGCTCGACAACCAGATCGAGTGGGGCGTCTGGGGCGGCATGACCGAGCGGGAGCGTCGTGCGCTGCTCCGCCGCCGCCCGGGCTCGTCGTGGCGCTCCATCCTGGAGAACGCCCGCACCAAGGTCGAGACGCCCTCCGTTTCCGTCTGACGTCACCTGACTCGAGGATCACTCGCACCAGGTGCGAGCAATCCTCGACCTAGGACCGCTCGGCGAGGCTCTCGCCGATGGTGCGCAACCCGACGAGGTCGTGCACGTCGCCCGCGAGCGCGGGCACGACGGCCGTCGGCACCTGAGGGTGCGAGGCGGCGAAGCGCTCGCGCAGGTGGTGCTCGCGCTCGATGATGCGGACCCGGTCGGCGTGCAGCCGGAGGAGTCCGGCCGTCAGCGACGCCGTGTCGCCCTCGCGCAACCGGTCGGCTGCCGTGATGGCCTCCTCCGCGGAGAGGCTGGTGCGCGCCGCCGGACTGGTGCGGTTGACCACCAGGCCGGCCAACGGCATGGCGTCGTCGGTGAGCCGGTCCACGAAGTACGCCGCCTCGCGCAGCGCGTCCGGCTCGGGTGCGGCGACCACCAGGAACGCCGTGCCGTCGGCCTGGAGCAGGGCGAAGGTCTCCTCGGCGCGCTGGCGGAAGCCGCCGAAGAGGGTGTCGAAGGCGGCGACGAAGGTCTGCATGTCGCGCAGCACCTGTGCGCCCAGCACCTTGGTCAGTGCGTTGGTGACGACTGAGAAGCCGGCGGTCATCAGCTTCGCCGGGCCACGTGCGGGCGCCAGCAGGAGCCGGATGAACCGCCCGTCGAGGAAGCTGGAGAGCCGCTCGGGGGCGTCGAGGAAGTCGAGCGCCGAGCGCGAGGGCGGGGTGTCGACCACGATCAGGTCGTGGCTGCCGTCCTCCATGGCCTGCCGGTGGAGCTGGCCGAGCTTCTCCATCGCCATGTACTCCTGCGTGCCGGCGAACGAGCTCGACA
>CBFGSY010000253.1:0-1611 GCA_965651545.1 uncultured bacterium | reverse complement strand
CCCGGCCCGCCCGGGCTGCGGGGCGCGCGGGGGGGCGGCCGGGACACCCGAGCCGCCGACGACACGCCAGGTGCTGAAGCTGAACTGGTAGAGCCCGCGGTACGCACCGCCGCCGCCGATGGCGCGCGGGTTGTTCCGCGACTCGCACCATGCGATCGAGCGCAGGTGCGAGCTGCCCCAGTCCGGGATGTGCCGCATCTTGAAGCGGTGGATCGTCGCTCGGCCCTCGTAGGTCGTGGACCAGTTGGCGAAGCGCCGCTTCATGCGCCGGATCGACCGGCGCAGCTCGCGAGCGGTGGGCGAGCGGTCGTCGCTCGCCGCGGCGCGGATGAGGTTGCGCCCCCGCCACACGCCGTAGCGGTCGAGCTTGTGCCGCCAGCGGCGGTAGCGCGCCTGTAGACGATCGCTTGCTGCCGTCGCCGTCGGCTCAGAAGCTGCGGTTCCCCCGGTGTTCGTATCAGCCTGCGTTGTTTCCGTATCAGCCTGCGTCGGCGTGACCGACACAGCCCCGGCCGTAGCCGCGGCCGCCAGCAGCGCGCACGCGCATGCCGGCAGGATTACTGCCCTCTTCAAAGCACCACCTCCGGTGGCGAACTGCCTGACCTGCGCGTTGTCAAAGGCAGGACCAGGACTTGCCGGGCTCGCAGCTCTCCTCCCAGGCGCGAACCCGACCGGTTTCCGGCTTACGCGACCGACCGTACCTAGGTGGTACGGGATCTAAACCAAAATGTGATCTATGTCACAGAACGTGAAACCTGTTTCACGCGGTTGTGTGGGACCCGCCGGCGGTGCTGCGGCTCGGGCGAAAGGCAGCACTGAAGTGTGGGTCTCCGGATGGTTTCGGCGGGCTGTCCTGGATAGGGCCCCTATACGGGGCACTAGGCAGGACAGCCCTACAAAACGGGCTGCTCGGGGCACGTAAGCAGGCCGGACCCCACCCCTCAATGCCCGTCGTTCGTCAGCCGGCGGCGCTGCGGCGGGCCAGCTCGATCAGCATTCGGGTGCCGAAGCCGCTCGCGCCCTTCGCCGCGTAGTTGCGCGTGAGGCCCCAGGCGGTGCCTGCGATGTCGACGTGGACCCAGGCGTGGTCGTCCACGAACTGGCGCAGGAACTCGGCGGCGTAGCAGGACATCGCCACGCGGCCGTCGGCCGCGTTCGTGAGGTCCGCGTACTGGCCCTTCGTCAAGTCGAAGTACTCCTGGTGGAGCGGCATCCGCCAGCCGATCTCTCCGCTCGCGTCGCAGGCCGCGCTCACCTCGCCGCACCAGTCGTCGTCGTTCGAGAACAGTCCGGCGTAGGTGTGCCCGAGCGCGACGATGATCGCCCCGGTCAGGGTCGCCAGGTCCACGATCCGCTCGGCGCCCTCGTCCACGACGTAGCAGAGCGCGTCCGCCAGGATCAGGCGGCCCTCCGCGTCCGTGTTGTTCACCTCGATCGTCTTGCCGTTCATCGCGGTGACGATGTCGCCAGGCTTCACGGCGTGGCCGCTCGGCATGTTCTCCGTGGACGGCACCACCGCGGTGACGGCTACCGGCAGGCCCAGCTCGGCGATCGCGGCCATCGACTCGATGACCGCGGCGCCGCCGGACATGTCGAACTTCATGTCCTGCA
>CBFGSY010000252.1:0-1625 GCA_965651545.1 uncultured bacterium | reverse complement strand
GCTCGCCGCGATCGCCGCGGCGGAGCGCCTTTCCCGCCGGCACTGTCGGCCAGCCTCCCTCCCGCAGGATCTCACGGTAGTCGTCGAGAGCCTCGACCAACTCGCGATACTCCTTCTGCCGCGGGCGCAGCGATTCCAGCAGGTCGGGAAACCCGTCCTCCTGGAATGCGGCGCGCAGCGTGCTGTCGACGCTGGAGCGCCGCGCGCGAAGGTACCACCCGTCGTCCACTATGCGGGGATCGAGCTGACCGGCGAGCAGGTCGTTGCCGAGCGCGAGCATCATGGCCGTGAGCCTGATGTCGAGCGCCGCGAGGTCCCCGGGGCCGGAGTGCTCCTTCTGCTTCATCGCCTCCACCGCGTCGCGCAGTCCCTCCAGGTCGTACTCGGGCGGTCGGACCCCCTCGAGTCCGGCGCGGCAGATCGACTTCACCAGCTCTCTGGCACGACCGAGCGGACGTCCGGCCCTGCTCCAGAGGGGGCGCTCCTCGTGGTCGCCGTAGACCTGGCGGACCAGCCGCCAGGAGGCGGCACGGGCATACGACGGTGCCTCCCGGGAGGCGACCCGGTCATGGATCTCCTGCCTTACCGCGTCGTCGAGGTCGTTGGCGCAGCCGTGAAGCCCTGCCAGGACGAGGCAGGCGGAGGCAATCCTGGGCAGTCGCCCCATGTTCTCCCCGGCAGGTTGGGTCCAATGGACTATGCCGCGGGAAGGCTGTGAACACGGTTGCCCAGGCCACGGGAGAGTGGTGACTGCCGTCACGCCTGAAGCCGCTGCCTGTCACCCTGAGCGCAGCGAAGGGACCATAACGAGCATGGCTCCCTTCACTTCGTTCAGGGTGACAAGACACGACTGGCGAGCAAAGCTTCAGTGTCCCGCTTGCGGATGGCCGCCTCACCGGCGGCACCGGTTCACGGCTGGCGCCAACGCGCTCCGTCGCGGGCGATGAACTCATCCGCGACTGCCGGCCCCCAGGTGCCCGCCGCATAGTTGGGGAAGTGCTCCGGGTCCTTCTGCTGCCAGGCCTCGATCACTGGATCCACCACCTCCCATGAGGCCTCCACCGAGTCGGCCCGGGTGAACAGCGTCGGGTCGCCCACCATGCAGTCGAGCAGCAGAGTCTCGTAGGCCGAGTGGGCCGCCGGGCCGAAGGCCTCGGCATAGCTGAAGTCCATCCTGGCCGCCGTCATCCTGACGCCGACGCCGGGCATCTTGATGTCGAACGCGAGCGAGATCCCCTCCTGCGGCTGCACCCGGATCGCGATCACGTTGGGCGCGATGGTCTGGCCCCGCTCCAGCGGAAACATGAGATGGGGCGGCTCCCGGAACTGGATGGCGATCTCCGACACCCGCCGCGCCATCCGCTTGCCCGAGCGCAGGAAGAACGGCACGCCGTGCCACCGCCAGTTGTCCACCAGCAGCCGCAGGGCCGCATACGTCGGCACGTCCGATCCCGGATCCACGCCGGGCTCCTGGCGGTAGCCGGGCACCGCCGCGCCGTTGATCGTCCCCGGCCCGTACTGTCCTCGCACCGCATAGTCGTGCATCTACGCCGCCGAGAAGCGGCGGATGGCGCGCAGCACCTTGAGCTTCTCGTCTCGGACCGCGTCGGCCTGGAACGCGACCG
>CBFGSY010000251.1:0-1630 GCA_965651545.1 uncultured bacterium | reverse complement strand
TCGGACGACAACGACGTCGAAGGCCACATGGCTGGCAAGCCGCGCACGATCGCTGGCAAGCCGCGAACGATCGCTGGCAAGCCCCGCACCATCGCTGGCAAGCCCCGCACCTGAACCCAACCCTACCCGAGCGGGTGACCGCCGTCGCCAGGCATAAGCCGGGACGGCGGTCATCGGTGTCTCGGGCAGTAACGTGACGCAGCCCATCCTGCGCCATCACCTCGACAACGGTCTTCGGATCGTGCTGGCGCCGGATGACCGTGTGCCGGTCGTTGGCGCCGGT
Organism: uncultured bacterium; assembly: GCA_965651545.1. GTDB lineage: Bacteria > Chloroflexota > Limnocylindria > QHBO01 > QHBO01 > DASSCW01. The sequence goes on along the minus strand of CBFGSY010000251.1, from coordinate 1,347 downwards.
GTGACATACGCTGTCGGCAGCGCCCAGGAGCGTGAGGGCCGTGGCGGCTTCGCCCACCTCTTCGAGCACATGATGTTCGAGGGTTCGGCACACGTCGCCAAGACCGAGCACTTCCAGCTGGTCGAGGGGGCGGGAGGGCGCATCTACGCCTACACCGGGTGGGACCACACGGTGTACATCAACACCCTGCCCAGCCACATGCTGGAGCTGGCGCTCTGGCTCGAGGCCGATCGGATGGCCACGCTCACCGAGGCGCTCACGCAGGAATCACTCGATAACCAGCGGGATATCGTCAAGAACGAACGGCGCGAGAAGGTCGACAACGTGCCGTACGGCACCGCGGAAGAGCTGATCTTCGCCCTCACCTTCCCGCCGTCGCATCCATATCACCATTCGGCCTTCGGGTCCATGGAGGAGCTCGGGGCGGCGACCCTCGATGACGTCCGTGGGTTCTTCGAGACGTATTACCCGCCGAACAACGCCGTCCTGACGATCGTGGGCGATTTCGACGTCAACGAGGCGTACGAGCTCGCGGAGCGCCATTTTGGCCCGATCCCACGCGGTTCCGACGCCCCACCGGTGATCGGAGCCGATACGGTGCGGCCGGCTGGCACCGTTCGCGAAGAGGTGCGAGAGGACTGCCCGTTGCCACGCTTCATCATGGGCTGCACTGTCCCTCCCCTCGGCGGGGAGGCGTTCGACGTCGCCGATTTGATGACCGATCTGTTGATCTCGGGCCGCGCGTCGCGCCTGCAGAAGACGCTGGTCAGGGAGCTGCGGCTGGCTCAGACGGTTGAGGCCGTCACCTATCCGCTCGTCAGCGGAGCCGCCCTCCTGGCCGTGGACGTGACGCTCAGTGAGGATGCCGAACCAGCCGAGCTGGAGGCCGCCGCCATGAACGAGCTCGATCGGCTGGCGGACGAGGTCCCCGGCGAGGAGGAGATGGACCGCATCCGGCTACGCCGCGCAACGACCGTCGCCGTGACGATGCAGGAGTCGGACGAGCGTGCCGATCGGATCGGCATGTACGCAACCCTGCTGGACGAGCCGGAACGCTTCAACATGGAGCGAGAACGCGACCTTGCCGTTACCGGCGAGGCCGTGCGTGACCTCGCGCGCAGCGCGCTCAGCCCCGAGAACCGCGTTTCGCTCTGGTACCTGCCTGCTTAGGCGGCACGGGGGCAGCCTCGCGCAGCTCCGGGCGCTCGTTGTCCGCAACCGCGGCCAGCACCGCCTTCACCTCGAACGGAGTCAGGCCCGGGTGCTTCGAAAGGATCAGCGCGACCAGCGCGGCGATGTGAGGCGCAGCGAACGAGTTGCCGGTCCCAACCGTGTGGCCGCCGCGGC
>CBFGSY010000250.1:0-1667 GCA_965651545.1 uncultured bacterium | reverse complement strand
CGACGAAGAGGCGGGAGCGGCGCACCGCCTCGCTGTCCAGCTCGCGGTACATCGGCTGCGACGAGCCCACGGCGTTGACGTGCGCGCCGTCCGCCAGCCACGCGCCCCGCAGGACGGGATCGTGCGAGGCGGTAACGGTGCAGATGACGTTGGCTCCGGCGACCGTTGCCCGCGCATCTGGCATGGCTTCGACCGTGATGCCAGCCTGCGCCGCATCGGCCACGAAGCCGTGCAGCCGATCCCGGTGCGGGCTCCAGGCCCTCACCCGGTCGATCGGCCGCACCGCGCGCATCGCGTCGAGATGCGATCGAGCCTGTGTCCCGGAGCCCAGGATCGCCAGGTCGTGCGCATCAGGTCTCGCCAGCAGCCGGGTGGCGAGGCCACTGACCGCCGCCGTGCGGATGGCGGTGATGGCGATCGCGTCGATGAGGGCCGCCGGCGTCCCGTGCTCCGGCTCGAAGAGCAGCACGAATCCCTGGTGCGACTCGATGCCGGCGGCGTGGTTGCCGGGGAACACGGTCAGCAGCTTGATTCCCAGCGCCGGCGGATCGGCCAGCGCGGCCGGCATGCTGACCATCACCGACGGGGCGTCCGTCTTGAACGGCACAGGCAGCATGGTGCGTAATGGGTTGGCGGCATTGCCTCGCGAGAGGCCGGCCAGCGCATCGGCCATGAGGTCGATGCATCGGTCCATGGGCAGCAGCTCGCGGGCCGTGGCGCCGTCGATGACGAGCATCGCCCGTTGCTCGGACACGCGCGCCATCATGCGCCAAGCGGCCGAGGCAGCGCGTGGTTCGACAGCCCGAGGTTGCCAGCTAACCTAACCCTAAAAATTCGCGTGTGCATGAGCGAGGAGACGGACCGATGGCCCTCCAGGGAGACGGAACCAAGGAGAGCCCGTGGCAATTGACCACGGCGCCGGGCACCAGCGACTACCAGATGTATCGCGACGAATCGGCCGATCCGCCAGCCCTCGTCTGCCAGGTCGGATCAACGCGACTCTCCTATCACCTGCGCGCGATCGAGGACCTGCACGCCTGGCTGAAGGCGCAGGGAGACTGGGTGCCGCTCGGCGCAGCCGATGAGCAGAAGCCCGCCCCGGATGGCAGCGTCGAGGCCTGGGGCCGATCGGACGACAACCCGGTCGGTGGCTGGTACGGGCTGCGCAAGGGCTACCGCGGGCGATTCGGCATGTACCTGCCGCCGCTCCTCGAGGCGCTCGGCCTGGCCGAGCTGGAGCACAACCCGCGCAACAACCGGATGCGCGCGATCTGAGGCTCAGATCTGAGGCTCAGTGGAGCAGCGGATGGCGCTCCGGCTTCACCGGTTCGACGCTGGCGACCTCTAGCTCCTTCTCGATGTCGTCCAGGGCAGCGTCGATGAGGCTGTGAGTGGCGTCCAGCTGCTCGACGATCTGGCGGATGCGGTCTGATGGCTCGTCCGGGTTGTTGGGGTCGTTTTCGGCGGCCCACAGGATGCGCCGCGCGATTTCGACCAGCGTGTGCGCCTCATTGAGGTCGGCGTTGGTCTGGCTGAGGAGTTCCTGGTTCGTCATGGCGTTCGCCTCACCATACGCGTTCCGGCCAGCAGCGATCTAAGGGGCGAGCGGGGAGTGGAGCGGGAGACGGGATTCGAACCCGCGACATTCTGCTTGGGAAGCAGACACT
>CBFGSY010000249.1:0-1731 GCA_965651545.1 uncultured bacterium | reverse complement strand
GCAAATGACGACAGCGCCAGCGCCGTGAAGGCGCCGCAGCTGAGGACTGCCAGGGAGAGCTTGCGGGTGGCGGGGCGCGCCATTGGACTACTCGCTACCCCGGCATGATTGAGCGTAACCGTGCCTACACGGTTGATGTACTAAGTCTGATTCGGGCGCTGGGGATTCCGCTCCAGCCGATAGAACCGCTCGTCGAACCTGAGCAGCTTCGCGATCGCGTCGGGCTCGGCATCGGCGACCTCGGCATCGGTGATCGTCCAGGCCGGAAACGCGGCCTCGACGTCCTCCCTCCTCGCTCCGTGTGGCAGTGGCCCTCTCCAGCGCGGAGCGAAGCAGTCGAGGATGACCGTCGCGTCGGTCGCGGCGATCGCCGTCACCTCCCGGCCCATGGCTCGTCGTTGTGCCTCGCCGAGCCCGTGGAAGGTCCCCGTGTCGAGGATGAGCCGGTAATCCGAGCCGATTCCCGCATTACTGAGGTTGGTGACGTCGCCGTTGACGAGCTCCATCTCCACGCCGGCGTCACGCACGCGCTCGCGGCCTCGCTCCAGGGCCTGCTCGACGATGTCAATGCCGGTGACCTGCCACCCGCGCTCGGCCAGCTTGACGCCCCAGACCGCGCTGCCGCAGCCCAAGTCGAGCGCCTTGCCATACGGCGGCTCGCTTCCGTGCTCCTCGCGAGCGACCAGCCCAAGCAGTGTCTCAGCGAACGGTGGGTGCTCGGCAAGGTCCTCCCAGGGCTTGAAACCCAGCCGATAGAAGAGCTTGTACGGAACGGCCACGCCGGGAATCCTAAAGCCGGGGTGACCGCCCTACTCCGGCAGCCCGGCGGCTTCGAGGGCTTCCTCCCTGCTCGTGAACCCCTGCCCGCGCACCACCTTGCCGCCCTGCATGATCCAGAGGTGCCAGAGGTCCCAGCGGGCATCGATGCCGCTCTGCTTGCCGCGCCCCCGCAGGGTCGCCCCGACCATCACCTGATCTCCCGCCTCGATCAGCTCGTGGATCTCGAGGCAGGAGCTCTCGAATTCGCTCCGCATCCATCCCGCAAACTCCAGCCACCCCTCAGGCCCTTGGTAGACGTCCCGGTTAAAGCCGGGGATCAGCCCAGTGGGCACGTACTCAAATGTCGGCGCGAGATCGGCGACCATGCCCTGCCGATCGCCCCGGCTGAACGCCTCGTAGGCCCGCCGCACGCTCTCTACGTTCTCCTGCGACATCGCCCACTCTCGCAGCCCGGCTGCCTAGGGGCAGCCGTCCTGACCCGAGGGTCCGCAGCGGAAGCTGATCCCGTCCAGCGAGTAGTTTTCGCCGGCGCTGGCGTTTACGTCCACCGAGCCGCTTTCGGCGCCGCTGATGTTCAGGTGTCTCGGCACGAAGGCGCCCGGATCCCATGCCGCCAGGAACCTGGCGAACTCGGGCCGGTAGCCGGAGGGAAGCGTGAAGATCGAGGACGGGGCGTTGCCGCATGCGATCGCTATCCCGCTCAGGTGGACGACCCCATCGCGGTCGCGGAAGTACTCCACCGGCGTGTTGTCGCTGTTCTGCCACGCGTCCACTCCGTTTTGGCAGAGCGTGTCGGGGCTCGGAAGGCCCGCCGACTGTGTCGCCTCTGGCGCGGAGAGGTCTTGGGGCTTCACCTGACCGTTGACGATGTGCTTGGACTTGACGCTGTTCGCCTCAAGCGCCCAGGCGGTTCCGCCGAGGGCGATGAAGAGCGCCAGAAACGCGAGATGG
>CBFGSY010000248.1:0-1739 GCA_965651545.1 uncultured bacterium | reverse complement strand
GATTCGCCGATGCCGAGCCGTTCGAGGAGCTGCGCGACGGCACGATCAACATCCTATTCGTCGGCCGCTTCGAGGAGCGCAAGGGCCTCATCCACCTGCTGCGCGCCTACCACCGGCTGCGCAAGCGCCATGTCGACGCCCGCCTGCTGGTGATCGGCACCGGACCCAAGGCGCGTGAGTACCGCCGTTTCGTTGGCCTGCGCCAGGTGCGCGACGTCGAGTTCCTGGGCCACGTCAACGACGACCACAAGGCGCGTTATTTCGCCAGCGCGGACATCTTCGCAGCGCCGGCCACCGGCCAGGAGAGCTTCGGGATCGTGCTATTGGAGGCGATGGCGGCCGGCGTCCCGATCGTGGCCAGCGACATCCACGGCTACAAGAACGTGGTCCAGCGCGGCGTCCAGGGGCTGCTGGTCGAGCCGCGCAACCACCGGGCCCTGGCGGCAGCGCTCTACGCCCTGGCCAATGACCCCGAGCTTCGCCACCAGATGGGCGAGGCGGGCCGGGCCCGCGCCCCGGAGTACAGCTGGGACCGGGTCACCGAGCAGGTGGTCGACTACTACCACGAGGTCCGCGACCGCACGGCAGCGCGGCCCTAACCCCCGACCCTGCCCGACTGCCGACATATCGGGCAGCAGGGCGGAGCGACTACCCGATCCGGAGTTCCAGCGGCATGCGGTAGTTGAGGCCCTTCCGATGAACCCGGAAGCCGTTCGACTCGTACACGCCCAGCGCCCCGGTCGGGTTCTCCGCGTCCACGCCCAGCACCGCGCTGGTCATCCCCTCGTCGCGCAGGGCGCGCAGCGATTCCGCCACCATCGCGCGGGCCAGCCCGCGGCGCCGCCACGGTCGGCGCACGCTGACGCCGGCCAGCTCACCGCGTCGCTCTCCCGACTGCTCGTTGAAGGTGGCCATCACGCGATTCATCACCACGCCCACCACCTGGCCCGCATCCCAGGCGACGCGCCACAGATCCGGTCTGAAGTCCGGCCCGCCGAAGAAGCGCTGGAACGCGTTCTCGCCCTCTTCCATGCCGCCCCAGTGGTCGCGGAAGGCCTCGACGTCCGCCTCGAAAATCGCCCGATAGTCTTCCGTGGCCACCGGTCGGAACTCCAGGCCGTCCGGCATCGGCTGGTCGGCGATGTCGTCGAGATTCGGCCGCAGCATCTCGAAGAACCAGCGGACGGCGACGAATCCCTCGGACTCCAGCAGGCGGCGCCGTCGCGGCTGTGACTCCATGGCCCACGCCTCCAGCCGCCGCTCCACCGGCGGCCTCCCGGCGGCCACGATTGCTGCCGCCTCCCGCTCGGCGCGGGCACGCTGGTGTCGGAGGTTGTGCTGGAGCAGCGCCCGCCCGATGCCACGGCCGCGGTGCTCCGGATCGACCTCGCCGCCGGCCGTGTAGTCCCGGCCGCCATCGTTGTCATCAACGCTCCGCGCCTGGGCATAGGCCACGATCCGCCCGTCCAGCTCCCCCACCACCACGTCGCGCAACGGGTCGAAGCCGTTTGGGTGCGCGAACCACTGGCTCCATTCCTCGGGCGACTCGCGCTCGTCCAGGTCGTCGGCGATGGCCGCCCGGATGTGCATCTCCGAGAGGCCGACGACATCGTCGGGTAGGCGCAGCCGGCGGAAGCGAAGGCCGGGGATATCCGAGGCATCGGCCGCCAGCTGCTCGAGCTCGCGATCGGTCTCGATCATGCGTGGCCGTCCATCGGCTTGCGGTAGGCGGTCGACCG
>CBFGSY010000247.1:0-1740 GCA_965651545.1 uncultured bacterium | reverse complement strand
GTATCCGCTGGTGCTGGCCAACCTGGTGACCGCGATCCTGGTCGAGCTGGCGCAGCGTCTGGCGGCGCACACGTCGCCCGCAGGCACCCTGCTGGCGAGCGGGATCATTGCAGCGCGGGCGGACGAGGTGTCCGCCGCGCTCCAGGCAGCGGGATTCACCCAGCGCCAGCGCATCGACGACGGGGAGTGGGTCTCGCTGCGGATGCAGCGCGCGTGACGCTGCACCGCTTCTTCGTCGAGCCGGCGTCCATGGCCGGCGACCGCTTCCCGCTGCCGGCCAGCATCGCGCACCAGGTGTCGCGCGTGCTGCGGCTGCACGACGGGGAGCAGCTGCTGCTCCTCGACGGGCTGGGCGAGGCAGCATTGGTTGGCCTGGATGCCGGGCAGTGCACCGTGCTGTCGCGTGGAGCCGCCGGCGGGGAGCCGGCGCATCGGCTCACCATCTGGCAGGCGCTGCTGCGCGGCGACCACCTGGAGCCGGTCGTCCGGCACGGCACCGAGGTCGGCGTGGCGGCCTTTCGCCTCTTCGTCTCGGACCGCTGCGTTGTCCGTGAGCTGTCGCCGCGCCGTCTCGAACGGCTGCGCTCCGTGGCGCGCGAGGCGGCCGAGCAATCCGAGCGTGGCCTGGTTCCGGAGGTCGGGGCGCCGGTGCCGTTCGCGGAGGTGCTGGCGCCAGCATCGGTCCTGCTCTTCGAGCGGGATGAGGCGCAGCGGCTGTCCGCGCTGGACCCGCCGTCGAGTGTGGTCATCGGCCCTGAGGGAGGCTTCGCGCCTGCCGAGGCGGAGGCTGCGGTGCAGGCCGGGATGCAGGTGGCGGGGCTGGGCCCACGGATCCTGCGCTCCGAGACGGTGGCGGTGGCTGCCGCCGCGGTCGTCTTGTCGCGCACCGGTGACTTCGCCTAGGCTCTCGTCCAGATGGCCGACTACGAGCCCGACTGCCTCTTCTGTCGCATCGCCGCCGGCGAGGTCCCAGCCGAGATCGTGCACAGCGACGAGCAGGTGGTCGTCTTCCGCGACATCAATCCCCGGGCACCGACCCACGTCCTGGCCATCCCGCGGCGCCACATCCCGTCAGCGGCCGAGCTGACCGACGGCGACGCGCAACTGCTGTCGGCGCTCTTCGCCGCCATGCGCAAGGTGGCGACCGATGGCGAGCTGCGCGGCTACCGGATCGTGTCGAACGTTGGCGCCGAGTCGGGCCAGAGCGTCTTCCATCTGCACTTCCATCTGCTGGGTGGGCGTCCGATGTCCTGGCCGCCCGGTTAGCCCGACTCGGCAAAACCGGTACCGATCCTGCTATCAGTTGTGCGAGGGAACGAACACCCGTGGAGGTACCGCGATGCTCTTCTGGATCATCGTCATCGCCGTCCTGCTCCTGCTCTTTGGCGGTTTCGGCTACAGCTCCCGCGATTCGTGGGGAAACTATTACGGCGGCGGGATCGGCCTGCTGGGGCTGATCCTCATCATCGTGTTCATCATCTGGGCGCTCGGCGGGTTCAGATGAGCTGAGCGGCCTCTATTAGCCGGTCACCTGAGGTCATTCGCGTTGCTTCGGTCGAGGTTCTGCCAAATCACGATATGCGTGACGCTAGGCGATAGGAAGCCCAGCGAAATCGAGCCGAGCGCGCTTCAGGGAGCTCATTGAGCGCGGGCCTCCGCTTCCCATAAGGGTGGCGGTTGCGGCGAAGCGCGATCAGGCCGCGATCTGGCAGGACCACCTCAGCTGCGCCAGCCTAAGCG
>CBFGSY010000246.1:0-1761 GCA_965651545.1 uncultured bacterium | reverse complement strand
ATCTCGAGAGGCTGCAGCAGCGGCAGCGAGCCGCGCCCCGGATCAGACCTCATGCAGGCGGTGGAATTCATCTTCGGTCGGCAAGAGCGGCGTGCCGTCGTGCTCCACCCAGGCGTGCGCAGCAAATTCCGGCTCCGACCGGACGCCGATGACGACAGTGGAGTGGATTCCACGCCGCGCGAGCAGCGTGCTCAGAGTGACAGACCGAATCAGGCACCGCGAATCGGTCGGAAGCAGCGATAGGACGCGCGAGACGATCCACGCCAGCCGCCGGCCGATCAGCGCCTGGCGCCCGGGCGGAAGGGGGGCCGGCTCCGATCCGCCGCGCAGCTTGGCCATGGCAGTCGGGAGATCGCCGCGCGCGATCAGCCGGCGAGCCTTGACGTATACCCCGAGGATCTCGCCGGTCAGGCGGACCCGCTCTCCGATCGACAGAGTCGGGTGGGGCTCGGCGTCTGTCCCGATCAGGCCAGTTCGATGAGCCCGCGCTGCAGCAGCTCCCCGCACAGCGTCCTCAGATCCTGGCTGATGTCGACGACCGTCAGGTTGTACTCGGCGACGAGCTTGTCGACGGTCTCATTGAAGCTGCCCGTCGCCTGCAGCAGGTCGAGCATCCGCCCTGCGGTGACGTTCAGGCCGTGGTAGATGCCGGTCTCGAGGTTCAGCGCCACCGTCTCGGCGGCGAATGTGCGGAAGACGACGTGGCTCGGCACCACGATCTTGGCTTCAGCCAGCTTCTTCCGATCAGGAAGCTCTGGACGCGGGGTAGTCATCGACATGCTCATAATTGTTAAACGCGGTCACGGCGTCGATTCTTATGCCGCGGGCACGATGAACGATTGGCCCGGCGCCGGACGTTCCGTAGGTAGTGCCCACGCCGCCTGAACACTCGGCGCCGACTGACGCTGCCGACCGCCTCGCGCCCGACGAGGTCAAGTCACGCGCGGCCGCCGGCGTGGTCCTGTTGATGGGCCGCGGCGTCGCGCTCCAAGCCGTCGGCTTCCTCGGGAACCTGGTCCTCGCACGGCTCCTGGTCCCGGAGGACTTCGGAATCGTGGCCGTCGGCCTGACCATCGTCAACATCGGCCAGCTGATCTCCGGGGCCGGCATCGGAGCCGCCCTCGTAGCGAGAAGCGAGCCGCCGACCAAGCAAGAGCTGAGGGCTCTCACCGGCCTCCAGCTGCTCGTCACGCTCACGGTGGCTGCGATCGCCGCGGCGGGCGCGATCGCAATCGGCGACGCGGCGCTGGTGACGGCGGTGATGGTCCTGGCGCTGCCGCTCACCGCGCTCAGGACCCCGGCGATGCTTCTGTTCCAGCGGCGGCTGGAGTTCGTCCAGCAGCTCAAGGTGGAGATCGCCGAGGTCGTGACCTCCCTGGCGGTCTCGATCCCGTTCGCCGCGCTTGGATTCGGTGCCTGGAGCCTCGCGATCGGGACGGTGGCGCGGTGCCTCGTGGGGACGATCAGCGCCATGGCGCTGTCGCCCGTGGGGCCGATCATGCCCTCGCTCGAGCTCGGCCGGATCCGCTCCATACTCGGCTTCGGCTGGCGCTTCCAGGCCACAGGGGTCAGTCAGCTCGCTCAGGAAACGGCGCTGACGGCGGCCATCGGGGCCGTCGCGGGGCTGGGCGTGCTCGGGATCTGGTCCTTCGCGGCGCGCATCCTGAAGATCCCGCAGCTCCTCTTCGAGTCGATGTGGAAGGTCGGGTTTCCGGCGTTCTCCCGGCTGCTGGAGACAGACGCTCGGCACGGCATGCGCGA
>CBFGSY010000245.1:0-1811 GCA_965651545.1 uncultured bacterium | reverse complement strand
AGCTGCACCTGGCGCAGGCTTCACCCCCGCTCGGGCCCCGCTCGGGCTTGGATAGTGGCCGTGTGGGCGGCGCCCCCTTGCGGGATACACCCTGGCGGCCGGGATCTCGCTCACCGATTCCGCCCCGACGCCGATGGATCCCGGCCAGAGCGCGGATCACAATCAAGATGACCATGCACATGTCCAGCCCCAGGCCCGTCGTCCACTTGGAGCTCCACACCGGTGATCAGGCACGGGCGAGCGCGTTCTACGCCAGCCTCTTGGGCTGGCGCCGGCAGCTGATCGAGGCCGGGCACGGCTCCTACCTCGCCCTCGACCTAGGAGGGGGATTCGGTGGCGGCATCGTCGAATGCGGCATCGCGCGCCCGCTGTGGCTGCCCTATATCCAGGTCGACCAGCTCCAAGCGTCCACCGAACACGCACGCCAACTCGGCGCCTCGGTGCTGCTGGCACCCCGCGAGGGGCCGGCCGGATGGCGCAGTGTCATCTCGGCGCCACAGTGCGGCGAGCTCGCTCTCTGGCAGCCGAAACGATGACGGCCGGCCCTGAAGGCGGGACCAGCGCGGCTGGCACGGTGTTGAGCGCGGGCGAGCGCGAGTTGCTGGAGGCCGCCCGGCGGGGCGACGACGACGCGTTCGGCCGACTCGCCGGACCCTACCGCGGCGAGCTGTACGCCCACTGCTACCGGATGCTCGGCTCGGCCGCGGACGCAGAAGATGCGCTGCAGGAGACGCTGGTGCGCGCCTGGCGCGGCCTGCCACGGTTCGAGGGTCGAAGCTCGGTCCGCTCCTGGCTCTACAAGATCGCGACCAACGCCTGCCTGAGGGCGATCGAGCGGCGGCCCCGACGAGTGCTTCCGGTCGATTACGGGCCCGCCGCCGACCCCCACGACGACCCCGCCCAGCCAGTCAGCGAGGCGGTGTGGCTCGAACCCTACCCGGATGCACGGCTGGGGCTGGGCAGCGACCCGGCCAGCCCGGAGGCCCGCTATGAGCAGCGCGAGGGCGTCGAGCTGGCCTTCATCGCGGCACTCCAGCACCTGCCCGCGCGACAGCGCGCCGTGCTGATCCTCCGAGACGTGCTTGGCTTCTCGGCCCGCGAAACCGCCGCGGCGCTCGAAACGACGCCCGTCTCGGTCGACAGCGCCCTGCAGCGCGCCCACAAGACAGTCGACCAACGACTGCCGGAACAAAGCCAGCAGGCGACGCTGCGCTCTTTGAGCGACGACGCGCTGCGACAGCTCGTGCAGCGCTACGTCACCGCCTGGGAGCGCAACGACGTCGACGCGGTCGTCGCCATGCTGGCAGAAGACGCCAAGCTGGCCATGCCGCCCCTGCCAACCTGGTACCGCGGCCACGAACAGGTCGCCACGTTCCTTCGCGGCGGGCCGCTGGCCGGGACGACGCGCTGGCGCCTCATTCCTGCTCGCGCGAACGGGCAGCTCGCCTTCGGCCTCTACGCCTGGGACGACAAGACACAGACCTTCACGCCACGCGCCATCGACGTGCTCACCCTGCGTGGCGCGCAGATCCAGGAGATCACCGCCTTCCTCACCCCGGCCGCCTTCCCCAACTTCGACCTCCCCGCAATCGTCCCTGCATCGGGAACCAACTCTTAGGGAGACGGGTCGCTGTGGCGGCGCCGCCGCCAGCAGGCCCGCGCCCGCACCTACCGCCACCGCCGACAAGCCAACGGCCCCACGAAGATCACGAACTCCGGTTGCAGGATTAGCAGTTATGAGGTGTCATCCGGTGTTCGCCGCCCAACCGAGCCCGAAGGCCATCGCTGGTAGCGTTTCCGCTGGTGGTGGG
>CBFGSY010000244.1:0-1813 GCA_965651545.1 uncultured bacterium | reverse complement strand
GGAGCAGCAGGCGGTTATCGATGGCCATCGGCTCGCGTACCTGGCCGATGGGCCGATCAACTGGTGTCCGGGGCTTGGCACAGTGTTGCGGCTTCGAGCGGTTCTTCCAGCAGATGGGCACCCCGGCCGACACGATCGATCCGGACTCGCGGCCATTCATGCCGGACTTTCCGCGAATGCAGGCGGCCGCCGAGGCCCACCGGATGGAGTTCCGGCCGGACTTCACCTGGCCGGATGCCTGAGGACGTGGCCGCCCCTGCTGTGCCGTGGCCGCCGCCGGCGCATGCCTTGCCGCTGCCGGCGGCCCGCTCAGCAGTCGAGGGTGTTCGCGTATTCCCTGGCGTGCCGTACGCGGCGATCCCGCGAATCCGGCCGCTGGAACTCGACCTCTATCTGCCGGCCGGGGCGGCCGCACTCGTTCCTGCTGTGGTGTTCCTGCACGGCGGGGGCTGGCAACTCGGTAGCAGGCATAGCGCTGGAGTCGCGTACGCCGAATGGTCGCCCAGTCCGTTCGAACGCCTGGCGCAGGCGGGGATCGCGGTCGCCAGCGTCGACTACCGGCTGACCGGCGAGGCGCAGTGGCCGGCGCAGCTGTACGACGCCAAGGCGGCGGTTCGCTGGCTGCGAGCACGAGCCGATGAGATCGGGATTGACGCAACGCGCATTGCTGCCTGGGGTGAGTCGGCCGGCGGGCACCTGGCCGAATTGCTGGGTCTGACCGGCGCCGACCTCGATGGCGAAATCGGGATCGTCGGCCCCTCCAGCGCAGTGGTCGCCGTTGCCGCGTGGTACGCCCCGTCCGACCTGGCCACCGTCGCCGAGGACATCGACTCGATGGCGGACGACTCCCGCGAAGCCCAGCTGGTCGGCGCACCGCTGCCCACGGTGCCGGACCGCGTCGCCCAGGCCAGCCCGCTCAGCCATGTAGGGGTCGGCGCGCCGCCGTTCCTGCTGCTGCACGGGCGCGACGACCAGTTCATCCCGTGCTCGCAGAGTGAGCGACTGCGCGATGCGCTGCGGCAGGCGGGGAACACGGTCGAGCTCGAGACCTACTCCGGGTCCGACCACATGTGGCGAGGTGCACCTGACGTCGCAGCTGACGCTCTGGACCGCACTGTCGACTTCCTGCGGCGGATGCTCTGACGGCCGGTGGTCGCCGCCGGTCGTTCCGCTTCAGCACCGGTAGTCACCGCTCTCAGGCGTAGAGACGGGCCCCGCCTCCGCGCTGCGCCGCCAGCCGGACGGGCGCGTTAGCGGCCCCGTAGCCGTCGTAGCCGCCGTTCCGCTGGCCACCTCGAAGAACACCGCACCCAGCGCGGCGGTGTAGAAGTGCACGAACTCACCGCCCGCCTCGCGGTCGTAGAGGAGACCGAGCTCACGCAGTCGGGCGACGGGCTCGGGGGCGAGGTCGAATCCGGGATGGTGAGGAACTCCAGCCCGCGGTCCCGAGCCTCTCGGGCGAGGTCGGCGATGCGGTCGGTGCTGAAGGCGACGTGTTGGGGCAGCAGGAGCAGGAACTCACCGGGTGTTGTGGTGGTCCAGCCCGGGCGCCTCAGCATACGCCGCGTGGCGCAAACCATCGGGTGAGCCACCAAGCCCCGTACGTCCACTTTGGCAACAAACGATGGTCCTGGCCGCTGTCGCCGGCATGGGGCCAGGCGGTAGCTGGTCCGGCCGCAATCGCCATGGCCCCCGCTGAACCGAACCCCTGTGCCCGGCTACACGCCCTCGCGGGTAACCACATCACATCGTCCTGACAGGCCGCATGTTCAAGACAGTTGATCCCTCCCCACGCGGGACGGGGGCATTCCGT
>CBFGSY010000243.1:0-1813 GCA_965651545.1 uncultured bacterium | reverse complement strand
AGGTGCTGACAAGCTGCACGTGGCTGCCAGGGAGGGCGCTGTGACATCGGTTCGAGTCAGAGGCAGGCGGGTCGCCGCGCTGATGGCGGCGCTCGTCGTAATGGGGTTGCTGCTGCCGTCGGGTGCATTCGCGCGAACCAACTCGAAGGACAAGATCACGGTCTTCCTGCACGGCTTCAACGGCCGGAACTGCACCCAGGACTGGCGCGAGCTGATGCTCGATATGCGCGCCAACGGCTTTACCGGACCCTTCTACGTCGTCAAGTACATGTCGTCGGATTCCACGTGCGACCTGAGCGGGATCTCGAACGCTCTGAACGTGAGCCTGTTCGAGTACGGCGCCCATTCCGGCCCCTACGGGCACACCGGGTCGAGCCACGACAACAACACCGATATCCGGCACCTGGCCTGGCACTTTGCCCACTGGCTGCGCGCCTATGTGCCCGGAGACCCACCCGTCGACGTGGTCGGGCACTCGATGGGCGGCCTGATCGTGCGCTATGCCCTGGGCAAGCAGTCCGGGGACTGGCCGGCGCTGAATATCGAGGACGTCGTGACGCTGGGCAGCCCCCATGCCGGCGTGAACTTCGCTTCCTGGAACGGAACCGTGCAGGGCGACCAGATGGAGCCGACCTCGTTCTTCATCGGCTGGCTGGCGCAATACGCGGCCAACCCGCAGGGCCCCGGCGGCACGGAGTGGACGGTCATCGGCAGCTCTGGAGACGTCATCGTCCCGAGAGTGACAGCGACGAACATGAACGCCGCGGAGCGGGTGCGATACGGCCTGCTCCCATGGCCGATCGGCCACGGGGAGTACATGCACGAGGACGGCAACCGCAATGCGAGCCTCTGGATCGGCTCGCAGTACCAGACCTACTACACGTTCGGACCGATACCGATGACGCGCGCCGCGCTTCAGTACGAGGGCTGGTAGCGCCTAATCGGCGGCTGATGCCTCGCCGCAGGTCCATTCCAGCGTCCCGCCGACCTCGCCGGTGGCGCCGATCATCGCCTGCAGGTCGCCCTCGGTGAGCACCAGGCCGGAGAAGGCCACCGCACCGTCATTCCCGGTGAGCGATGGCGTCAGCTCCGATGTCCCATCCGAGCGGAGCCACAGCTCGGTCGGGGCACCATCGGCGGAAACGACGGCCGAGTTGAGGTAGATCGAGACCACCAGTTCGTCGCTGCGACGGCCGAACTGGGGCGCCCACATGTCACCTGATGAGAAGCTGGCCGAGACGAGCGGATAGCGCTCCGCCGGCACGCCCGCCAGCGGCAGACGGGTAATCGCATCCTGGGAGACCTGTAGCTGGTCGCCGGCGGTGACGGTCGAGCAATTGGCGGGACCGGTGGCCTCTGCCTGGATCGGTTCAGTCAGGCGAAGGGTCATGGTGCCGATACTGACCTGTGGCAGCTCGCGAGCCGGCCCGAAGGTCTGCCCGATGAGGAGGCCAGCACCCAGCGCCAGTGCCACCATGGCAGCCGCACCGGTGATTGGGCGGCGGAAGAGCGCCAGCACACCGGCCAGCAGGACGAGCCCAATGGCCGCAAGGGTGATGACGATCCCCTGGGTCGGGTGCCACCACAGCCAGTCCAGGTAACCGCCGACGACAGCCGCGACGGCAGCCAGCACGATCAACACGCCAAGGAAGAGCCACGTGCGACGCGGTCGCTGCCCGGTTGTCATCTTTGGAATCATGCACCACCCGGCACGACGGACCCTCTGAGTTGTCGTATGCGACTGGGGGGAGCGTTACGCGGCTCAGGCGCCGATTCCGGTGGTCGGACCTGGCCCGGCTGAGCACGGATCATC
>CBFGSY010000242.1:0-1832 GCA_965651545.1 uncultured bacterium | reverse complement strand
TAGATGCTGAACTCGTCGGCGTACACGTCGATCTCCTCGCCCGATCTCGCGGACAACGATTCTAGCCGCTCGACCCCGTGGGGCGTACTCGCCCCTTCAGCCCCGGCATGGTCTCTGGCCCGGCGCACGGCTGCATGGACTGAGGGCCGCGCGGCCCTGAGGTGCCGATCACACCGGCACTGTGGCGAAGGCCGAAGCTGCTTCCCGGCCCGAGGCGCTCGATCTGGGCCTCCGTTCGCCGGATTGCCAATCCCACCGGCACAGCGCCGGCCCAAGGAGCAAAGAAGGCGCCGCGGCGACGGCTCGTCGTCGTAGTGCCGGTCTCATCGGCACAACCTCAGCGCGCGGTCGGTCTGGCCCGCACGCCACGACGAGCTACTCGACTTCGGCCGGCTCCTCAGGCAGACGATCGTCGACGAAGACGGTGATGCTGACGATTCGATCCCCGTCCCCGGGGCGCATCACCGTCACGCCGCGCGAGGCGCGGCGGTATCGGTTCACGCTCGAGACCTCGGTGCGCAGGATGGTGCCTTCCTCGGTGATGAGCATCATCTCCTCGTCGTCGCGTCCAACGACGCGGACGGCAGCTACCTCGCCGGTGTCGCGGTTCAGCGAGTTGGCGATGACGCCGCCGGTGGCCCGATGCTTGACAGGGAAATCGGACAGTGGCGTCCGCTTGCCGAAGCCCTGCTCGGTGACGACGAGGAGCTCGGCCTCCGGCACGACGATCTCCATGCCGACCACCTCGTCGCCCTTGCGGAGCCGGATGCCGGTTACGCCGCGGGTATCGCGGCCCATCGGCCGCACCTCGTGCTCGTGGAAGCGCGCCGCTTGTCCCTTGCGGGTGGCCAGGATGATGTCGCTCTGGCCATCGGTCAGGCCGACCCAGCGCAGCTCGTCGCCGTCGACCAGGCTGATGGCGATCAGGCCGTTCGCGCGGATCTTGGCGTACTCGGCCAGTGATGTCTTCTTGACCATGCCACCGCGCGTGGCCATGACCATGTAGTGGTCTGGCTCGAACTGCGGCAGGGTGATGATCGCGCTGACGTACTCGCCGGCGTCGACCTGCACTCCCGGCAGGTTGATGATCGGCAGGCCCTTTGCCTGGCGGCTGGCCTCGGGCAGCGTGTGGACACGGGTGATGAAGACGCGGCCACGGTTCGTGAAGAAGAGGATGTAATCGTGAGTATTGGCCACCAGCAGGTGGCGGACGGCATCCTCCTCGCGGGTGATCATGGCCAGCTTGCCCTTGCCGCCACGGCGCTGTGAGCGGAACGTGCCGATCTGCTGGCGCTTGATGTAGCCGCGCTGGCTGAGCGTGACGACCACGTCCTCGGCCGCGACCAGGTCCTCGGCCGTCAGCTCGCGGTTGGCGTCGGCCTGGATGCGCGTCTTGCGGTCGTCGCCATACCTGCGCCGCAGCTCGGCCAGCTCGTCCTTGATGACCTGCAGGATCTTGCGCGGGTTGGCCAGCAGGTCCTCCAGCTCGGCGATGAGCCGGATGATCTGCTCATACTCGTCCTCGATCTTCTTGCGCTCCAGCGCGGCAAGCCGGCGGAGCTGCATCTCCAGGATCGCGTTTGCCTGCACCTCGGTCAGGGTGAAGAGCGCCATGAGGTTGGTGCGTGCGACGTCCACGTCCGCTGCGGCGCGGATGGTGGCGATCACCTCGTCCAGGTTGTCGAGGGCGATCTTCAGGCCTTCCAGGATGTGCGCCCGCTCCTGCGCCCTGGCAAGGTCGAACTCGGTGCGCCGCCGGATGACCTCCCTCCGGTAGCCGAGGTAGTGCTCGAGCATCCGCTTGAGCCCCAGCGTCTGCGGCTGCCCGTCGA
>CBFGSY010000241.1:0-1874 GCA_965651545.1 uncultured bacterium | reverse complement strand
TCGTCGGCGAGGTCCGCGGGCGCGGCGCCATGCTGGCTGTTGAGTTCGTCAAGCCTGGGACTCGGGTGCCTGCACCTCATACGGCCCGCCAAGTCGCATCACAATGCCACAGCGAGGGCGTCCTGGTGCTGGTCTGCGGCACGTATGGCAACGTCGTCCGGCTTCTGCCGCCGCTGGTCATCGGCCAGGAACTGCTGTCTGACGGCCTGGACGTTCTCGAACGCGCCATCAAGGCGGCATCGTGACCATCACCTCGTACAACCCGCGGACCGGCCTGGCGAACGGCACCGTTGAGGAGATGTCCCCCCACGATGTCCGGGTTGTAGTGGAGCGCGCGTCCGGCGCTAGCACGGAGGTGGCGGCAGCGAGCCCGCGGCAGCGGCGTGGTTGGCTGCAGGCGGTCGCTGCGGCGCTGGTAGCGAACACCGCGGAACTAGTCGAGCTGGCTGAGCTAGAGACGGCGCTGGGTTACACGCGCCTCACTTCCGAGGTATCGCGCGCAGCAAGTCAACTGCGCTTCTACGGCGACGTGGCCGCGGAGGGTTCGTACCTCGCTGCTGCGATCGACCATCCCACCCGTACGACGCCCGGCCTGGCACGGGTCAACCAGCCGCTCGGCCCTGTCGCAGTCTTCGGCGCAAGCAACTTCCCCTTTGCTTTCGGCTTGCTCGGGAACGACTTCGGGTCGGCCCTCGCAGCCGGATGTCCAGTGATCGCTAAGTCGCACCCGGCCCATCCGCTGCTGAACAACCTACTGACAGAACTTGCAGAGACGGCGCTGCTCGACGCTGGGGCTCCCGACGGCGGTCTTGTGACGGTGGTCGGCCAGGATGCAGGCGTCGCGCTCGTCCGCGACGAAGGTGTCGCTGCCCTGGCTTTTACCGGCTCACAGGCAGCCGGCCTTGCTCTCTGGCGCATCGCGAACGAGCGGCGAACCGTCATTCCGACGTACGCCGAAATGGCGACGGTGAATCCGGTCGTTGTCACCAGGGCGGCGGCCGCCGCTCGGATGGAGGAGATCGCCGAGGGGTTCGTGGCCTCCTTCACGCTGGGCTCTGGTCAGTTCTGCACCAAGCCAGGCCTGCTGTTCGCTCCTGCAGGAACAGGGGCAGTGGAAGCCATCGGTCAGGCGCTAAGGCAGGCATTGCCTATGCCGGTCATGTTGACCGAGGCAATCGCAAGGTCGACAACTCGCAGGCTCGAGGAGTTGATGTTTGGCGGTGCTCGCATCGTTGAGCTCGTCGAGGCGTCCCTTGGGGGCTGGTCTGCACCGGCTGCGGTCCTTAATGCGAGGATCGATGCTCTGCAGGACAGCAGCAGGCTGCTCGAGGAATGCTTCGGTGCTGTCGCCATCGTTGTCGAGTACTCCGACATCGCCGAGCTCGCCGCTGCAATCGATCGCCTTCCCGGCTCCCTCGCCGCCAGTGTGTTCACTGGTGATGAGGACGACCAGGATGGTCCGGCTTGCCTGGCATTGCTGTCGCCGAAGGCGGGTCGCTTGTGCGCGAATGACTGGCCGACTGGTGTCGCCTGCACCTGGGCGCAGCAGCACGGCGGTCCTTGGCCGTCGACCTCGGCCCCGTCGGCGACGTCGGTGGGTGCTGCGGCCCTGGACCGGTTCGTGCGGCCGGTGACCTATCAATCGCTTAGGGACGAGTGGCTGCCGCCTGCGCTGCAGGCAGCGAACCCCTGGGGCCTTTCCCGTCGTGTCAATGGCGTGCTTCAACCGCCCGCGGCGATCCCATGACCCTTCCTTTGGAGGGTCTAATCGTCGCTGACTTCAGCCGCGTGCTGGCCGGGCCTCTCGCCGCGATGATGCTCGCCGACCTCGGCGCCATCGTCATCAAAGTGGAGCGCCCGCGGGTCGGCGACGA
>CBFGSY010000240.1:0-1893 GCA_965651545.1 uncultured bacterium | reverse complement strand
TCGATCTCGTCCACGAACACGATGCACGGCGAGTTGCGCTTGGCCTGCTCGAACAGGTCGCGCACGCGCGAGGCGCCGACGCCCACGAACATCTCCACGAACTCCGAGCCGGAGATCGAGAAGAAGGGCACGCCCGCCTCGCCGGCCACGGCCCGCGCCAGCAGCGTCTTGCCGGTGCCCGGCGGGCCAACCAGCAGGACGCCGCGCGGGATGCGCGCGCCGAGTGAGTTGAACTTCTCGGGGTACTTCAGGAACTCGACCACCTCGGTCAGCTCCTGCTTCGCCTCGTCGACGCCGGCGACGTCGTTGAAGGTCACGACCGTCTTGTTGCCCAGGAACATGCGCGCCCGGCTCTTGCCGAAGCTCATGGCCTGGTTATTGGTGCCCTGCGCCTGGCGCATCATGAAGAAGATGAAGGCGCCGATCAGCAGCACCGGCAGCAACGCGGTGATCAGCAGGGTGATGATGCTGCCCGCGGCACTCGGCTCGACCGGGTTGAACGGGATCTCCTGGGCACAGGTCGCCGGATTGGTGAGATTCGCGGCATTGCAGATCTGCTCGAAGACCGACGTTCCCTGCGAACCGGGTGGCACGATCGCCGTCTGGGTCTGATCGACGTCCTGGAACTTCACGATCAGCCGGTCGCCATCCTGCGTGATCGTCTCGATGGAGCCGCGCTTCGCCGGATCGGCGACATCCTTGAGTAGGTCGCTGTACGTGTATTGGGTCCCGTCACCGTCGCCGAGCAGGTACGTCCAGAGCAGCGCGAGCCCGAAGACGGCAAGGACGACGAGCAGGACGCTGTTGCGGACGAGTCGGCTGCTCAAATTGGGTCTCTCTTTGCCTCCGTAAGGGGTCGGTGACGGGCGGTCTCCCCCGGCCGATCACCTGCCTGTGCGGTCACAGGTGCGGGTCAGTATAGGTGCGGCACTCCACAGCCACCAATCAGGCCTATCCACCCATGCCAGAGCAGGACCGATGCCAGCGGTCACGCCCCGCACTGTGGATACGCGCGGGGACACCAGTTTCCTCAGTCTCGGCGATGCGAAAAGCTGACTGTCCTCTCCCGGACCGATGCGTGGCGGCCCCCTCCCAGCTCCACCGTCAGCCCCCCGCGCGGACCCTCCGCCGCATCCAGCAGCGCCTCGATGCGCTCCGCGGGCGGTGCCGGCGCGCCGGCGGCCAACCGCATCACCCTTCGGCCCATGGCGCGGTCCGGCGGCCGGTGCCAATCGATCCCCTCGGGCGTCCGACGCCGAGCCAGCTCCGCGGCCGCCACTGCGTCCAGCAGCGCGTCGTCGGCCGCAGCCGTCGACGCCAGGCGCTGGAGCGCCTCGACGATCCTGGGATTCATCCGCTCCAGGACGGGCAGCACGTCGGCGCGAATGCGATTGCGCTCGGAGTGCGCCGGATCCGCGTTGGTTGGGTCTAGCGAGTAGTGAAGGCCGGCCTCGTCCAGTGCGCGCCGCAGGTCGACACGTCGCTCGCCCAGCAGTGGCCGGATGATCCGCCCGCGGCGCGGTGGGATGCCCCGCAGCCCGCGCAGCCCGCTGCCACGGACGATCCGCAACAGGATCGTCTCGGCCAGGTCATCGGCCGTATGCGCGGTGGCAACCAGGCTCCCCGACCCGATCGAGTCGGCCACCTCTTGCAGGAACCGGTAGCGGGCCTGGCGACCGGCATCCTCCAGCGAGCGGCCTTCGGCGCGCGCCAGCGCGGAGACATTGGTCCTCCGAACCCGAACCGGCAATCCAAGCCCGGCGGAGGCCTCGCGCACACGATCCGCATCGGCTGCCGAGCCGTCCCGCAGCGCGTGATCGAGATGGGCCACGGTGAGCGACCACCCACGCTCGCCGCCGGAGACCAGTCGAGCGGCCCCGTGCAGGAGCGCCG
>CBFGSY010000239.1:0-1902 GCA_965651545.1 uncultured bacterium | reverse complement strand
GCTGCTTCCGCCGGCTCCGCAGCGGGCGCTGCCTCGCTCGGCGCGGCGCCGTCACCGTCGGCGGCGATCTCGGCCAGCGGGGTGCCCACCTTCACCGTCTCACCGTCCGGCACCATGATCTTGGTGATCTTGCCGGCGATCTCGGCCGGCACCTCGGCGTTGACCTTGTCGGTCACGACCTCGAAGAGGGGGTCGTACTGCTCGACGGTGTCGCCTTCCTTCACGAGCCAGCGCTCGATCGTGCCCTCAGTGACCGACTCGCCGAGCTGCGGCATCTTGATCGTGGTCGGCATTCGCTGGCTCCTTGGTCCTACTTGGCGTCGCTCACGGGAGCGACATCATGCGTCACGCGGTACAGGTCGCGCAGGACGCCGACCTCGGCTCCGTGGTGGGTGTCGTGGTGGATCATCAGTAGGCGGCGAGCTCTCGCGCCGCATCGACGATCTTCTGTGGACCGAGCATGAACCATTCCTCCAGGTCGTGGTGGAAGGGCACGCCCGGGACCTCGGGGCCGGCGAGGCGCATGACGGGACCGTCCAGGTGCTCGAAGGCGTCCTGGGCGATCGTGGCTGCCACCTCGGCGCCATAGCCGCCGAACCGGTTCGCCTCGTGCACCACCAGCGCCTTGCCGGTGCGCTCCACGGATGCCGTGATGGTCGACGTATCGAGCGGCCGGAGCGTGCGCAGGTCGACGACCTCGGCCTCCACGCCGTCATCGCGCGCGAGCGCCTCAGCCGCCTCCAGTGCGCAGGTGCGCATGTAGCCGTAGCAGAAGATCGAGAGGTTCTTGCCGGGCCGCGCGATCTCCGCGGAGCCGATGGGGACCACGTGGTCGCCATCGGGCACATCGGCCTTGAACAGGCGGTAGGTCTTCTTGTGCTCGAAGAACATGACCGGGTCCGGGTCGCGGACCGATGCCTTGAGCAGCCCCTTTGCATCGCCCGGGGTGCCCGGCGCGACCACCTTCAGGCCGACCGTGGAGGTGAAGTAGGCCTCGTTCGACTGGCTGTGGTACAGCGCGCCGTGGACGCCGCCGCCGTACGGCATGCGAATCACCATCGGCAGCCCGAAGGCTCCGTTCGACCGATACCGCATGCGGCTGATCTCTGACACGATCTGGTTGAAGGCCGGGTACACGAAGTCGGCGAACTGCATCTCGGCAATCGGACGCAGCCCGTAGATGGCGGCACCCGCCGCCGCCCCGGCGATCATGCCCTCGCTCAGGGGCGTGTCGAGCACCCGCTTGTCGCCGTACTTGGCCCACAACCCGTCCGTTGCGCCGAAGACGCCGCCCTTCTTGCCGACGTCCTCGCCCAGGACCATGACCTGTTCGTCGCGCTCCATCTCCTCGTCCATCGCGGTCCGGATGGCCTCGAGGATGTTCAGCTCGGCCATGATCAGGCTCCCTGCCCGTTGGTGTCGGCATAGACGTGGCGCAGCGCGGTCGCCACGTCCGGGTCAGGCCGCGCCTCCGCCCGCCGGCTGGCCTCGTTGATCTCCGCCTTGGCCTCTGCTCGCAGCTCCTCGTCGCGCTGGTCGTTGAGCAATCCCCAGCCGCGCAGCTGGTTGGCGAAGCGGGCGAGCGGATCCTGCTCCTTCAGGGCCTCGACCTCGGCCGGGTCGCGATAGCGCCGCTGGTCGTCGTCAGACGAGTGGCTGGTCATGCGCACCACGCGCGCCTCGATCAGGGTGGGGCCGTCGCCGCGCCGAGCCCGATCGTGAGCCTCCCTGGCCGCCGCGTAGCAGGCCAGCGGATCGGACCCGTCGACCACCACGCCCGGGAAGCCGTAGCCCTGCGCGCGCACCGCCACGTTGCCGCCGCCGACCTGCCTGTCCAGCGGCACGCTGATGGCGTAACCATTGTTCTCGCAGACGAAGATGACCGGCAGGTTGTGCACCCCC
>CBFGSY010000238.1:0-1908 GCA_965651545.1 uncultured bacterium | reverse complement strand
GGAGAACGACGCCGTGCCGGTCCTCCTCGGCTGTCCACAGGTTGTTCCAGATCCGCCAGTAGCTGTCGTCCTCCAGGTACACCGCCAGCAGCCGATGGAAGTGGGGCAGCCCCTCTTCAGTCAGCGTGTTGAGGGCGAGGGCCGCCCGGGCGGAGTCCGGAATGCCGGCCGCGCGCTTGCGAAGCTCCCCGTACCAGGTGTCGGGACAGGTGTCGTCAGGCGGGCTGAGCAGGTCGGAGGGATACCACAGGTCCCGCTTCTGCTCGTGGGCGTCCATCAGCTCCCGGACCTTGGCCTCCAGATCCCGGAGTACCTCGATCTTGGACAGCAGCACCCGCGCGGAATCGGTGAGGCTCATGAGAATCCGGTGTAAGTCGAAGCGGTCTAAGACGCAGAGGGACCAGCCCGCAAACATACTGCGGCTGGTCCCTCGAAAGCTAATCGGCCCCGACGAAGGTCAGGCGGCGTCGCGGTCGGGCTGCAGGGCCTTCTCCATCAGTACCCAGGTCCGATGCCCAATGTAGCCCTCACGCCGCAACAACACCCGCCAGCCCAGGGCACCCAGAAGGGCCTCCGATTCGAGGTCGTCGGTCCAAAACTCCGCGATATGGGCCCCCGCCTCGACTGCGTGACCTTCGAACGCGGCCAGCAGCCGGTGGGCATGACCCTGGTGACGCTCGCTCGGAAGTACAGCCACATCTTCGAGATGCGCCACCCCACCCCGGAGAGTGAAATGGAGGCCGCCGATCCAGTCCCCGATGTCGTTGCTCAGCACCAGATAGCGGTCTTCCGCCGCGCGATCGCTATCCTCCGCCTCCCCGGCGTCGGCCAGCAGCTCCGAAAACCAGAGGGCCAAGTCGCCGTCTTGTTCCATTTCGCGGATCTGCGCGTCTCCCATTGAACCAACCCTGCCTCCCGGTGGTCCAGGAACCATCATCGCAACACTAGTGCCATTCTGGCGTGGCAGCCCGTGCGCCTGGTCACCCGTACTCATGAGCTAGAACGCATAGGCGATGCCGCTGGTTCAGTGCCGGCTGCCGACGCGGGAACCATGTGCCGGGCTGCCCGGCAGGCGCCTAGATCTGAAGCACGATTCCGGCGATGACAGCGATTGCACCGAGCCCGAAGAGACCCGCCCAGAGAGGCAACGAGAAGCGGAGCCATCGGTCGTATGGAACGCCTGCGGCGGCGAGGATCGCCATGAGCGCGCCGTTGGTCGGAGTGAGCATCTCGCATAGGCCCGCGCCGTACTGATAGGCGAGCACGGTCACTTGCCGGGAGAGGTGCAAGAGGTCGGAGAGCGGCACCAGGATGGGAATCGTGAGCACGGCATGACCGCTCACGCTGGGAACCGGTACGTGGATGAGCGTGTGGGCGGCCATCATCCCGATGGCCGACACCGCGACTGGGAGATGCTCGAGCGGCGAGAACAGCGCGTACACCAGCGTGTCGAGGATCCGACCCTGGTCAAGGGCGACATAGATCGCCCGCGCGAACCCGATCAGCAGGGCGGCGCCGGTCATCGCACGGAAGCCGCTGACGAAGGCCTCGGCCGTTCCTGAAGCGCCGAACCCCGCCACGAGTCCTGCCGCCACCCCCATGACGAAGAACACGGCCGAGAGCTGGTCGAAGCCCCATTCGAGCACCGCGAGCCCGTAGACCACAGTGGCGAACGCAAGCGCGACCAGCGCGAGCACGACCCCTGGACGCCGAGCTGACGTGGGCATGCCGGCCAGCGCGGTCGCCGGAGCGGTATCCTGCTCGGCCGGTGCGGCCCGCGCCCGCCGCGCGTGGCGCACGGTGCCTGCGATCCAGATCGCGATGGCGACGGCGAACACGGCGCTCCGAAACGGCCACCCCGATCCCGGCTGGAGCTCGGCCAGCCGCTGCGCGATGATGACCTGGAAC
>CBFGSY010000237.1:0-1916 GCA_965651545.1 uncultured bacterium | reverse complement strand
TGCACCCACAACAGCGCCCGCAGCCAGATGGCGGAGGCCTTTCTGCGCTTCCACGGAGGCGACGCCTTCGAGGGCTTCAGCGCCGGAACCGAGGCGACATCGGTCCGGCCGGAGGCAATCAAGGTGATGGCCGAGCTCGGCATCGACATCTCCGGCCAGCATAGCAAGACCTATGAGCGCTACCTGGGCGAGCCCTTCGAGTGGGTGGTGACCGTCTGCGATCGCGCTCGCGAGTCCTGCCCGATCTTCCCCGGCGCCGACAAGGGCGCCCATTGGGGCTTCGACGATCCGGCCGAGGCCCAGGGCACCCAGGAGCAGCGCCTCCGGGTATTCCGTCGGGTGCGCGACGAGATCAATGCCCGCGTCAAGATGTTCGTGCTGGCCGGCGGCCGCGACGACGTAAATGTGCCCAAGGCGACCGCCTTGGGCTAACCGCCTAGGCCGGGATCTGACGCGCGATCTGAGCGAAGTGATCCGCGTCCTCGCCGGCAGTGTGCGAGGCGAGCTGCTGCACGGTGATAGGCCCGTGCTCCTCGTGCCGTCCCTGGCGTTGCCATGCGTCGTCGGCGAGGCCGGCCAGTAGGTCAGCCTGCTCCCGTCGGAGCGACTCGAACCGATCAAGCTCCTCCGCGACGTCCATCGCAAGGTAGTCGCGCTCGGCGGCGAGGGCATCAGGGTCATAGGCCGCCAGGAATGGCTGATCGCCCGTGAGCATCGCGCGCGTCCGGCCCAGCGCGCGCTCCTCCGTATCGGCCAGGTGCGCGATGACTTCGACGATCGCCCACTCTGCGGCGGCGGGCCTGGTGCGGATGGCTGCGTCATCCATGCCGCGCACCAGACGGCGGAGGATGAGCGGTCCCGCGCGCAGCGCCTTCAGGATCTCTCCGCGTTCGCTGATCAAGCGTCCTCCATCTGAGCGCCGGGGGCCGGCTGACCGGCCCTCGGCGTGTTCGGCTCAGCAGCAGCCGTTCTGGCAGCAGCCTTCGCAGCATTCACAGTCGCATTCGAGCACGAGCATATGGAGCCTCCGGAGCGTTGGCGCGGGTGCGCCTGTTCCATCACTATATCGACCATTGTCAATATCTGCCGATTTCGATATCCTGATGCTGCATGGCCGTCCAGCTCGATCCCGATGTCCGATTCCTGCAGGCGCTGGCCGACCCGGTGCGCCTCTCGATCATCCGTCAGATCGCGACGTGCGACGACGCCGTGTGTGCCTGTGATTTCGTCGAGTGCTGCACCGTCAGCCAGCCGACCATCAGCCACCATCTGAAGGTGCTGCGCGAGGCAGGCGTTGTCTCCAGCCAGCGCCAGGGCACGAACATCGTCTACTCGCTGGCGCCCGATTTCGAGCAGCGCTGGTCGACGATCGGAGCGGGCCTGAAGGGGCTGGTCTCGCTGAGCTAGAGGGCGGGGATCACCTCGCGGCCGTAGACGTCCAGCTGCTCCTCCTCGTCGCCGTTCATCAGGTAGAGGTTGAACTGGTCGACGCCCGCGTCGGCCAGGATACGCAGCTTCTCGACGTGCTCCCCTGGCTCGCCGAGCACGCAGAACCGATCGGTCACCTCGTCGCCGACGAAGGCGGCGTTGCTCGAGCCCACTTCTGCGTGGTGGTGGTAGTCATACCCCTCGCGGTCGCGGACGTAGCCGGTCAGCGCCTCGGGCAGCTGCTCGCGCGGATACTTGTTGACCAGGTCGACGACATGGTTGCTGACCAGCGCTGGAAACCATCGGGTCCGCTCGCGCCCGAGCTCGCGCGAACCGATGTGCGCCGGGGCGGCGGCCTGCACCTTGACCGATCCCGGCGTTCGGCCCGCCGCCGCCTCGGCCTCGCGCAGCTGGCTCACGAACAGCCGAATCAGGTCCGGGTCTGCCACCTGCAGGATCAGCCCATCGGCTACCCGGCCGGTCATGGC
>CBFGSY010000236.1:0-1982 GCA_965651545.1 uncultured bacterium | reverse complement strand
CCGTGCTGGCACTGGTGATGGCGATCAAGTTCATCCCTGCCCACGTCAACGAGGCCACCGAGCCGGTCGATCACCCGGGCGGCGTGCTCACGATATTCCTGGTTGGCGCCTTCATCCTCGGCATCAACCTGGTGGTGGTTCCCGGCAAGGGATCCGTCGCGATCGGGCTGTTCGCAATCGCCGCGGCAGCGCTGATCGCCTTCTACATCCGCGAGCGCCGGACCGCGAACCCCCTCTATGACCTGCGCATCGCCTCGCGCCGGACCTTCTGGGTGGCCGCGGTCGCCGGAATCATCGTCTTCGGCTCCCTGATGGGGACGATGTACATCGGTCAGCAGTTCCTGCAGAACGTCCTCGGCTACTCGACGATCGGCGCGGGGGCCGCGATCCTGCCCGCGGCGGCGTGCATGGTCTTAGTCGCCCCGCGATCCGCCAAGCTGGTCGAGAACAGGGGCGCCCGCATGACGCTTCTGCTTGGCTACGTCTTCGTCCTGCTCGGCTTCCTGACGATGCTGCTGCTCTGGAAGGAGGACATCTCCTACTGGAAGGTGGCGATGGGCTATGCCTTCGTCGGCATCGGGGTGGGTTTCGCCGGCACTCCGGCGTCCCACTCACTCACCGGATCGGTTCCGGTGAGACGTGCCGGGATGGCGTCCGGAACCGCCGACCTACAGCGCGATCTCGGCGGGGCGATCCTGCAGTCGATCATGGGCGCCTTCTTGACGGCTGGCTATGCGGCCGCGGCTTCGGCGGCCATCGCCAGTTCCGGCAAGAACGTCTCGGACGACGTCCAAAGCGAGCTGACCAAGTCGTTCTCGAGCGCCGCAGACGCCGCCAAGCAGTTCTCTCCCTCCATCCAGAACGACATCGTCGCGGCGGCCAAGACCTCCTTTCTCCAGGGCGACGAGTGGGCCTACCTCGCCGGAATCATCGCCGTGTTGCTCGGCGCTGCCCTCGTCTTCTTCGCCTTCCCCCGGTACGAGGACGAGAAGCGGATGCTCGCCGAATTCGCAGCCGAGGACGAGCCCGCCGCTGCCAAGAAGGAGGCACCCCGAAGCGGAGCACCCGTGGCAGGAGAAACGTAGGCGGCGACAAGGCTTCGTGAGGCGACCACGGCGGCTTTACGCCGATCAACAGGACCACTTTCGGGCAGGAAAAGCACGTCCCGACCCGAACGGACGGAAGTGGCCAGACAACCCGACCCGGGCGATGAGCGCGAGCTGGGGCTCTCGCGCAGGCCGAACGAGCGCTGGGGAGAGTTCGCGGAGCGGGTTGCCAACGCGTTTGGCCTCGTACTCCTGCTGCTGATCTCGACCTACGTGCTCGGCTCCCTGACGGCGTCGCACGGCTGGGGCGGGGCTTTCACGACCCTGGTCGCGGTCATGGCCGGCGCCGTCGCACTGGCCAGCGCCGGGGCTCGAGCAGAGGTCGTCCGTGCGGCTGCCGTCCTGGGCGTAGCGGCGGTGGCATGCGGATTCCTGTCGGCGATCCTGGACAGCCAGGGCCTGCTGGGAGCGAGCGGCCTGATCACAGCACTGCTGCTGCTCGTGGCGGCCCTGGCGATACTGCGGACGGTCTTGACGGAGACGGAGGTCGGCTTCAGGACGATCCTCGGCGCGATCAGCGTCTACATCATCCTGGGCCTGCTCTTCACGTTCCTGTACGTCGCGCTCGACCGAATCCAGGGGACGCCATTCTTCGGGTCCGGGACCACCGTCCACGACGGCGACACGTTGCTGTTCAGCTTCTACACGCTGACGACGACCGGCTACGGGAATCTCGTGCCGGCCGGCCAGCCCGGAAAGCTGTTCGCCGGGCTCGAGATGCTGATCGGCAACATCTTTCTCGTGACCTTGGTCGCGGGACTGGTGAGCCTCTGGCGCCCGCGCGGTCTCATGCGGGGCGGGGACCAGTAGGCCAGAACAGCAGGTCGAGTCGCACCCTAGTCCGACGGCGCCAGGACGTCCACGATCCCGAAGCGG
>CBFGSY010000235.1:0-1993 GCA_965651545.1 uncultured bacterium | reverse complement strand
CTGCTCGGCTGGACCGGCAGCTTCCACGGACAATCGGTGAGCGTCCAGACCACGGGGATGGGGACGCCCAGCTTCTCGATCGTCGCGGAGGAACTGCTGCGGCTCGGAGCGAAGCAGCTGATTCGGGTCGGAACGTGCGGTGGCATCGGGCC
Source organism: uncultured bacterium (assembly GCA_965651545.1). Taxonomy (GTDB): domain Bacteria; phylum Chloroflexota; class Limnocylindria; order QHBO01; family QHBO01; genus DASSCW01. The sequence goes on along the minus strand of CBFGSY010000235.1, from coordinate 1,841 downwards.
GGGGATCCGCACCGGCGATATGGTGATCGCCGTCTCCGCCTGTCCCGTGGACGGAGCGACACGGACATACCTGCATGGCGATCCGTACGCGCCCACGGCCGATTGGGCACTCACCCATGCCCTCTTCCACGCAGCTCGGGAAGCGGGCATCAGCCCTCACGTGGGGACGGTGGCATCGGTCGATGTCTTCTACAACACCGATCCAGACTACGCAGCCAAGTGGCGCGCGCGAGGCGTGTTGGCATTCGAGATGGAGGCCTCGGCACTCTTCCTGCTGGCAGCAAGAGAGAACGTGCAGGCCGCCTGCGTGCTGACGGTCTCGGACGTGCTCTCGGAAGAGATCACCCCGGAGGAGAGCTATCTTTCTCCGCGGGAGCTGGACGTCGCGGTGGATCGGATGATCGAGGTGGCGCTAGCGGCCAGCACATCGGCCGACACATCGGCCGACACATCGGCCGGCACAACCGGCCAGGGCGAGGACGAAGAACCATGACCGATACGATCGCGAGCAGGGGCGCCGCCAACCAATCAGGCACCGTAGTGGACTTTCTGCCGCTGAAGGGCATCGACCACGTCGAGTTCTGGGTGGGAAACGCCAAGCAGGCGGCTGGCTACTATCGGGCGCTATGGGGATTCACACCGGTCGCGTACGCGGGACTCGAGACGGGGGTCAGGGACCGATCCAGCTACGTCCTGGTGCAGAACGACATCCGCTTCGTGTTCACTGCCCCGCTCCAGCCTGACGGGGAGCTGGCGGAGCACGTCGCCAGGCATGGCGACGGGGTGCATGACATCGCGTTCGCCGTCGACGACGTGGCGTCGGCGTGGCGCGAGACGACGTCACGCGGCGCTCGCTCGGCAGTGGAGCCGACGACCCTGGAGGGACAGAAGGGCGTGCTGCGCCGCAGCGCCATCCATACCTACGGCGAGGTGATCCACTCCTTCATCGACCGCAGCGACTACCAGGGGACGTTCGCGCCGGGGTCCCACAAGATCCGGCGCCCGGCTGCCGCGGCCACCGGTCAGCAGCTGCTGGAGGTCGACCACTGCGTCGGCAACGTCGCGCTGGGCGACATGAATCGATTCGTGGACTTCTACCGTGACGTGCTGGGCTTCAGCCAGCTGATCCACTACGACGACAAGGTGATCCACACGGAGTATTCGGCCCTGATGTCGAAGGTGATGACCAACGGCAATGGCCGAGTCAAGTTCCCGATCAACGAGCCGGCCGAGGGCAAGAAGAAGAGCCAGATCCAGGAGTTCCTGGACTACTACCTGGACGCCGGCACGCAGCACATCGCGCTGCGCACCGAGGACATCGTCGGCACCGTGCGCGTCCTGCGCGAGCGGGGCGTGGAATTCCTGGGGCTCCCTCACGCGTACTACGAGTCGCTGCCCGACCGGGTGGGTGATGTCGGAGTTCCGATGGACACGCTCGAGGAGCTGGGCATCGAGGCGGATCGCGACGAGGAGGGCTACCTCCTCCAGATCTTCACCAAGCCGGTCCAGGATCGGCCCACCTTCTTCTTCGAAATCATCGAGCGCCACGGGTCGCGCGGGTTCGGGGTGGGCAACTTCAAGGCGCTGTTCGAGGCCATCGAGCGCGAACAGGAGCGCCGCGGCAACCTCTGACCCGGGTTTAGGCAACGGAACCGATACCGCCCACGTTGCGTCCACATCGCCATGCGATGGCTCGTCGTCGCCCTCGTCCTTGGCAGCCTTGCGCTGTGCGGCTGCCGGGCCGCGTCCGATCCCACGCCATCGGTCCTTGACTGCGGCGTCGAGGACCAGCAGATGGGCACCGGATTCAACGTCGAGGGCAGGCAGTGCCTGCTGGATGC
>CBFGSY010000234.1:0-2015 GCA_965651545.1 uncultured bacterium | reverse complement strand
CTGAGGTGAATAACCAGTGCGGAACATCGTTGTCGCTGAATTCCTGACCCTGGACGGCGTGATGCAGTCCCCGGGTGATCCCAATGAAGATCCGAGCGGAGGCTTCGAGCACGGAGGTTGGCAGCTTGCCTACTTCGACGACATCTTCGCGAACGAGATGAACGCCGGCTTCGAGCGGACCGGTGCGTACCTTTTCGGTCGTCGGACGTACGAGATCTTCGCGAGCTGGTGGCCGAATCAGCCGGCGGACGATCTGCTGGCCCCGATCTTCAACCAGGCGCCGAAGTACGTGGTCTCGTCCACGCTGTCGGAGCCGCTGCCGTGGCAGAACTCGACCCTCATCCGTGGCGACGTGCCGGGCGAGGTCGCGAAGCTCAAGGCCAGCGACGACGGTGACGGCAAGGACATCCAGGTGATCGGCAGCGGGGAGCTGGTGCAGACGCTTGCAAAGCACGGGCTCATCGACCAGTGGCATCTGATCATCCATCCGCTGGTGCTGGGCACTGGCAAGCGCCTCTTCCGCGAGGGGCTGCCCGCCACCAACCTGAAGCTCGTCGACTCCAAGACGAGCACGAAGGGTGTCCTGATCCTCACCTATCGGCCAGCCGAGGCCGAATCCAGGAAGGTCGCAGTCCCGGTGGAGGAGGGGCAGCCCGCGACTGCCGGCTGACTGCCGGGCTCCGGCGGCTGCCTCCTGCCGCTAGCTCTTGCCGCGCCCGCGGAGCCGATCCGACATCGTCGGCTCGGCGCTGGTGGTGGCCAGGGCCCTCTCGATCTCAGGGCGGAATCGGATCCCGGAGGAATGGCGGGAGAGCCAGCGCAGGTAGTCGGGATCCTCGCGCGCCAGGCGGGCAATGGTCCAGCCCCGGTAACGCCCGAAGTCCAGGGTGCCTGGCGTCGGCGCCTGACTGTGGGCCGATGTCCGAGGCGCTGGTGTGATGATGCTGCCAGCGGCACCGCCGCGCTTCAGCTCCCTGTCGTACAGGACGCGGCGGTCCGGCGTCCGAAGTTTCTCGTAGGCCGCGTTGAGCTCGGCCATGCGCCTGGTCGACGACAGGCTGTCCCTCGAGTCGGGGTGGTACAGCGCCGCCAGGACTCGGTAGGCGGCCTGGATGACGGCCTGGTGCGCCAACGGGTGGACGTTGAGGATCTCGTACGCGTCCCGGTCGGCCATCTGCATACGCCCAGCTGATGAGTTGTGCTTGCCGAAGCGAGTGAATCATACGGGCGCCGGGGCATGCATACCCCCATGTTGAGCGGCTATCGTCCCGAGCATGAAATGGCTCGAGCGGCATGCGTGGTGGGGGCTGGTGGCTATCGCGCTCCTCTACATCCTCTTTGGAGTGACGGACCTGCTCACCGGTCCCGAGGCAGACGTCGGTATCCCGCTCGGGCTGACCGGGATGACGCCGGACGAGCTGGAGGCCGATGGCGCCGCCTCGTATCGGCTCTTCGACTTCTTCACTCGCACGAATGGCTGGAGCCTGGTGATGATCGGGTGGCTGACGGCCGCCTTGCTGTGGTTCGGGTTCCGGCGCAACGAACGCTGGGCGTGGTGGGTGATGTGGTTCATTCCGGTCTGGACGGCCGGCATCGGCGTGTTCTACCTCGTCGCCGGTACCGATCCGTCGCAGCCGCCGCCGCCACCGATGATCTCGGCGCCGATCCTGGGCGTTCTGTCCGCCGCGACCCTGCTCGTCAGCGCGCCGCGCTTCTTCCGGGAGGGACAGGCGGGCTAGTCGGCTCGACCTACGCCCCCGCGGGAGTTTCGATCACTCGACGATCGCTGTGGCCGTAGGCCCATACGTCGATCTCTGGCGGCTCGATGCCCAGCTGGGTGAGTGCCGTGCAGATCTGGCTCCGGTGATCGGTCCCGTGGTGGATCGCCTGCGCCAGGCGGATGCCCTTCGGGGCGTGGACCGAGGAGCCGTCGTCGCGATGCCGCACCGCGATCTCGTCTGGATCCAGGTCGTTATCCAGGACCTCGGTCCAGGCTGGGCCGTTGGCCTCCATCT
>CBFGSY010000233.1:0-2017 GCA_965651545.1 uncultured bacterium | reverse complement strand
TTGGCGGCGTTCGAGTTGTTGACCTTGTCAGCCAAGGTGTCCGGCAGCTCCTCGCCGCCGCTGCCGACGACGGACGCCGCCCCGATGGTGGTCGATGGGGCCATGGCGGCAACGTCGCCGGCCATGGTGATGAAGGTGGCGGCGCTTGCCGCCTGGGCGCCCTGTGGCGCCACGTAGGTGATCACCGGCACGCCGCTGCCCAGCATCGCCTTCAGGATCCGATCCATGCTGGTCAGCTCGCCGCCTGGCGAATCGATCTCGATCAGGACGGCGGCGGCATCGCCCTCGGCAGCGGCGGTGATCCCCTGCTCAATGTACGCGGCGTTGACCTGATCGATCACGCCGCGCAGGCGCAGCCGCACGACGTGGTCGCCCGCCGCGAAGGTCGGCAGGGCCAGTGATAGCGCCCCCAGCAGCAGAGCGCACGCCGCCAGGGCTCGCCGCAATCGGACCATCTGGCGAGTATACGCATCGGCCGCTCAGACTCCGGAGCGCACCTCCAGCAGCTGGCCGGCCACCAGCTGGGACCATGTCTCCAGCCGATCCCACGCGGCCTCCAACTGGGCCGGCTGGACCATTCGGCCGCTGAGCTTGTCGAGCTCGCGAACCTGCACCCCGCGCCCACCGGCATCGACCTCGAAGACGACTCCCAGGTGGACCGATCCAACCGGATTGGTGTCGTCGTTCAGCATCCCCACCAGGCGGAATGCCGGCTCCCAGTCGGCGACCAGCTCCTCTTCCCATTCACGACGCAGGCCGATGGTCAGCGGGTCGCCACCAGAGTCCACTGGGTTGAGGTGCCCGCCGACGCCGATGCTCGCCTTGCGGTGTAGCCGCGGGTCGCCGCCCGCATCGGTCCGTTCCATGAGGAAGACGCGCTCGCCGTCCCGCACCACGACGTACGGAATGAGCTGCTTCCACTCCGGTGACTCCTCGGCGAGCGGCCGATCCATGTACTGCCCGTGCTCGACGACCGCCGTACGCAGCAGGGCGATGGCTGCCTCGTCGACAAGCCTCAGGCCGGTGAAGCCGCAGCCGCCCGGGACGCGCTCACGCGGAAGGACGAGGACGCGCTCTGTCATGGCCCTCAGTATCGGGCGACGGGTGGTGACAGATGTCCACATTTTGACCTCCCACCGAAAGGTCCGTTGCAAGGTGGGATTGGTACTTTTGGCGGTACGTCGGAGTCGTGAAGTGAGCTCCCTTGCTCACCTAACTACCCATTTCGGGTGCCGCTTTGTAATGGCCAGGTCCCAGGTGCCGACAGTACGTTAGTCCCACGCGTACGGGCGCTGGTCTGCCGGCGCGTCACCAGAGGGGAACATTGCGCAACTTGAGGCATCCAGCGGTACTCGCACCCCTGCGAGACCTTCGCGGGCAGACCCTCGTTGAGTTCGCGCTGGTTCTGCCCATGCTGCTCGTCCTATTCCTCGGCATTGCCGATTTCGGGCGTGTCTTCAGTGCCGGCATTGCGTTAGAGGCGACGGCTCGCAACGGGGCTGAGGCGGCCGCGCAGGAGTATGTGCAGCTGCTGCGGAACCGATCGTCCGCGCCCACGACCAGCGATTACCAGCGGCTGCACTGGGTCGCGATCGAGGAGGTCTGCGCAGAGGCCAAGCTGCTCCCGTCGCACGTCATCACCGGCACCGGCGATTGCGAGGATCTCTCCGACGGCACCGCCACCTTGACGTCGCCCGCGGTGGCCGTCTGTGTCCATGACGGATCTGACCCGATCTGCGGGACCGAATCTGGGGCCGCCCCTGCCGACTGCAGGGTCATGCACTTGACCACATGGGCTCCGACCGTGGAAGGCTACGACCCCCCGGGCACGCAGGGGCCGCTCCCGCACGTCGAGGTCCAGGTCTGCTACCGCTTCACAACGCTCATGAATGCAGAGCTGTCGCTCCCACTTGGTTGGGGCATCTCGCTCGGCCAGATCTGGATGGAGCGTGGCCGAGAATTCGCGGTCGCGTGCTATGAGCAGACGACCGGGCCGTGCAACTGATGATGCATCGCT
>CBFGSY010000232.1:0-2034 GCA_965651545.1 uncultured bacterium | reverse complement strand
CGAACTGATCGGTGAATTGTTCCCACGAGCGTCCTTCTGGAGGTCAGATCGCCGTTCTATCGGTCAATCGCGAGCGCGAACCGACACGTTCTTCTCCACACGTGACTGGTGCTGGCCGATAGATCGGCAAATTGACTCCCAGTCGAGCGCGTGGGTAAAGAAATGACCGATAGGGGGTGCGGATGGCACCGGCACGCGGCCTAGGGCGAGGTCTCCGTTTCGAGGCGCTCGCCGAGCTCCAGGGTGCGGCGGTAGGCGGCCCACACGGCGTCTGATAGCACCGTGCGGATCCTGCCTTTTTCGAGCTCATAGATGGCGGCCGCGCTGGTCCCGCCCGGGGAGGTGACCAGGTTGCGCAGCTGAGCCGGATGCAGCTCCGATTGCTGCGCGTACTCCGCCGAGCCGATGAGCGTCTCCGCCACCAGGTCGTGCGCCAGCTCGCGCGGGAAGCCCATGTGCACGCCGGCATCGATCAGCGCCTCCATCACGGCGAACAGGTAGGTCGGGCCCGTTCCCGAAAGGGCGGTCGCCATGGCGACGAATGACTCGTCGGCGACCTCTTTCTCGCTGCCGATCGCCTTCAGGACCGATCTGGCCAGGTCCCGCTGGCGCCCGGTACAGGCGGTTGATGCGCTCCAGACGGCGATCCCACGCCGGATCTGCGAAGGAGTGTTGGGCATGGCCCGAACGACAGCCGCATGACTCAACCCGGTGGTCAGGGTGCGGAGGGTGGCGCCGGCCACGATCGAGAGCACAACCTGGCTCTTGGCGAGCGCCGGCCCGATCTCGCGCATGACCGATCCGAGCATCTGCGGCTTCACCGCCAGCACCACGATGTCAGCATCGGCGACTGCCTCTGCGTTGCGCGCGACCACGTTGATCCGATGCCGCTCGGCGAGCGTCTGACGGCGGTCACGGCGCGGATGTGACGCGGTGAGGCGCGATGGCGCCACTGCATGATCCGCCAGCAGACCGGAGATCATGGCCTCGGCCATCACCCCGGCGCCAACGATGGCGACACGCACCTCACGCCGCGCGCTCATGAGACCTCCTTCTCCTCGCCCCGCAGCTGCCGGGCGGACTCCACTTCTTCGGCAGGCGCGCCGCAGCGCTCCAGCAGCTCCAGCGCAATCTGCGCAAGGCGGCGGGCCGTGGTGACGTCCGACATGTCGAGCGCCGCCCGCCCCATGCCCAGGGCGGCCAGGCCCTGCTCTCGCTCGGCTCCCAGGTCGCGCGCCTCGCTGATGGCCTCGGCATAGTAGCGGCGCGAGCTGGCCGGGTCGCCGGCAGCGCTCCGCAGATCGCCGATAAGGCGCGCAGCGCGCGTCGCCTCCAGCTCCATCCCGGCGCGCTCGTAGTGCCACAGTGCCCGATGCCCCCAGATGTCCGCTGGCCACCAGTCCCCCGTCTCGGTTGCAAGCTGCATGGCACGCGTGGCGGCAGCGGCGGCCTCGGGATGCTGGCCAGCCGCCTGGGCGCTGAGGTACGGCGCGGCCGGCGCGGAGCGACGCAGCGCCACCGGCAGATCAGGCAATGATGATCGCGGGGGACGGGGCGGCTCGCCAAGCACTGACCGAGCGCGAGCGACAAGCCGCGCCAGCGGGCCGGGAGGCGGCTCGCCCCAGCGTACCGGCGGCCTGCGGGGTGCCGGCGGCTGCATCCCGTCAGCCGCTGAGGGAGGCCTCGCCTCGGACTCCGGAGGCATCCCGCAGCGCCTGGGCGCGATCGGTCCGCTCCCACGGCAGGTCGAGATCGCTGCGCCCGAAGTGGCCGTAGGCAGCCGTCTGCCGGTAGATCGGTGCGCGCAGTCCCAGGCCGTCGATGATCCCGCCCGGCCGCAGGTCGAAGTGCTCCCCGATCAGAGCCGCAATCCGCTCGTCCGAGATGCGGCCGGTGCCGAATGTCTCCACGTTCACTGCCAGCGGCCGTGCGACGCCGATGGCATAGGCCAGCTGCAGCTCGAAGCGCCGCGCCAGGCCGGACGCGACCACGTTCTTGGCCACGTATCGCGCCATGTAGGAGCCCGATCGGTCC
>CBFGSY010000231.1:0-2136 GCA_965651545.1 uncultured bacterium | reverse complement strand
GATCTTGAGCAGCGGATTGGTGGGGGTCTCGATCCAGACCATTCCGACGGGTCCGCGCTCCTCCATCGCACCGGCCGACAGCGACGCACGCACCGCATCGGCATTGGTCACATCGACGGCGTCGACGGCGATGCCGTATCGCGACCAGACCTTGTCCGCCAGGCGCCAGGTTCCCCCGTACACGTCGTCGCACATGACGATCCGCTGGCCGGGTTCGGTGAGGTACAGCAGGTTCTGGGTCGCGGCCAGGCCCGACGCGTAGGCCAGGCCGTGCGTAGCCCCCTCGAGGGCGGCAATTGCCGACTCCAGCGCGCGACGCGTCGGGTTGTCGGAGCGGCCGTACTCGAAGCCGCCCCGCGTCTGGCCGACCCCATCCTGCTTGAAGGTCGTGCTCATCTGGATGGGCGGCACGACTGCGCCGGTGGCCGCATCGGGCTCGTGGCCGGCGTGCACGGTGAGCGTCTCGAACTGGTCGGTCATGCGGGCGCCATTGTGGCAGAGGGCTAGCGTGAGTCTCCCGCCAGCCGCCAGGCAACCGGTAGAAGCCCCGCCGCCAGGGCGATCTTCAGCGCATCGCCGATGAGGAACGGCCAGACGCCGAGCTCGAGCCCGGTAGCCAGGTCCAGGCCGAGGGCCGCCATCAGCCATGGCAACCCGATGGCGTAGATAACGAGGTTGCCGAGCACCATGATCGCCACCGTGCCGAGCACGGTCCGATCGGCGCCGCGCCGAGCGAGCAGGCCGACGATCGCCGCCGCCACCACGAAGGCGACGATGTAGCCGAACGACGCGAACGCCGTTCCCGAGCGGCCTTCGGCGAACCATCCGAACCCGGCGACGCCAACGGCAAGGTAGAGGAGCATCGACGCCCCGCCGCGCAACGGGCCCAGCGCTGCGCCGGACAGGAGCACGGTGAACGTCTGGAGCGTGACCGGCACGGGGGTGAACGGCAGCTTGATCAAGATCTGGGCTGCGATGCCGGTGATGACCGCAGCACCGGCGACGAGCAGGACGTCGCGCACCAGCGCGCCCGGCAGGAGGTCGGCCAGGACGCGCCGCTCGGAGGCGGCGGGGACGCTCGTCATCGGGTGCGCGGGAAGCCGAGGTCCACCTTCGAGGTGGACGGATCGGGCCAGCGGGCGGTGACCACCTTGCCGCGCGTGTAGAACTGGATCCCCTCCGGCCCGTACATGTGCAGGTCGCCGAAGAGGGACGACTTCCAGCCGCCGAAGCTGTAGTAGGCGACCGGCACCGGGATCGGGACGTTGATGCCGACCATCCCGACGTTGATGTCGAACTGGAACTGGCGAGCCGCTCCGCCGTCCCGGGTGAAGATGGCCGTGCCGTTGGCGTAGGGATTGTCCTCGATGACCTGGACCGCATCGGCGTAGGTTGGGACGCGCACGACCTCCAGCACCGGCCCGAAGATCTCGTTGCGATAGCAGTCCATCTCCGGCTTGACGTGGTCGAGCAGCGAGACGCCCAGGAAGAAGCCCTCGTCGTCCTTGTAGAGCCGATGCTCGCGCCCGTCGACCCGCAGCTTCGCCCCCTGCGACGCGCCGCTATCCAGGTAGCCGGCCACCTTGTCGCGATGCTCGCGGGTGATCAGCGGACCCATCTCCGCCTCTGGATCGGAGCCTGGCCCGACCTTGACCTTCGGCAGCCGCTCCTCGATGGCCTCGACCAGCGGATCGGCCGCGTCGCCCACGGCCACCACAACGCTGATCGCCATACACCGCTCGCCGGCCGAACCGTATGCGGCCGAGACCGCCGCGTCGGCCGCCATGCCGATGTCGGCATCTGGCAGGACGACCATGTGGTTCTTGGCGCCACCCAGGGCCTGGACGCGTTTGCCGTGCTTGGTTCCGGTCTCGTAGATGTAACGCGCGATAGGCGTCGAGCCGACGAAGCTGACGGCGGCGATGCCTGGGTGCTCGAGGATGGCATCGACGGCGACCTTGTCCCCGTGCAGCACGTTGAAGACACCGTCCGGCACGCCGGCTTCCTTGAGCAGCTCGGCGATGTAGATCGACGCCGATGGGTCCTTCTCGGATGGCTTCAGGATGAACGCGTTGCCGCACGCGATGGCGTTGGCGAACATCCACATCGGCACCATGGCCGGGAAGTTGAAGGGCG
>CBFGSY010000230.1:0-2149 GCA_965651545.1 uncultured bacterium | reverse complement strand
GTCCTCGTCCTGCCGATCGGCGTGCTGTGGGGCACGCTCTACCTGACCCTGGGAGCGGTCGCGGGCGTCATCGCGTACGGGTACGTGGTCGTCTCGCTGGTCTCCATCGGCCTATTCGCCCGCACGCGGAACTTCGAGCTCCTGCTGCGCATCCAACTGCTGGATATCACCCTGGCGCCGACGCTCTCGATGTGGCCCACCGCGGGCTTCCTGGCCTCGGGCGCGGTTGGCCTGTGGGGCATCCTGGGACCGATGGGCGCGCTCGTCTTCAGCACCGTCCGCTCCAGCGTGCGCTGGTTCATCCTGTTCGCGGTCTCTTTCCTGGCAGCAGGCATCCTCGGTGAGCTGACCGGTGGACTGTCCGAGCTGCCGCGATGGTTCAGCACCACCATGGTCGCGCTGAACGTGATCGTGGGCGGCGCCGTGGCTTTCACGCTCCTGGCCCTTTTCGCCCAGCAGCGGGCGGACGCCCAGGAGCGGGCGGAGACCCTCCTCCTCAACATCCTGCCGCGCTCGATCGCCGACAAGCTGAAGGCGAAGCCGCAGACCATCGCGGATTCGTTCACATCGGCCTCCATCCTGTTCGCCGATGTCGCCGACTTCACCCCGATGTCGGAGCGCCACTCGCCGGCGCACGTGGTCCAGATGCTCGACCAGCTGTTCGGCCACTTCGACGACCTGGCCGAGCGCTACGACGTCGAGAAGATCAAGACGCTGGGCGATTGCTACATGGCCGCCTCCGGCATCCCGCAGCCGCGCCCGGACCACGCGCAGTGTCTAGCGAATATGGCGCTGGAGATGCTGGACGCGGTGCGGGAGCAGGGGAGCGTGGGGTCGCTGGGCTTCGAGCTGCGGATCGGGATCAACTCCGGGCCGGTGGTGGCCGGCGTGATTGGCCGCAAGCGGTTCCTCTATGACCTGTGGGGGGACGCGGTGAACACCGCCGGCCGGATGCAGACGGAGGGCACGCCGGGCCGAATCCAGATCACGCGTGCGACCTACGACCTGCTGAAGGACGACTTCGTCTGCGAGCCGCGCGGCATGGTGCCCGTCAAGGGCAAGGGCGAGATGGAGACGTGGTACCTGGTCGGCCGGCGCGCTAACGGCTGACCGACGCGGCTGTTCTAGCGGGCCAAATGACGCATAGGTGCGCGGCCGGGCGCTGTTTTGGCGTTCTATCGGGCCACCACCGCGCACGTAGGGACAAGAAGTTGTCGCGTCACGCTCAGGATGGCCCGATAAAAGGGCATTTCGACGCGTAGATCGGGCTTCGTGTGCAGGTTGGCCCGATACATCGGCCACTGACGTGAGCCGCCTTCCTGGACCCCGTTGACGCCGCCATCATGGCTAGTCATGATGGTCAACCATGAGAGCTATGACGGCGACCGAGCTGCGGGCTCGGCTGGGTGAGGCGCTGAACCGGGCGTCGGCGGGGGAGCGCCTCCTCATCGAGCGTGACCATCGGCCGCTCGCTGTCCTCGTCTCGCCTGAGGACGCGGCCCGATTGGACGAATCCGCGGAGGAGCGCACCAAGCGCCGTATGGCGGCGCTCGATCGATTGGCGGCGATCCGGGAGGCGATGGTCGCGGGATCGGCGGGCGAGGACGCAGCCGACCATGTGCGGGCCGAGCGGGACGCGCGTTCCGGAGACCATGGATGAGGCCGCTCGTCACGGATGCCTCGGCGGGGCTGAAGCTGGTGCGCCAGGAGCCGGGCAGCGCAGAGATCGCGCGGCTGGTGGCGGAGCGACCAGATATCGTCGCGCCCGAGCTGTTCTGGATCGAAGTAGTCAATGTCCTGATTCGGCGCTACGGGTATCGCGCGCCAACGACTCTGGATGCGGTTCGCGCCCTCCGAGACGCTGGCATCCGCACGCTCGCGGCCGATGCGGCGTCCACCGTGGCGGTCGTCGACCTGATGGAGCGCCACGACCTCAGTGCGTATGACGCCGCCTACCTGACGCTCGCCCTCTCGCTGGATGCCGACCTGGCCACCGCCGATCGGCGATTGGCACTCGCGGCTGGTGGGCACGCGATATTCATCGGCTCAGGAGAAATCGCCGAAGAGCGCGCCGCGTACCGCCCGAGGCCCGCCACCTGGCCGTCCTGGACCGATGCGGGCGCCTACCTGGCGGACTTGCGCGCCGAGG
>CBFGSY010000229.1:0-2228 GCA_965651545.1 uncultured bacterium | reverse complement strand
GGATTCGGCGGCCGTGTGATCCGTGCCGCGGTGACGGCTCTCCTGGAGGAGCGACTCGGGCGATAGCATCTGTCGATGCAGAAGCTCCTCATAGTTGTTCTTCACCAGCAGGATGCCGAGCGGGTCGTCAGCGCCCTGGAAGATGCGGGCCACCGCCTGACCCAGATCCCATCCATTGGCGGCTTTCTACGGCTGGAGAACGTCACGTTGTTGCTGGCCCTCGACGAGGCGGCGGTCGACGGTGCGATCGCGGTCATTGAGCGCTACTGCTCGAGCCGCGAGCTGGAGCTGCCGTTGGTGGTGCGCGGTCGCCTGAAGGACGAGCTTCCCGGCCTGGTCCGCCATGGCGGAGCCACGATCATGGTTGCCGACCTGGACCGCCTAGTGCAGCTGTGAGTGTGAACGCAGGAGGCATCATCCGGCCATGCATATCGAGCCCGTTCCACCCGAACAAGCCCACGGATTGGCAGCCGCTGGCCGGACGTTCTACAGCAAGGTCCTGCAGGCAATGGACGCCGAGCCCGATGAGGAGCTCGCCGCCACCAATGACCTGTGGGACCTCATCGAGCTCCGGCCGGGCATCGGGTGAGGCAGAGCGTTTCGTGGCGTGGGTGGTCCTAGCTCGTCACGAGATACGTGGTCATGAGCCCGAGCCCCTTGACCTCAATCGCCTCGCGCTCCTCGAACGAATAGTCATTGCCGAGGAGCGCCCGGGTCGACGCTGACACCTGGATCCGCCCGGGCACGCCGGCCGACTCCATGCGCGACGCGATGTTGACGGTATCTCCCCACAGGTCAAACAGGATCCTCTGTTGGCCGATGACCCCGGCCACGACCGACCCGCTGGCAAGGCCCACCCGCATCTGCAGGGGGAGCTTTAGTGGCTCGCATACTTCGGCCTGAGCGCTGAGCATCCGTTGAGCGAGGGCTAGGGCCGCGAAGGCGTGATCTGGCCGCGGTTGCGGAGCACCGGCGACTGCCATGTACGAATCGCCGATGGTCTTGATCTTCTCGACGCCGCACTCAGTTGCCAGCGCATCGAACCGGCTGAACAGGCCATCAAGGACCGCCACGACCCGGTCTGGGTGGGTGCGCTGCGCCCAGGGTGTAAAGCCCACCAGGTCCGCGAACAGGACCGTGGTTTCCGGATATGCCTCGGCGATTCGCTGCTCGCCGTGCTTCATGCGAGCTGCGATGGATGCCGGCAGGGCGTTGACGAGCAGCTCATCCGACCTGTCCTGTGCCTGGCGCCGGCGGAGATCGGTGTAGCGGAACAGGAAGAACACGATCGCCGCCGGAGCCCCGACGTTGAAGACGTATGAGGCCAGCTGCTGCGGATAGGGAGGCGGTGAGATTGCGGTCCGGACGATGGGGTCGATCAGCACGACCAGGATCAGGACTGCCAGGAACACGACGAACCAGGCAGTCGCCCGCCGCGGTCCGAGCGCCAGGATGGCGTACACCGGCACCAAGAACGCCCAGAAGACTGCCGCGCTGGATGCCAGGACACCGCCGATAATCACGATGGCGATCGTCGTGAAGATGGCCCCAGCGGCGATCAGCACAACGACATATCGGTCGAAGCGGCCGCTCTTTGCCAGGACGACGAGGTTGATCGCGCTGAGTGCCGACAACGCAACGCCAAGCGGGATGGCGATCAGCTGTTGCTGCGCGGTGCCGATGACGGACAACGGCGCGACGATGCTGAGATAACCGGCGACTATCCCCATCCGCTTCCGAAGCCGAAAGTCATCGTCATCCGATGGCTTATCGGCGAGCGCGATCAGCCGATCGACCAGCGACCTCAATCCAGCCACTCGCTGATTGTGCACCCGCGGTTCCGGCCCTAAAGCGTGATGCTCCGCGAGATGCGGGATTCGGGTGACTCGACGGCTCAGGGCCAGCGGAAATCGTTATAAGGCCAGGGGCCAGGCGGTGGGGGACGACAGACATTGTCGGCGTCGGGAAGTTCGCCCTCTGGGCACAGGCAATTTCCGGTGCAGACCGGGGTCCAATCTGCGTTCGGGGGAGCTGCCTCCGGTGGCAGGACTTCCACACAGCCGCCCCCGTTGTAGTCGGCGGCATCGAGCATCCACTGCGGCCAAACGCCGTCGCAGACGATCGCGTTTTGACCCCAGCCAAATAGGCTGCAGCCCGCGAGCACCATCGCGAGAATTCCCGGAGCCAGCCGACCTGGGATCCGTGGCCATCGCATGACGCGACGCTAG
>CBFGSY010000228.1:0-2240 GCA_965651545.1 uncultured bacterium | reverse complement strand
CTGGGTCATGCTGCGCAGCTCGGTGGCGTAGCCGAACATCTCGGCCAGGGGGACGAGCGCGCGCACGACGCGTGACGTGCCGTGCTCATCGATCCCCTCGATATGACCGCGCTTGCTGTTCAGGTTGCCGATGACGTCCCCCATGAAGTCCTCGGGGGTCGTCACGTCGACCTTCATGACCGGTTCCAGGATGGCCGGGTCGCCCCTGCCGGCGCCGTCCTTGACGGCCATGCTGCCGGCGATCTTGAACGCCATCTCCGACGAATCGACCTCGTGGAACGAACCGTCGATGAGCGTCGCCCGGAGGTCGATCATGGGATAGCCGGCAACGATGCCGCCGGCCAGCGCCTCGCGGATGCCCTGCTCGATCGCTCGCCAGAACTCGCGTGGCACGGCGCCGCCCACGATCTTGGACTCGAACTCGACGCCGCTCCCCCGCTCCAGCGGCTCGATGTTGATCACGGCGTGGCCGTACTGGCCCTTGCCGCCCGTCTGGCGCACGAAGCGGCCCTCGCCCTTGGCGGGCTTGCGAATCGCCTCGCGATAGCTGACCTGCGGACGACCGACGTTGGCCTGCACCTTGAATTCGCGCAGCATGCGGTCGACCAGCACCTCCAGGTGCAGCTCGCCCATGCCCGCGATGCGGGTCTGCGCGCTCTCCTCGTCGGTGCTGACCCGGAAGGTGGGGTCCTCCTCGGCCAGCCGCTGCAGGGCCAGCGACATCTTGTCCTGGTCGGCCTTCGTCTTGGGCTCGACCGCGAGCTCGATGACCGGCTCCGGGAAGCTGATCGACTCGAGCACGATCGGCTTCGCCTCGTCGCACAGCGTGTCGCCGGTGTAGGTGTTCTTCAGTCCCACCGCCGCGGCGATGTCACCGGCGCTGACCTGCTCGATCTCCTCGCGGTGATTGGCGTGCAGCTGCAGCAGGCGGCCCACCCGCTCCTTGGAGCCCTTGGTCGAGTTGTAGACGTAGGAGCCGGTCTTCAGCGTGCCCGAGTAGACGCGGAAGAAGGCCAGCTTGCCCACGAACGGGTCGGCGGCGATCTTGAAGGCCAGCGCGGCGAACGGCTCGGCGCCCTCGGTGGGGCGGGTGACCTCGTCGCCGCTGCGCGGATCGCGGCCGGTGACCGGCGGCACGTCGAGCGGCGACGGCAGGAAGTCGATCACCGCATCGAGCATCGGCTGGATGCCCTTGTTCTTCAGCGCTGAGCCGCACAGCACCGGCACCAGCTGGTAGGCCAGGGTGCCCGAGCGCAGGGCGGCGCGGATCTCATCGGCGCCAACCTCCTCGCCCTCCAGGTACTTGTGCGCGATGTCGTCGTCGACATCGGCCAGTGACTCGATCATCCGCTCACGCCAGGTGGCGGCCTCGTCGGCAAGGTCGGCCGGGATCACGCCGACGTCGATCTGGTCGCCCAGGTCGTTGCCGTAGGTGATGGCCTTCATGTTGATGAGGTCGATCACACCGCGGAAGCGGTTCTCGATGCCGATCGGGATCTGCAACGGCACCGCGTTGGCACCCAGACGGTCCTTGATCATGTCGACCACCCGCCAGAAGTCGGCCCCGGTGCGGTCCAGCTTGTTGACGAAGCAGAAGCGCGGCACCCGGTAGCGGTCCGCCTGGCGCCAGACGGTCTCGGACTGCGGCTCGACGCCGGCCACACCGTCGAAGACGACGACCGCCCCGTCGAGCACGCGCAGGCTGCGCTCGACCTCCACCGTGAAATCCACGTGGCCGGGCGTGTCGATCAAGTTGATGCGATGATCGGCCCAGAAGCAGGTCGTGGCGGCGGCGGTGATGGTGATCCCCCGCTCCTGCTCCTGTTCCATCCAGTCCATGGTGGCGGCGCCCTCGTGGACCTCTCCGATCTTGTAGATCTTCTTGGTGTAGAAGAGGATCCGCTCGGTCACCGTGGTCTTGCCGGCGTCGATGTGGGCGATGATCCCGATGTTCCGGGTGCGCTCCAGCGGGATGCCGGCCGCGGCCTGCTTGATGGCGGTGCTGCTCATGGCCATCGGTCGGCTACCACTTGAAATGGCTGAAGGCGCGGTTCGCCTCGGCCATCCGGTGCGTGTCCTCACGCCGCTTGACGGCGGCGCCGAGGTTGTTCGAGGCGTCGACGAACTCGGCAGCCAGCTTCTCGGCCATGCTCTTGCCGTTGCGCCGGCGCGCGGACTCGATCAGCCAGCGCATGCCCAGGCTGACGCGCCGATCGGCGCGCACCTCGACCGGGATCTGG
>CBFGSY010000227.1:0-2257 GCA_965651545.1 uncultured bacterium | reverse complement strand
GGAGTCGGCGATACCGTCATGAGCGGATCGAGCAATGCCGGCGAGGCCTTCCATGCTGTAGATCGTCGTCGCGATGGCCAGCGGGATCCCGCAGGTCACCGCGTAACTGATGGTATGGACGATCGGCCCGGAGTGCGTCGCGCAGCAGAAGAAGTTGGTCAGCAGCAGGATGATGAACTGCGGCGACCGCAGCACCTGCGAGCGCGACATCTCCGGCCCGGTATCCGCGGCGGTGACCGGCGCGGCGCCGGGGGTCGCCAGCGCCGGCGGGCTGCGAATGAGGAAAGCCGTCGGAATCATGATGATGGCGGCAATGCCGCTGATGATCAGCATGGAGGAGCGCCAGTCGTGGCTCTGGATGAGCCAGCCGGCCAGCGGCGTCATCGTCATCGGCGCCATGCCGAGGCCTGCGGAGACGAGCGACACCGCGAGGCTGCGCCGGGTCTCGAACCAGCCGGTCACGCAGGCCATCAGGGGCGCGAAGATCGCCGCCGTGCCGCCACCCACCAGCACGCCGTAAACGAGCTGGAACGCGAGGAGCGACTTTGCGAAGCTCGCGAGCGCGAGGCTCCCCGCCAGCAGGATCGCGCCGGCGAATACGACGATTCGCGTGCCGAAGCGGTCCGAAAGGCTCCCCCACGCGAGGCTGCCGATCGCCATGGCGATGAACGCGATCGTCATCGCGGTCGATACGCCCGTGAATGACCAGCCCGTGTCCTGCGCGATGGGACGCAGGAAGACCGGGAGCGAGAACATCGCGCCGAACGCGACGCAGCCGAGCAGACCTCCGGCGGCCACGATCACCCAGCGATAACGGGTCTGGTTCATGTTGATTGTGCGCTCCACCCGTCAGTCGTGCGGCGCGCCATCGGATCGACACACGGGACGCGGGCAATAATAGCAACTCGTCGGCGTCGCTCTGACCCGCGATCACGCCAGCCACCGACGGCGTCCCAACCCGCCATGGCGTGGTATCGGGTCAGCCATGTTCGATTCCGCGATCAACAAAGTCGTCCGCCTGACGATCGCCCATTCCCTGGGGCAACTGGAGCGTGTCCTGGCAGGACATCCGCCCGGCCTGCGCATCGGCGTCAAGGACGAGGTCGAGCAGCACGGGGAGGCCTGGCGCTACGAGAAAGCCAGGCATTGCGCGTACTACATCAAGCGCCATGGCCGCGGCGCCATGATCTGGCGGTGGAGCTACATCGCCTCTGAACAGGAAGCCGCCCGCCTGCGCGCGATCATCACGTCCCTCCAGGGACCGATGAATGAGCACCGGGCCAGCCAGGTCTTCGAGCACGCGACCCACCGCACCGTGAACAACCCACGCCCCATCGGCATGGAGTTGCATGCCCTCGATGCCGCCAGCTACGCCCTGACGACTGTCAATGGTTGCAGGCTCACCCCATGAGCCAGCTTCGCGTGAGACAATCGATCGATGCCCCCGGACGCTCTCGCCAGTTTCCATCCGGCCGTCGCCGGGTGGTTCCGCAGCCGCTTCCCCGCGCCGACTGAGGCGCAGGCCCGCGCCTGGGCCGTCACCTCGCAGCATCGCAATGCATTGATCGCTGCGCCAACCGGCTCCGGCAAGACGCTGGCTGCCTTCCTCTCGGCCATCAATGACCTGATCGTCGAGGGCATCGCCCGGGGCCTGTCGGACGAGGTGCAGGTCCTTTACGTCTCGCCGCTCAAGGCACTCTCGAACGACATCCAGAAAAACCTCCAGGAGCCGCTGGCCGGCATCCGCGACCAGCTGCTCGAGCAGGGACTCGACGACGTGCCGATCCGCGACGCCGTGCGCACCGGCGACACCTCGAGCTTCGAGCGCAACCGGATGCGCAAGACTCCGCCGCACATCCTGGTCACGACGCCGGAGTCGCTCTTCATCCTGCTGACCTCGGAATCCGGCCGCGCGATGCTGAAGAGCGTCAAGAGCGTGATCGTGGACGAGCTGCATTCCGTCGCCGGCAGCAAGCGCGGCTCGCATCTCATGCTCTCGCTCGAGCGGCTCGAGGCGCTGTGCGACAGGCCGCCCGTGCGCGTCGGCCTCTCCGCGACCGTGAAGCCGCTCGAGGCCATGGCCCGCTTCCTCGTCGGCAACCGGCCGGGCGCCGTCGAGATCGTGGACACCGGCCACGTGCGCGAGCGCGACCTGGCGCTCGAAGTGCCGCGTTCTCCGCTCGAAGCCGTGATGGCGAACGAGGTGTGGTCCGAGCTCTACGACCGGCTCGCGGAGCTGATCCAGTCGCACCGGACG
>CBFGSY010000226.1:0-2259 GCA_965651545.1 uncultured bacterium | reverse complement strand
TTCAAGACCAGCCAGACGAACGTCGACTGGCCGACGCTGCGTGAGACATGGGAGCTTGGCGACACGCTGGAGGTCTTCGACTCGGCCTGGATCTTCGACCACTTCGTCGCGCTCGGTGACGAGGGCGGCGGCAGCCACGAGGGCATGGTGCTGGCCTCGGCGCTGGCGGTCCTGACCAAGCGCCTGCAGTTCGGCCACCTGGTGCTCAGCAATACCTACCGCCATCCGGCACTGGTCGCCAACATGGGCGCGACCATGGATCACCTGGCACCGGGCCGCTTCGTGCTGGGCCTGGGCGCCGGCTGGCACGAGGGGGAGCACGCCATGTACGGCATGGACCTGCCGCCGATCGGGGAGCGGATCACGATGCTCGACGGCGCGGTCCAGGTGATCAAGGCGATATGGCGGAACCCGGATGGCGTGACGCTGGACGCCCCGCCATATGGGCTGCACGACGCCGTCTGCGATCCAAGGCCGCTCACGCCCGGCGGTCCGCCGATCTGGCTCGGGACCCAGGGCCTGCGCCGCGGCCTGCGGATCGTGGCCGAGCGTGCCGACGGCTGGAACCAGACCGGTGACCCATCAACCTTCGTCGAAAAGCGGGATGCGTTGCTGCGCCACTGCGAGGCCGTCGGGCGGGATCCGGCGGAGATCGAGATCAGCGCGCAGGGCTTCCTGCGCGACGGCGACTATGAGGGGCTGCTGGAGGTCGCCTCTGACTTCGTGCGCAACGGCGCCGACCATGTGATCCTGCTGATGCCCGCCTCCGATGGCCCAGATGGGCTGCGGCGCCTGGCCCAGCGCGTGGCCGAGCCGCTCCGCGAACGTTTCAGCTGACCACTGTGACCGAGGCGGCGCCGCGCGCCATCCTGCTGAGCATCGGCTCCGAGCTGCTGGCCGGCGAGACGGTCGACTCCAATGCGGCCCACCTGGGGCGGCAGCTCGCGCGCCTGGGCGTTGCGCTCACCGGCGTCCGTCAGCTGCCCGACGATCGGGCGGTGATCGCCGCCGCCTTCGCGGAGTGTCTGCCCGCCGCCGACCTGGTGCTGACCACCGGCGGCCTGGGACCAACCCATGACGACCTGACACGCGAAGGGCTGGCCGATGCGCTCGACGAAGAGCTGGCTGCCGATCCGGAGCTGGAGGCGCAGCTGCGCGCCCGATTCGGGCCGATCGGGATGATGCCGGAGAGCAACCTGCGGCAGGCATTGCGCATCCCCTCGGCCGAGGCGCTGCCCAACCCGATCGGCTCGGCGCCGGGCTGGTGGGTCGACCGCGACGGGATGGTGGTGGCGCTGATGCCCGGCGTGCCGTCGGAGATGCGGCGCATGTTCGCCGAGCAGGTGCAACCGCGATTGGCCGGGCGCTTCGACCTGCGGCCGCTCCACGTCAGCACCGTGAAGACGTTCGGGATCGGTGAGTCGGCGGTGGCCGAGCAGGTCGACGACCTGCTTGCGCGACCCGGGGCCGACGTGACCTCCGGCATCTACGCCCGAGACGACGGGGTCCACCTCCGGTTCAGCACGCGAGGCGAGCCACTGCTCCTGGCCCCGATCGCTGACGCGGCTCGCAGCCGCCTGGGAGATGCGGTATGGGGTACGGATGACGACGACCTGGCGGCCGTGGCGCTGGCGGCCCTGGGTCGCTCTGGAGCCACGTCGCTCGCATCTTGGGAGGCCGATACGCATGGTGCGCTGCTGGCGCTGTTGGCGGCCACGCCGCACGTAGGTGATGCGGCCAGCTACCTGGGTGGCGTGCTGGATGCTGGCGGCGCGCCGGCGCTGCCCGTGGCTGACAGCGTGCTGCAGGTTGCGCTGCTGCCACAGGACGCCAGCGGGCGCAGCCGTGTGCGCGTCGCGCTCACCGGACACGTGAACCTGCCGAGGGCCGAGCTGAGGATCGATCGAAGTGGCGAGCAGCGGCTGCGGCGCGCGGCGTTTGCCGCGCTGAACGAGGTTCGGCTCAGGCTCTGAGTAGAGCAGCGGGACTCGTCTACCGCCTGCGTTGCGCCGGTGCAACGGGTCCGTCCGAGCGGTGTTGCGGGCCGTCCAACGGGTCCGGCAAGATGGCAGTCTTCCACGCTCGTGCCAAGCGGCACCGTCACCCGGCCGCCTCGCGAGCCACACCGGAGAGAGGTACCGCATGTCACCGTCCATCCCTCGGGGCCCGTCGAGGCTCCAGCGTTATGGCGCCCTCGTGGCCGGCCTGGTGCTGCTGCTCACCATGGTCACGTCTGCTGGCGCCGCCCGGCCAAGGGGC
>CBFGSY010000225.1:0-2265 GCA_965651545.1 uncultured bacterium | reverse complement strand
GCGGCGCCGCGGGTCGGGACGGACGGCGGGCTCACGGTCGAGGAGTCGGTGGGGTTGCTGGTGGAGACGGCGCCGGGCACGGCGGAGCTCTCCATCGTGGTCGATGAGACGCAACGTCCCGCGGTCGAGGCCCTGGTGGGGAGGCTGACGTGATCCGGCTGAGCGAGCTGACCAAGCGCTACGGAACGTTCACCGCGGTGGACCGCATCGATCTCGAGGTGCCCCGCGGCGAGCTCTTCGGCCTGCTCGGCCCGAACGGCGCCGGCAAGACGACCTCGATCCGGATGATCGCCGGCATTCTGCGCCCCACGAGCGGCACCGTCACGGTCGGCGGGATCGACATCCAGGCGCGCCCGCTCGAGGCGAAGGCCCGACTGGGCTACATCCCCGACCGCCCCTTCGTGTACGACAAGCTCACCGGAGGAGAGTTCCTCCGATTCACGGCCGCCCTCTACGGCATGCAGGGGCCGGCCGTCGAGCGCCGCATCGACGAGCTGCTTGGGCTGTTCGAGCTGACCCAGTGGAAGGGCGAGCTGACCGAGTCGTACAGCCACGGGATGCGGCAGAAGCTCATCATCGCGGGCGCCCTGGTTCACCGGCCGGAGGTCATCGTCGTCGACGAGCCGATGGTCGGGCTCGACCCCAAGAGCGCACGACTGCTCAAGGACCTGTTCCGCGAGTTCGTGAGCCGGGGCGGGACGGTGCTGATGAGCACGCACACGATGGAGATCGCCGAGGTCATGTGCGACCGCATCGCCATCGTGTACCGCGGCAAGATCGCGGCGCAGGGGACGATGGACGAGCTCCGCCGCCAGACCTCGTCCGAGGGCATGAGCCTCGAGGGCCTGTTCCTCAAGCTCACCGGCGGACATCAGACGCCGAAGCTCGACGCCGTGCTCGACGGGTGACGGCCGCCGCGCGGCGCCAGCCGAGCCTCTGGACGGTTCTCACCCCGAAGTGGCGGAGCGCCCAGGCCCGGGTGCGCCAGGAACGGCGCTCGCGCGCCAAGTTCGTGCTGCTGGCGCTGAGCGGCGCGGGGTTCTGGACGGCGGTGTTCGGCGTGGCGTACCGGGTGCTGCGCTACGTGCAGCAAGTCCAGGACCTGGGCCCCCTGCTGGCGGGCAAGATGCTCAGCGTCATCCTGCTCGCGTTCCTATCCATCCTGCTGCTGTCGAACATCATCACCGCACTGTCGACGTTTTTTCTCGCCAAGGACCTCGACCTCCTCGTCGGCGCGCCGATCAGCTGGCCCCGGCTCTACCTCTCCAAGCTGCTCGAGACGGTGGTCCACTCGTCGTGGATGGTCGGGCTGCTGACGCTACCGATCCTCACCGCGTACGGCATCGTGTTCTCCGGCGGGCCGCTGTTTCCCTTCGTCGCGCTCGCGGCGATGACGCCCTACCTGATCATCCCCGCCGTGGGCGGCACGATCTTCACCGTGCTCCTGGTGAATGTCTTCCCCGCCCGGCGCACGCGCGAACTCCTCGGGCTGGTGGGCATCGGCGGCGTGGCGGTGCTGGTGCTGCTCCTCCGGTTCATGCGCCCCGAGCAGCTCGCGCGCCCCGAGGGGTTCCGCAACTTCGTCGACTACCTCACGGCGCTCAAAGCCCCGACCAGTCCCTGGCTGCCGAGCGAATGGTCGGCCGACATGCTCATGAACTGGCTCACCCGGGTGTCGGACCCATGGCCGGTGGCGAAGCTGTGGCTCGGCGCCGGATTGGCTCTGGCGGCAGGCGCGATGGTTCACCGACAGCTGTTCACGTTGGGCTACAGCAAGGCCCAGGAGGGCGCCGAGCGGAAGGTGCGCCGGGCGTTGCGCGGGCCGGCGGAAGAGGCCCTGAGCTGGCTGCCGCCGCAGAAGCGGGAGTTCCTGTTCAAGGACGCGCGGCTCTTCTTCCGCGACAACACGCAGTGGAGTCAGCTCATTCTGCTCGTGGTGCTCCTGATGATCTACATCTTCAACATCAAGTCGCTGCCGATTCACTCCGGGGAGCGGGTCCCGTTCGCCCTGGTAACGATGATCTCGTTCCTGAACCTCGGCCTGGCGGGCTTCGTGCTGGCCGCAGTGGCCGCGCGCTTCATCTTCCCGGGCATCTCGCTGGAAGGCCGCCAGATGTGGCTGCTCCGGTCGAGCCCGCTCGACCCGCGGGCCATGCTCTGGAGCAAGTACTGGATGGGCGCCGTGCCGCTGCTGGTGCTGGCGGTGGCGATCACCGCGCTCACCAACACGCTGCTTCGGGTGAGCCCCTTCATGATGAGCGTGAG
>CBFGSY010000224.1:0-2287 GCA_965651545.1 uncultured bacterium | reverse complement strand
CTGGTGGCGCGGCATGCGCTGCGCGGCCTGCTGGTGCTCGGCGACGACGTCACCGACCTGGACATGTTCCGTGCCGCGGCAGAGGCGCGCGCGGCGGAGCGCCTGGCGGCCACCATCCTGGCCGTGGGGGGAGCCGGTGAGGTGCCGCCGACCGTCGCCGCGGCAGCCGATGCGGTGCTGCCCGATCCGCCGGCAGCCGCCGCCCTGCTCGGCGGATTGGTATCCGGCGCCCGCTCAACATCGGCCTGAGGCCCCGGACGGCGGTGCTTCTATCGGCAATTCTTCACCCGATGGCTCGTTCAAGTGTCAGATGTGCCGATCTATCGGGTCACGCTGAGCACGCGACGACGTGGACTTCTCCGTCCAAACTCACCCTGGCCCGATAAGGGAGCAGAATCGCTCCTGGATCGGGCTTCACGTGAAGTTGGGCCCGATCTAACCGGCAGTCCGCAACCGGGAACGACGCCTGCGCGCGGCGATGCGCGCCATGTCCTCCAGCTGGCCGCGCAGCCACCAACCGATGTCCTGGCGCTCCACCCCGTCACGCAGCCTGGCCAGGCGCTCCGCGCGCTCCGGTGCCGGCATGGCGATGCCACGCGCCAGCGCCTCGGCGGTGCCGGCCACGTCGGCAGGGGCCACCGGCAGCACGCCATCGGCCATCTGGTCGTAGGCGCCCGCCGTCTCGGAGAGGACGATCACCGCGTCTCGCTCGTTGACCACCGCTGCCTCCTTGGCGACCAGGTTCATCCCGTCCACCAGCGGGTTGATGATCACCACGTCGGCGATCGAGAGGCCAGCGATCGCCTGCGCGTAGTCGTTCTCGTAGAAGAGCTGGACCGGCCGATAAATCGCGTTGCCGAACCGGGCATTGATGCGGTCGACCGTGGCCTGCACCCGGCGGCCGTACTCACCGTACTCGCGCAGGCCGGTGCGCGACGGGACCAGGAAAGCCAGGAAGGTGACCCTTCCGCGCAGGCGCGGGTAGCGCTGCAGCAGTGCCTCGTAGGCGGCGAAACCGCGCAGGATGTTCTTCGACGGCTCCAGCCGGTCCACTCGCACGATCAGCTGCCCGGCCGCGCCGGCCCGCAGCTGCTCAGCGCGGCGGCGCGCCCGCAGCGATGCGGCGACCTGCCGCGTGGCGTCGACGTCGATGCTGATCGGGTAGTGGCGCACGTGGGCGACGTGACCGTTGTCCAGGATGACCCGCCTGCCGCGGTGGTCGACTCGGGCGCCGGGCAGGAACGACTCGGCCGCGCGCAGGTAGTTGTGGGCGTACCGCTCGGTCTGGAAGCCGACGACGTCGCCGGCCGCCAGGCCGCGCACGATTGCCGTGCGGATACCGGGCGTGATCGTCTGCCACAGCGAGGAGGGCGGCCACGGGATGTGGGTGAAGTGGCTGATCAGCGCGCCCGGGCGCCGCTGGCGGATGGCGGCCGGCGCCAGGTAGAGGTGGTAGTCGTGCAGCATGACCCGTGGCTCCTTATCACCGCTCACCTCCCGCAGCACGGCCTTGGCGAAGGCCTCGTTGACCGGTACGTAGCCGCTCGCCCAGGCGCGCAGCGTTCCGGCGTCGATCATCGGCCGGGAGGGCAGGTCCCACATCTGGTGCTGCAGGAACCAGAGCAGGGGGTTGGCGATCACGTTATAGGCGGCCTCGTAGCTCGCCCGCTCGACCGGCGTGAAGCGCAGGCGCATCTCGCCGGGCAGCGCGCGGTCGATGAGGCGCGGTTCGCTGATGCCCCGCCGGTCGCCCTCGCTCATCGGCGCCGCCAGCCAGGTGACCGGCACGTGGCGCCCGACCTGCGACAGGGCGGTCACCAGGCCGCCGCTGCCGCGTCGGGGACGGAGCTCGCCTTCGGGCGTCACCGCGAAGCTGACCGGGCCCCGGTTGGTGGCGATCAGCAGCCGCCGGTCGCCGAGCAGCCGGCGGGCGGCGCCGGCGAGCAGTCGCTCCCCGCGCTCCTGCAGCGCCATCGGCCTAGAACAGCGCGCCGGCAGAGTCCCGAAGCAGGCTCAGGATCGGCTCCGGAAAGATGCCGAGCAGCAGGACGCCGACGATCGAGATCGCCAGGGCCGCCACGCCGAGCGGATGGCGATCGAGGGGCGCCGGCGTCTCCTCGCCGTCGCGCATGTACATGTACACGATCACGCGCAGGTAGTAGAAAGCCGCCAGCGCCGCGTTCAACGCGATGACCACCGCCAGCCAGCCGAGCCCCGCGTCAACAGAGGCCAGCAGCACGTACAGCTTGGCGAAGAAGCCGACGGTGGGCGGGATGCCGGTCAGCGA
>CBFGSY010000223.1:0-2314 GCA_965651545.1 uncultured bacterium | reverse complement strand
CGGGCCGGCGGACCTGGTGGTCTTCGACCCGGTTGCGCGCTGGCGGGTAGAGGGCGAGTCGCTTGCCTCACGCTCCGCTAATACGCCGCTCATCGGGATGGAGCTGCCAGGCGTGGTGCGATTGACGGTGTCCGGCGGACGCATCACCTACCTGGACGGGTTGGCGCCGCTCAGCTGAAGGCATGGTCAAGCGCCATCGCGCTGTGGGACCATTCGTGGCCGACCATGCAGGACGCGACGCGACAGGCGTACTTCGACTGCGCATCCGGCGCCAGCGGCGAGATGATCCTCGGTGCGCTCGTGTCAGCCGGGCTGCTGGAGGCGGACCTGCGTGATGTCGTGGCCCCCCTTGAGCAGGAGGGAGCCGCATTCGAGCTGACCGTGCGCGAGGTCGCCAAGGGCCCGGTGGAGGCGACCGAGGTCCGCATCACGGGAAACCCCTCGGCCCGTATTCGGCGACTGGAGGAGATGCTCGCGCTGGTGCGCGACGCGCGGCTGGCGCCGGCGATCCAGAACCGCACGGCGCTGGTCCTGCGCAAGCTGGCGTCCGCGGCGGCGCGCCATGCCGGCGAGCGTCCGCAGGACCTGGACTTCGCCGGCACCAGCGGCGTCGAGGGCGTGGTCGCGGCGGTGGCGGTCATCGGCTCGCTCCATGGCCTCGGGATCGAGGAGGTCTACGTGTCGCCGGTCAACCTGGGGTTGGCAAACCCGGTGGTCAGCGCACTGCTGGCCGGCGCGCCGACCTACTCCGATGGCTCCGGCGTTCCGCTGGTCACGCCGCTTGGCGCAGCCCTGCTGAGCGAGCTGGCCGTCGAGTGGCCAGCCTCTCCACCGTTCGCCGGCGGCCTGATCGGGCATGGTGCCGGACGGCGGGACCTGCCCCGACCCAACGTCATGCGGTGCTTCCTTGGATATGGGACCATCCCGGCGCCACTGACCCGCTCCGGCCAGAGTGATGCATGACGGTTCGCTACAACGAGGACCTGGACCCGAACGAGGGGCCCGGGTTCGGCTGTTTCATATGGCAGGCGATCCTGTTCGCGATCATCCTGCTGCTGATCCCGGTGGGGCTGTTCAGCTTCAACTGGCCGGTCTGGCTGCTGGCGACGCTGCTGTTCATCGACCTGGTGCTGCTCTTCTTCCTCAGCATGACCGCCGTCTTCCTGCTCCGCGTCTTCTTCGCCGATCGTCGCGGCCGAGGCCGCAGCGCCGGCGTGGCGCGCCAGCCCACCCGCGTGATCAGCAGCCAGCCAGGGCCCGACCAGCCGCCCGAGGCTGCCGATGAGTGAGGAGCAGCCGACGCGGCGCACGAACTCGATGCTGGGCGTGTGGACTGCCATCGGCATCGGCACCGGGGCCGCACTGGGCGTGGCGCTTCACAACCTCGGGGTGGGCGTCGTGCTCGGCCTCGTCATCGGCCTCGCCATCGGCATCGGCCTTGACCGCGCCGGCGGGGGGCACTGATGCCGCTGATGCTGACCTTCTTCAACGTGCGCAAGGGCCGCGACATGCTCTTCAAGCGCGGCATGCGCCACCTCTTCCCACGGACCGCCAAGCGCTACGAAGAGCAGTACGGGGTCCGGTTCATCGGCTGGTTCAACGTCACCGAAGGATCCGAGTGGGACAACCTGATCATCGTGGACCTGCCGAACTACGCCGTCCTGGATCGCCTCTACGCCGATCCGAACGCGCGCGGGTTCGGCCACCGCGTGGCCGAGTCCATCTTCGACCGCAAGCACACGATCTTCCTTCGCGAGCGGATGGGCCCCGACTTCGTGTACAAGCCGTAGCACGATGAGCGCTCCCCGCATCACGGCGCTGCGCGAGCTGGCCCAGGAGGCTGAGCTGGAGCGCCGCGACTTCCTGTACGAAGCCACCGAACAGCTGCGGCGCTTCATCGACGCCAATCGCGAGCGGCTGCGAGAGGTGGGGCCGGTCAAGCTGGTCGATGACGACCAGGACTACCTGCTCTTCCACCCGGTCGACGAGACTTGGACCACCCGCCTCACCTACCAGGATCCGGCCGACAGCGAGTGGTACGACGAGGAGCAGGTGATCGAGTCATACGCCGAGGTGGTGGAGCTCTACAACCCGGCCGACATCTTCGCCTGGTTCCTGCAGGCGGCGCGCGACCCGGTCAACCACCTGGTGCCGGCCGACAAGCTGGCGGAGGAGGAAGAGGTGGTCGAGGGGGCTGAGGACGAGGACTGGCAGTCCGGCCTGCCGCCCACCCAGCAGCAGACATTGGCCGCACAGCGCCTCTGGCAGCTGGCCGACACCTTCAGGGGCCAGATCGGCGAGCAGCAGAAGCAGG
>CBFGSY010000222.1:0-2333 GCA_965651545.1 uncultured bacterium | reverse complement strand
AGGATCCCAAGATCGAGCTCGCCGCCGACTCAACGGGCGTCGACGAGCACGCAGTGGGGCCGATGCTCGCCTTCGCGCGCGCCTGCATCCAGAACGCGTCCTAGACGCGTCCTAGCAGCGGGGCGGGCGCTCCAGCTCCAAGCCCTGACCCTGGGCTGACGGGGTGATCACCGCGTCGATCGGCAGGTCGCCCGTCCACTGCGCCACCGCGCCAAGATCCAGCAGCAGCTGCGCCCCGCCGCCGGCGAAGGTGATGCCGGGACCTGCCAGCGCCGCCATGCGGACGTAGAGCAACGGTCGCAGCTCGCCGATCGGCATCCCCGGCGGGAGCTGCCGCGCCCAGCCGCCATCTCCCACGCGCTCCAGCAGCGACGCGGCGAGGGTCGCCACCTCGCCGTCACCCAACAGGTAGCTGGCGTAGCGGATCGGCAGACGCTGGCCGCTCGACGAGTCGACGAACGAGGCGATCTCGCCGAAGGTCGCCAGCTTCATGCGCTGGCGGCAGCCGCCCGCCGGCGCGCCACGAAGCGCTCCATGCGGTCCATGGCCTCGACGATCTGCTCGTACGCGGTGGCGTAGCAGGCGCGCACGTACCCTGCCCCCGATGGGCCGAAGGCGCTGCCCGGCACCACCGCCACCCGCTCCTCGCGTAGCAGCTCCTGCGCGAACTGCTCATCGTCCAGGCCGATGGCGTCACGGACGTTGGGGAAGCAGTAGAAGGCGCCCCGCGGCTCGAAGCAGTGCAGCCCCATCCCGTTGAGCCGGTCGGTCATCAGGACGCGCCGGCGGTCGTACTCCTCCAGCATGGACGTCACGTAGCGCTCGCCGCTGCGCAGCGCCTCGATGGCGGCGTGCTGGGCGGCGGTCGGCGCGCACATGATCCCGTACTGGTGGATCTTGGCGATCCCCGCCATCAGCCCGGCCGGGGCGGCCACGTAGCCGATGCGCCAGCCGGTCATCGCGAAGCTCTTGCTGAAGCCGCCGATGTACACCGTCCGCTCACGCATTCCGGGGAGCGCCGGGAAGGCGATGTGCTCGTGGGTTCCGTAGACCAGGCGCTCGTAGATCTCATCGGTCAGCACCAGCAGGTCATGGCGGGCGACAACCTCGGCAATGGCCTCCAGGTCGGGCCGATCGAGCACGGCGCCGGTGGGGTTGTTGGGGTAGCCGATGAAGAGCGCCTTGGTGCGTGGCGTGATCGCAGCTTCGACCATCTCGGCGGTCAGCTGGAAGTCGGTCGCCTCGGTAGTCGCTACCGCCACCGGCGTCCCACCCGCGAGCTGGATGCATGGGGCGTAGGCCACGAAGCAGGGCTCGTGGTAGATCACCTCGTCGCCGGCACTCAGCACCGCGCGCAGCGACGCGTCCATGCCTTCCGAGGCGCCAACCGTGACCAGCACCTCGTGCACGGGGTCGTAGCGCAGCGCCAGACGCGCCTCCAGGTCATCGGCGATCAGCTGGCGCAGCTCCAGGATGCCTGCGTTGGCGCTGTAGTGGGTCTCTCCGGACTCCAGGCTGGCGACTGCGGCCTGGATGATCGGTTCCGGAGTGGTGAAGTCCGGCTCGCCGATGGTCAGCGAGATCACGTCCTTCATCTCGTTGATCATGTCGAAGAAGCGACGGATGCCCGATGGCGCCATCTCCCGCACGGTGCGGGACAGGAAGCGGTCCCCGCTGGCCTCAGGTGAGATGGCCTGCTGGGTGCGCGGGTCGGCTGCCGGCTCGATGCTCACGGTGGCAAGTGTAGCCGCAGCGTCAGCCAGCCCTTACCCTTCGCGCCATGTCCGAGCTCAAGGTGCTGCTCGCTGTCCCGCCCCCCGACCTCCCGTTCGAGGCCACGTCACAGCTGGAGCTGCTGCTGGCGGTCCTGCTGCTGGTCGCCCTGCTCACCGTGGTGGCGGGACGGATCGGGATCCCCTACCCGATCCTGATGACGCTCGGCGGCCTGGGGCTCGGCCTGGTGCCCAACCTGCCGCGGCTGGACCTGGCGCCCGAGCTCGTCTTCCTCCTGATCATCCCGCCCATCCTGTTCAGCGCCGCTTTCTTCACGTCACCGCGCGAGCTCTGGCGGAATGCGCGACCCATCGGCCTCCTGGCTATCGGGCTGGTGCTGGCAACCACGGTTGCGGTGGCGGTCGTGGTTCATACGCTGGTGCCGGACCTCGGCTGGGCTCCGGCCTTCGCCCTGGGCGCCATTGTCTCGCCACCCGATGCCGTGGCCGCCACGGCCATCGCGCAGCGGCTCGGCCTGCCGCCGCGACTCGTCACCATCCTGGAGGGCGAGAGCCTGGTCAACGACGCCACCGCGCTGGTCGCTTTCCGCCTGGCGGTGG
>CBFGSY010000221.1:0-2350 GCA_965651545.1 uncultured bacterium | reverse complement strand
CGGCGGCGGCGAGCTGGACCGCCCGATGTCCACCGCCCATGACGAGTGACTCATAGTGGGCCAACGCCTCGTCGGGTCTACCGAGACCAAGAGCGAGCAGACCGCGGGCCGCAACCGCCATGGACGCGGGATATCCCAGGCCGTGTGTCTTGTCGAGAAGAAGAACCTGCTCGGTGAGGTCCTCAGTGGAGCTCGCATCGCCTCGCAGCGCAGCGACTGTGGCAAGGCCAGCGAGGTGAATCGCCGTGCTGGGAATCTGTTCCGTCTCTCGGGCTGCGCGCAGACCTTCATCGGCGCTGGCCTCCGCCTGCCTCGGGGCGGCATCGAGCTGCGTGACGACAAGGGGCTCGAGCGCCCGAGCCAAGGTGCCGAGGGCGCCTGTCTCGCGGCAGCGGCTCACCGCTCGGGTGGCCAGCTGGCGGGTACGGGCGTGATCGCCGGTGAAGGCGGCTGCGGTGGCGACCACACAGAGCATCTCGGGGTGATCACTGTCTTGTGACGCCTCGATGCCGGACTCCAACAATGCGACGGCGCCCGCGCCGCCACTGGTGAGCAGCTCGGCGATCGCCGCGGCAAAGCAGGCGCTCGGTGGCGGGAAGTCCATGATCATCAGGCGGGCGGCCGTCTGACCTGCCCGGACGACACGGTCCATGTCTCCGGCTACGGAGGCGGCCCGCAGAGCATCGAAAAGCATGGACCCCGCACGATCGGGAGCAACGCTGAGGATCTTCGTCGCGCCCTCAATGAGAATCTCGTAGCCTTGCAGTGCGGATCCGGTCCGGGCTTCCAACTGGCCGCGCAGCTGGTCGATCCGACCAACGTCAGTGTCGGCGCACGTTGCCTCACGTGCTATTGCGACGAGCTCGACGGCCCGCTCGACATGGCCGCTCTCCCAGGACGCCTCGGCGGCGTCGAGCAACCAGGCAAGCCGGCGGCGGGGGTTGGCCGTCAAATCGGCCGCACGGCTAAACGCGCGGGCTGCCAGGTCGGTCGCCGCCCGTCGGACAGCCGCGGTCCCGAGATCGGCAAGCTCGGCGGCAACGTCCTCCGCCGGAGGCACCGCAGCGTACGCGCGGTGCCATGTGGCCCGTGTCTGGTCGATGCCGTCCAGGGCATCGGCGAGGGCGCGGTGGATTTCGCGCCGGGCGGTCGACGTCGCGCTCTGGTAGACCGCCGACCGGACCAGGGGATGGCTGAACTCGACCGTATTCGCGGCAATCTGGAGCAGTCCGCGCTCCTCTGCGGCTGCGAGCTGAACCTCGGCATCGCCGTGCGTTTGGCCAGCAGCAAGCAGCACAGGAAGGTTGCCGGTGTCATCGGCGGCCGCGAGCAACAGCAGCCGGCGTACCTGATTGCCGAGCCCATCCAGTCGGCTCAGATAATCCGCCTGGAGGCGCTCGGTGAGCGGCGGAGGACCTGCTGACATGTCGGGGCGTGCCTGCCCGGAGAGCTCGACGAGTGCCAGCGGATTGCCCCGGGCGAAGGCCTTCACTGCCGTCCGGGCGGAGCGGTCCAGTTCACGGCGCTCGTCGAGCACTCGCTGGGCGGCTGCGTCATCCAGGGGGCCAACGGTCACATGGCGGAGATCCGCCAGCAGTCGGGCCGCCTGGCCAATCTGGCCGCCCTGGCCGCTACGAAGGGCAAAGATCATCGCGATGGGGTCGGCACGCAGGCGGCGTTGGACGAAGGTGAGGGTCCCAAGTGACTGCGGGTCCACCCACTGCGCATCGTCGACGACGCATAGCAGGAGTCGTTCCTCGGCCATTGCGGCGAGCAGCTCGACCACTGCGGCGGCGATCAGGAAGCGGCTGGGCACCGCACCGGCTGCTAATCCGAGAGCCTTACTGAGCGCCTCGTATTGCGGCTCGGACAGCGATGGCAGACGGTCCCGAACCGGGTACAGCAGCGCGTGCAGCCCTGCGAAGGGCATGGCACTTTCGGCTTCCACCCCGCGCACCTCGAGGACTCGGTCATCGCCCACCTGCTCGGCGGCATGCCTCAGGAGCGTGGTCTTACCGATCCCCGCCTCGCCGACCAGTACCAGAGACCCGGACCGGCCACGCCGGGCGTCCTCGACCATGCCGTCGATTAGCCTGCACTCGACGTCGCGGCCGTACAGCATGGCCCTACAGTAGGCCGGTGAGCGTCGTGGATACTGCGGCGACGGGAATCGATGATCTTGCCGATGTGAGCAGGCCATGCCCGTGCCCATGGTGAGCCCTGAGAAGCTCGGGGTGTCCGGTTCTGAGGTTTCAACGATCATCGACTGGCATGCGGTCGATTCCTGTTCGCCGTCCCATACGGAGAGTTGCTGGACATCGACGACATGGCGCTTGATGACGACAGGTCC
>CBFGSY010000220.1:0-2356 GCA_965651545.1 uncultured bacterium | reverse complement strand
TCACCAGCAGCAGGCCCCCGGAATCGCCGACCACCGAGTCGCCGATGAGCGGCTGGTGACCCTCAACCACGGTCGCGACGTCGCCGAGCCGAAGCGGCAGATCGTCTGACGCTGACTGGACCACCACGCGGGCCAGGTCGTCCGCGGACCGAATGGGCAGCACGTGCTGGATTCCCAGCCGCTGGTTGGGTGTGTCGATGAAGCCACCTGTGCCGGGCGTGGAGGCTTCCAGGAAGGTCAGCGGCGACACCCAGAGCGCGTTGCCGGTCGTGGTGATGACGTCCCCCAGCGAGACGCCACGCTGCTGGAGCTCGATGGGATCGACCAGCACCTGCAGCTGGCGGTTGCGCTCCCCCCAGATGGCGACGTTGGCGACCCCGGGGACGCCCATCAGGCGTGGCCGGATCGTCCAGCGTGCGAGCACCGACATGTCGATGAGCGAAAGGTCGCCGCCACGCAGGCTGACCATCATCACCCGGTTCTCGGCCGACAGCGGCTGAAGCATGGCCGGTGGCTTCGACACGTTCGGCAGCGCGTGCGCCTGTGTCAGGCGCTCGGCCACCACCTGCCTGGCCTTGAAGATGTCCGTGCCGGGCTCGAAGGTCAACACGATCGAGGACAGGCCGGGGATCGACTCCGATCGGATCTCCTCGAGGAACGCCACGCCGTTGAGGAGGTCGGCCTCGAGTGGAACCGTCACCAGCTCCTCCACCTCCTCCGCCGACAGGCCAAGCGCCTCTGTCTGGACTTCGACATACGGCGGGGCGAACTCGGGAAGGATGTCGACCCGCGCGCTGCGCAGCTGGGTAAAGCCGATGAGCAGCAACGCGGCGGCCATGCCGAGGACCAGCAGCCGGAACCGGACGCTCCAGGCGACGATCCCGGACAGGACCCCGCGAGGAGCGTCCGCGCGTGGCGGACGCCGGGCGCTACTCGTGGTCGTTGATTTCGTCTTCGTCATCGTCCTCATCGTCTGCTGCGTCTTCGCCGTCCTCGTCGTCCTCGTCATCCTCGGCGCCGTCGTCGTCCTCGTCGTCCCCGCCCTCCCCATCCTCGTCATCCTCGTCGCCGTCGCTGACCGTGACCGCGAGCTCAGGGGCGAGTTCCTCACCGGCCTGGGGTCCGGTTTGTCCGTAGAGCCGCTGCCAGACGTCGGACAGGGCGTCGGCCACGGGGGCGAAGACCAGGACGGCGGCGATGGCGGAGCTCGCCGCGAGGCTGCCCAGCATCGCGCGCGGCCGCGATGGCCGCGGAATGGCGTTGACCGCCACTCGGTCCTGTGATTCGCGGAGGGCGCGCCGAATGCGTGCGCGCAGGCCACGCGACGGCGTGCCCGCGGCGCGATGGCGCAGGGCGGCTCGCAGGGAGTCATCCGAAATGCGTGGCATCCTCGAGCCTTTCGCCTCCTGCCTGGCCACCCGCACAGAAATCCAGTGGATTCCGTGTGCTCAAATAGATGCAGACCGGGGCTGATTGGTTGGCTGGTGACAGGAGTCAAACGTCTGTCGAACACCCGACAGCGCGACGTGTCAGCCGGCGAGGCCTCCGGTAGGCATGCGAGGCCGCGCGGCGGCAGGTGCGGTATCCGCATCCATGAGGCGCCGCAGGGCGATCCGCGCCCGCCATAGCCGCCATTTCACAGTGCCGGCGGGAATCCCGAGGATGCGGGCGACCGACGACAGCGGACGATCCTCCAGGTAGTAGAGCGCCAGAATCGCCCGCTGCTGGATCGGGAGCTGATCGATGGCACGGCTCAGCGCATCCCCATCGATGAGCTCAATGACCTCGCCATCGTGCGTCATCGACGGGTAGCCGTCGACGACCTCATCGAGCGAGACCACGACCGCGCGTGGACGGCGTCGCAGGCTCATCCGGCAGCTGTTGACGACAATCCGGCCGAACCACGCATCGAAGCGCTCGGGTCTGCGCAGGGTCGGAAGTGCACGCCAGGCGGCGATGAATGCATCCTGCGTCGCATCCTCTGATTCCTCGGTGCTGCCCAGGATGGCGCGCACCAGTCGGAAGGTCGGCAGCTGGCGCGCCGCCACGATCGCATCGAAGGCGGCAACGTCCCCCGCCCTCGCGCGCTCGACCAGGTGGACATCGGCCTGGTCGGCGGCCACGGCGATGCCGGAGCCGATACCCTGCGATTCGAGGATTGCCATCCGCGCGCACCAGCACCCGAAATGCGGTTCCCGACAGCGCTGCCTTTGCCGGGTCCGGCGGATAGACCGCCCAGTGACTCGCTTGTAAGCAGCATCCCGACCTCGGGTTCCCCGGACGGCTCGGACGGATGGGGACCCGGTACCGAGATGGGCCGAAAGTACCACGCCGCTGGGCCAACACAAGCCCGCTG
>CBFGSY010000219.1:0-2472 GCA_965651545.1 uncultured bacterium | reverse complement strand
AACCGACAATCCGATGCGAGGCGGAGCCGCACCGAGCGCATGCGGCTCCCCCTCGCGGGCCGTTTCCGCTGACTAGGACGCCAGCTCGACGATCTCGGTGATCACGAACATCCGGCGGCATCGCTCGACCACTGCCGCATCCGGCTCCGGCGACGCGTCGGGGAGCGCGAACGTGTTGCGGCAGGTCTGCGCCGCCGGATCGTCGAAGTGACCCGTGACGCGGACATCGGTCCCCGACTCCGGATACGACGTGATCGATGGATCCAGTGCGGCGTCCAGGGTCGGTGCGCCGACCTTGCGCGTCTCGCCAACCATCTGCAGCCAGAACGGTGAGCATGCCAGCCACGCCGGCTCCGGAGCGGTTGGGCATCCCGGGATGCCCGGGCCGGCCCACTGCGCGTCGACGGTGAGTGGCGTCGAACCGTAGCACGCGACGGGATCGGCTCCCGGGACGTGCTGCGCCTCCATCAGATCCGCCACATCGCGCGGAGGATTGACGCAGCCCGGGGGGAGGTTGGCGCTCGGCTCGGGCGTCGCAGTGGCCGTGGCCGTCACTGAGGGCGAGGACGAAGGTGATGACTGGCCCACATCGGGCACGAGATTGCTGAGCTGTAAGCCGACCAGCAGGGCAATGGCGACCACGGCCGTCACAGCCGTGGCGCGAACGATCGCGGTCAAGTGAATACCTCCAAACAGGCGCTCCAGCAGACCGCGTCGCTGCGACTCGCCGGCGACGCGCTCGAGTGCCGCATCCAGCACCCGGTCGGGCGCCTGGGGCGGAGCCTGGCGGTGCAGCCAGTCAGCGAGGGTCGGGTCGAAGTCGTCGTTGCGGCTCATGCCGTACCGCCTCTCGTCATGCTGCTGCCACCACGGGCATCGGCCTCGATGGCGGCGCGCAGCGCAAGGGTTGCGTGGTGAACGCGCGACTTGGCGGTGCCAAGCGGTGCGTCGATGGCTTCCGCCACCTCGGCCAGGGAGAGCCCCAGGTAGTGGCGGAGGACCACCGCCGTGCGGTGGTCGGGTGAGAGCCGGCGAAAGCCGCGTTCGAGCGCGTCTCGGTCCGCGAGGGCCGCGCTCGAGTCGCCGATGGCCGGCTCGTGGGATGGGAGCAACGTCATCTCGGGACGCCGCCGGCGATGTCGCCGGCCTTCATCTCGGCAGGCGTTGACCAGCAGGCGCCGTAACCAGGCGTCGAAGCGATCCGGATCACGCAGGGACGGCAGGTCGCGCCAGGCGCGCACAATCGTCTCTTGCGTCGCATCTTCGGCCATGGAGTGGTCGCGCAGGATGAGCACCGCGGTGGCGTACAGCCGGTCGACGACGCTGGCGGCGAGCGCCGAGAACGCATCTCGGTCGCCGTTCCTCGCCAGCTCAACCAGCTCGCGCTGCACCATCGGTCCCTCCTTCGCCCGGCACATCCGGGCTGCTCGTAGGCAATGGCGCCCGCGGGTGGCGAATGGTTCTAATTTTGCGGCCTGAGCGCGGAATCCGGGTTCTTGCCCGGCGCCTCATACTCGTCGCAGCGAAGCCTTTCGCCGGCATCTCACGGAGGACAAGGGACCGATGGACGAGCATCCGAACGCAGCGGTGCTGCGCCGCCTGATCGACGCCTTCGACGCACGCGATCAGCAGGCGATGGCCGATACGCTGGCCGACGAAGTCGAATGGCACGAGATCGGCCGCGCTGAACCGCGAGGGCGCCGGCTGGGACATCAACGGCTAGACCCATGATGTGGTGGCCAATGACGAGCACGCCATCGCGCTGGTGAACGCCACCGCCCGCAAGGACGGGGAGGAGTTCCACTACCGCACCGCCGAGATCGTGCACGTCAAGGACGGCAAGATCACCGCGCGCTGGGCGTTCTCCGACGACACGGAGGCCATCAACCGCTTCTTCGCCGGCTAAGCGCCCGGGGCCATGGATTGGCTCACCTTCGGCGTGCAGTGGCTGCACGTCCTGCTGGGCATCGTCTGGTTCGGCTACTCGCTGGCGCTGGCGATCTTCTTCATCCCCGCCATCGATCGGCTGCCGATCATGACCCAGCGCCTGATCGGAGTGGCACTGGCCGAACGCGGGACGCCCATCATTGACGTCCTGGCGCCAACCATCGCCGTGCTGGGCTTCGTCCGAGGAACCTTCCTGGGACCGATCTCATCGGTCCAGGAGGTCTTCACCACCGCCTACGGCATCACCTGGCTGGTGGCGCTGGTGACGATCATCGCGGTCTATGCATGGGGCCGACTCGTCATCGTCGGGGCGGTCCGCGCGCTGAACACGGCGCCACTCACTGCCGACGGCGGCCCAACCCCGGAGCTCGATGCGGCACTGGAGCACGCCAAGTTGATGACCGTCTTCGAGCTGCTCGGCTTCTTCGTGATCTTCACCTGCATGATCCTGATGCGCTTCGGTCTCTAGGCCTCGGCGCGCAAGTCCGCCAGGTAGGCGCCCGCATCGGTCCAGGACGGCCAGGT
>CBFGSY010000218.1:0-2533 GCA_965651545.1 uncultured bacterium | reverse complement strand
ACATTGGGGCGAATCGGCTCCGGGTTCAGGCCACCGAAGAACGGGTTGCGCTCGGTGTGCAGCTCGCGGACGGTCATGCGGCCGTCGCCCAGCAGACGGGTGAACCAGCCGGCGCCCGATCCGTACAGCGGCTCCACCAGGACGCGACGCTCGGCGGCCTTGATCTTGTCCAGGTCGACGATCCGCTCCAGCTGATCTCGGAAGCGCGGGTACGGGTCGAACACCTCGACCAGTCCGGCGGCGGCGGCATCCTCATAGCCGCGGCGGGATGGCGGCTCATCGGCCGGGTGGGTGTCCATGGTGGACTCGATGGCGGCCAGCATCTCCGGGGCTGCCGCACCACCGCTGTCGGCCTTGACCTTGAAGCCGTTATCGGTCCACGGGTTGTGGCTGGCGGTGATGACGATACCGGCCCCCGCCCCAAGCTCTCGCGTGAAGAAGGAGCCGACCTGTGTGGGGACAGCCTCCGGAGGCATGAAGGATCGGATGTCGTGGGCTGCCAGCACCTCGACGCAGGCCCTGGCGAAGTGCTCGGATGCAAAACGCCGGTCGTGACAGACCACCACGCCACGATCGGCAGCGCCGGTGTGGTGCAGGTACTCGGCCACGCCGCGCGCGCAGCGGCGGACGTTGTGGAAGGTGTAGTCCTCGGCGATGGCCGCGCGCCAGCCATCGGTCCCGAACTTGATCTTGGTCACCGGGTCGCCAATGGTAGCGTCCGATGTCGGCGGCCGACATGACGAGGGCCGGGGGCCGCTGCTCCGCCTACTTCGCCCTGCCGTCTGCCAGCGCCTGGGTGCGATCAAGCTCCGCCTGCAGCTCGGCCAACCGTGGCTTGAGCCGATCCCTCGCGCCGATCTCCACTGGTGCCCCTTCGAAGACGCGCAGGCGACCGAATGGCAGGGGCACGATCATCCGGTCCCAGCGGCGCCCCAACCTAAGAGGAGGCCGGGCCGATATCGCCCACGGCTGGATGGGTAGGCCCGCCTCGCGCGCCACCATGGTGACGCCGGGCTTGGCCACGCGGTACGGACCGAACGGCCCGTCGCAGCTCACGACCAGGCTGGCGCCCGAACGCCCCAGGCGCGCCATCTCGCGCGTGAGCGCCGCCGCCTCCGCGCGCGTGGCCGTCCGTTCATCGGGCAATGTCACCACGCTGGCGCCGAAGCTTCGCAGCATGGTGTTCATCACGATCCCGCGGAAGC
Source organism: uncultured bacterium (assembly GCA_965651545.1). GTDB lineage: Bacteria > Chloroflexota > Limnocylindria > QHBO01 > QHBO01 > DASSCW01. The sequence goes on along the minus strand of CBFGSY010000218.1, from coordinate 1,328 downwards.
CGCGCGTGCTGAAGACGATCGGCCGCCGATCCTTTCGCAGCGTGAGGACGGCAATGGACGCGGCAAGGTTGCTCTCGTGCCAGATGGCGAGGATGACACGGCCCTGGTTGATCGGTCCGGAGACCCGCGCTGTTCGCGCCACCAGCCAGACGTAGCCGGCGATCAACCGCCCGGCCAGGCGGGCGACCCACGCGAAACGGACGCGGTCCTCGATTGGCGGTGCGGCCGGCTCCGGGCTCAGAGGTATCGGTCTCCCGCCTTGCGCGCGATCTCGTCCAGCACTGGCTTGATCTCCTCGGCGCGCTCCCTGGCGCAGACGAGCAGCGCGTCGGGCGTGTCGACGATGATCACGTCCTCCAGGCCGACCGTCACGATCAGGCGCTCACCACCGTGCACCAGCACGCGCTTCGAACCGCGGTCCAGGTGCTCACCGGAGGCAACCAGGCTGTCGCCCGACTGTGAGGAGAGGGCCTCCAGCAGCGCCGACCAAGAGCCTATGTCGCTCCAACCGGCGTCGAGCGGCACGACCGCCACCCGCCCTTCGGCGGCCGCCCGTTCGGCGACGCCGGCGTCGATCTGGACGGCCGGGATCGGCTCCAGGATGTCGCGCACGTCGCTCATCCATCCGGGCGTGCGGTTGAGCGCCGCGATGCGGTCGAGCGCGGACGCCAGCTCCGGCTGGAAACGCTCCAGCGCCTGGCGGTAGGCGTAAACGCGCCAGACGAAGATGCCGGCGTTCCAGAGATGGTCGCCTTCCTTCAGAAAGGCTTCGGCCCGCTCGGCATCGGGCTTCTCGACGAAGCGCTCCACCAGGGCGGTCGAGACGGCCTCGTGCAGGCGCTCGCCGACCTTGATATAGCCGTAGCCGGTGGCGGCGTGCTTCGGGGGCACGCCGAGGGTGACCAGGTAGCCGCGCTCGGCGGCGGTGATCGCCTGGCGAATGGCAGCCACGAAGGGCTCCTCGTCCGAGAGGAAATGGTCCGCCGGGAGCACCAGCGCAACCTCGTCAGACTCACGACGAGCGAGGACGGTGGCCAGGCCGGCGGCGACCCCGGTGGATCGCGCCAGCGGCTCACCAAGGACGTTGTCCTCGGGCAGCTGCGGCAGCTGCTCCTGGGTGGCGCGCACGTGGGCCTGCGAGGTGATGACGTAGATGTCGTGCGGCTTGAGCAGGCTGTTGAGGCGGGTCACCGTCTGCTGGAGGAGGCTGGTCTCCCCGGTCAGCGCCAGCAGCTGCTTCGGCGAGCGGCGGCGTGAGAGCGGCCACAGCCGAGTGCCGACGCCGCCGGCCATCACGATCGCGAACATCGGCCTGACCGTACCACCTG
>CBFGSY010000217.1:0-2589 GCA_965651545.1 uncultured bacterium | reverse complement strand
CAGGGCCCGACCCAGACCGGCGCCACGGACCACCAGCCTCGTCCCGTCCGCGTGTGGAACATGAGCTTGTCCGACGCGCTGTCTTGCGGGCGCGGGCACGCCTTGCTGACGCAGTCGCATGCAACGAGCGCGTGAACTCGATCGGGGTGACGGACTGCCAGGCGATAGGCCGGCGGTCCACCGCCCGACCAACACAGCACCCCGGCTCGCCCAACGCCCACCGCGTCAAGCAACGCGGCCAAGAGGTCTGCCTGCGCATCCAGCGACCCGCGGTCTCCCAGCTCTGTCTCGAGATAGCCCGGACGCGAGGGCAAAATCGCCTCAAACCGCCGACGATCGAGGAACCGCGACATCGCAAGCGCCTGGTCATACCCGCCCGGCGTCCCGTGCACGACCAACACCGGAGTGCCGTCTCCAATCCTGGCGCACTGCACCGCTCCCAGCGGCGTGTCGACCATCTTCGCACTCACGCCGGTATCCGCTCGGGAACTTTCCGTCATAACCCGCGCTCGCCTCTTTCAAGTGCTGGTTGGTTAACAACACTGCCGGCGAGCAAGGTCACCGCGACATACGCCCCGAGCCTACGAGGACCAGCACTCCAATGCACCACCGCGCGCCCCTGTGTCAAAACGAACAGTCGACAAGCGGCTTCTGCTCTCACGAAATCGCGACGAGCGGCTGGCCGTGGCGGCTGGCTTGCATAGAGTCGCACTCGTGGCGCCCAGCCGGGAGTGAGTGCGTCGGAGACGCGTGGGCTGAGTATCGTCCCGCGTAGCGTCCTCCACGAAAGTCAGGGATAAAAGACATGAACCGGCACGCAGTCTCCAGCGAACACGCGCCCGCAGCCCTGGGGCCTTACAGCCAGGCCATCGTCGCGGGCGGCTTCGTTTTCTGTTCCGGAATGGCAGGAATCGATCCGGAGACGGGGTCCATCCCGGAGGGGATCGAGGCCCAAACCGACCAGGCCCTCCGAAACTTGGCGGCCATTCTTAACGCGGCCGGGGCTTCAATGAACGATCTGGTCAAGACGACCATCTTCTATTCCGATGTTGCTGACTTTGCGACACTCAACGAGGTTTATGCCCGGCATATGCCCAACCCGCCGCCGGCGCGATCAGCACCGGCCAATGTGCGGCTGCCGCGCGGGCTGCTGGTGTCCATCGAGGCCATCGCTGCGCTCCCGAGCTAACGGACTCTCGACCGGTCACACGATCGCGAACAAGTCCTTGCCGAAGGGAGGCGGCTGCCAGAGGCGCGAGGACGCTGGTCATCAGCGATGTCCGTTCCCCCATAGAATGAGCGCCTCGCAGGTCAGCGTGTGACCAAGAAGGGGGACACCATGGCCGAACCGGTGCACTTCGACCTCGGGCCCGACGAGCTTCCGGCGGCGTGGTTCAACCTCGTTCCCGATATGGTCCGCGCGGGCATGCAGCCGCTTCCGCCGCTGCATCCGGGGACCAGGGAACCGATCGGGCCAGCAGACCTTGCTCCGCTGTTCCCCGAGTCGCTGATCATGCAGGAGGTGTCGACCGAGCGGTGGATCGACATCCCGGGGCCGGTACTGGATGTCTACCGGCTGTGGAGGCCGACGCCACTGTATCGGGCCCGACGCCTGGAACAGGCGCTGCAGACTCCGGCCCGGATCTACTTCAAATATGAGGGGACGTCACCGACCGGCTCCCACAAGCCGAACACGGCGATCGCTCAGGTGTACTACAACAAGGAAGCAGGAATCCGCCGGATCAGCACCGAGACCGGGGCCGGGCAATGGGGGTCGGCGCTGGCATTCGCATGTCAGATGTTCGGGCTGGAGAGCCTCGTGTACATGGTGAAGGCCTCGTACCAGCAGAAGCCGTACCGGCGGGTGATGATGGAGACGTTCGGGGCGACGGTCCACGCCTCGCCCAGCGAAACCACGCAGGTCGGCAAGCGGGTCCTCGGCGATACGCCCGACTCCACGGGCTCCCTGGGGATCGCCATCAGCGAGGCGGTCGAGGTAGCGGCCACCAATGCCGACACCAACTACTGCCTAGGGAGCGTGCTGGGGCACGTACTCCTGCACCAGACCGTGATCGGCCTGGAGACCCAGAAGCAGATGGAGATGGCGGGCGAATCCCCGGACTTCATCATCGGGTGCGTGGGCGGGGGTTCGAACTACGCGGGCTTCTCCTATCCGTTCATGGCCGACAAGCTGGCCGGGAAGCTCGATGCCACGTTCGTGGCCACTGAGCCGGCCGCCTGCCCCACCCTGACCCAGGGTGAGTTCGCCTACGACTTCGGCGACACAGGGGAGATGACGCCCATCGTGCCCATGTACACCCTGGGGCACACGTTCGTGCCGGCGCCAGTGCATGCGGGCGGGCTCCGGTACCACGGCGACGCGCCCTCGCTGTCCATGTTGGTGAAGCACGGGCACATGGAGGCTCGGGCGTACACGCAGAACCAGGTGTTCGACGCGGGCGTGCAGTTCGCGCGAGCTCAAGGGATCGTGCCGGCTCCGGAGCCGAACCACGCCATCCGGGCGGTGATCGACGAGGCGATCCGTGCGCGGGAGGCCGGCGAGTCGAAGGTCATCTTGTTCAACCTCTG
>CBFGSY010000216.1:0-2610 GCA_965651545.1 uncultured bacterium | reverse complement strand
GCAGCTGCAGCCTCTGGCTCGATCGGCTCGGCGTCGGCCTGTGGCTCCGGCTGCTTGGTCTCATCGGTCAACGATCAATACGCTCCTTGGTGGTCAAATGTCCCGGTAGCAACAGCAACGCCCTCCGCACAGGGAGAGCGTCTCGTCCAGTTCCAGGTCGTGGGGGAAGCTGCCTTCAGCGTCGTGCTTCGACTGTTGGAGGTCCTCCGCTACGGTCAAGGGGGACGGAACGCACACCGCGCGCGGCTATGCGGTTGTCGCTACAGAGCCGGTGCAGGATACCATACGGTCAAAGCGAGACCCACTCTTGCCTGAGCTTCCCGATCTCACGGTCATCGCCGAGGAGCTGGCGGCCCGCATCACCGGCCGCACCGTGCTCGAGGCAACCGCGCCGGCGCCGATCCTCGTTCGTGCCACGCCCGCCGAGCTCGCGTCGCTTGCCGGCGGAACGGTTGGTCGAGCGCGGCGGCGCGGCAAGTTCCTGCTGCTGCCCTTCGAGCGCGATGGCGAGGCCTTCCGACTGCTGGCGGCCAACCCGATGCTGGCCGGTCGCTTCTGGCTTTTGCCCGATGGCAAGGCCAAGGTCCGTGCGCGCACCGGCCTCCGACTGCGCTTCACCGATGGCAGTGAGCTTCGGTACGTCGATCGCGAGATGCTCGGCAAGCTGTACGTGGTGGCGCCCGATGACCTCGACGCGATCCCCGGCTGGTCGGAGATGGGCCCCGATGCCGACGATCCAGAGCTCACCCTCGACGCCTTCCGTCAGCGCATCCGCCGCCACCCCGGAGAGCTGAAGTCGCTGCTGCGCAACTCGCGGTTCGTGGCGGGCGTCGGCAACGCCTACTCCGACGAGATCCTGTGGGATGCCCAACTCGCGCCGCTCCGTCGCCGGAGCACGCTTCGGCCGGAGGAGATCGACCGCCTCTACGCCTCGATGCGCTCAGTCCTGGACGACGCCAAGGGGCGGCTGCGGGAGCTGGTGCCACCGAACATCGAGCAGCAGCACCGGGAGTTCCTGAAGGTGCACCTGCGTGGCGGCCAGCCGTGCCCGCGCTGCGGAAAGGCGCTACGGCAGATCGGCGGCGATGAGGCCACGACCTTCTGCCGCTCCTGCCAGCCGCCCTTCTAGGGCTGCGGTCCTCTCAGGCCAGCCGCCAGGTGCCAGCCTAAGGGATGACCAGCACCTGACCGATGTTGATGACGTCCGACCCCAGCCCATTCGCCTGCTGGATGGCCTGGACGCTGGTGCCGAACTGGTTCGCAATGGTGGTCAACGTGTCGCCCGCCCTGACGACGTAGGTCACCGGCTGCGGAGCCGCCGACGGAGAGTTCCGCGGACGGCTCGTCGGTTCGGGTGTCGACCGCTGCGGTTCTGGGCTCGGCCGGCCCGTTGGCTCGGGCTGCGGCGTCGCCGGCTGCGTGGGTTGCTGCGTCGGGGTGGGAGTCGTCGGGGCTCCTCCGGCGGCCGGCCGCTGGCCCAGTGCGTTGAATCCGCCCCCAAACGCGGTCGCCGCCGCCGCCACCCCCACGGCCGCTGCGCCACCTGCGATGAGCCATCGCCGCGGGCTCATGCCCACGGGCGCCAGCGACCTGGCCCCTCCACGCCGCGCTTCGAGCTCCACGACCATGCGCGTCCGTGCCAGTTGGGCATCCGCCGCCGGCGTGGGGATATCAGGGGCGGCGGCCGCGCGGGCCGTCAGGAAGGCGGCGTACCGGTCGCATTGCCGATGTGCCTCGACCAGGCACTGCTCCGCCTGGCGCTGGCGATCGACCGCCTCGGCGGGGTCGATTGCGTGACAGAAGTGGTCCGGATCGAAACCGTCGACTGCGGTGCGATGGTCGAGACTGAGAGCCAGGAAAGGACAGATCCGATCCACGTCCCTGAGGATACTCCCGGCCGGCGGGGCGACCGGCCGTCAGTCAGCAAGCGCCGGCTCGCCCCTTCGAATCCCCACCCGCATCCTGCATGGGCCGAATTCCCGTGCCCTGAGAGTAACGGCGAAGAAGGGGCCGTCGCGGGGCCCTTTCGGCCGTCTTCTGTCACAAATTCCCGCCCCTGGGGAATCGGTGCCATTAAAACGCGCCTTCGTGTCCGTTACTCCCGCCCCATGGGAATCGGCGCCAAGAAGGGCGAAACGCGGGAGCCGCAAACCGGCCAGCGTCCCTCGGGGGCTATCGCGGCCGCATAAGGAAGAGCTCAGGGCATTGAAAATCCCGGCGACGACCTATTTTCCCAGGGAGTTGCCCCCCGAGTATCTTCGGCGCTGGAGAGCTTAACTTCCGTGTTCGGGATGGGAACGGGTGGAGCCTCTCCGCTAGCGTCACCGGGATGATCTTCAATTGCCGCCGTCCTGGCGGAACCGTCGACTGGAAGCGTCGTTTTCGTCGTTGCGCGGATCTTCGCGCGCGTCCAGCTGCGTGCTAGACGCGTGAGTTAGGTCAAGCCCTCGACCATTAGTACCGCTTGGCTTAACGCATTGCTGCGCTTACACGTGCGGCCTATCGAACAGCTAGTCTCGCTGCGGTCTTACCCGGTTAACCCGGTGGGGAACCTGATCTTGAGGCGAGCTTCGCACTTAGATGCTTTCAGTGCTTATCCCAACCGAACAT
>CBFGSY010000215.1:0-2635 GCA_965651545.1 uncultured bacterium | reverse complement strand
GTCTGGTTCAGTGACAGGTTCTTCACGGATGTCCTTCCGAGCGTGGGGCGGCTGCTGATCAGCCTGATCGTCTCGCTCGTGCTCGGTGTGGTCCTCGGGGTCGGGATCGGGCTGTCCCGACACGTGCGGTGGCTGCTCGAGCCGCTCCTCGAGTTCATCAGGGCGGTGCCATCCACGGTTCTCATCCCCGTCCTGCTGCTCCTCATCGGCATCAACGACACGATGAAGATCACCGTCATCGTCCTGGGCTGCCTCTGGCCCATCCTGCTGAACACCGTGGAAGGGGTGCGGTCCCTCGACGAGGTGCTCAAGAACAGCGCCCGCGTCTACGGCCTTCGGGGGTTCAACCGCCTGCGCTACCTCGTCCTGCCGGGCGCCTCGCCTCTCATCATGGCCGGCGTTCGCCACAGCCTCGCGGTCGGTCTCATCCTCCTGGTCGTCTCGGAGATGTTCGCTTCGACCGGCGGAATCGGCTATCTGATCATCAACTTCCAGAACCGAGTCGCGATCCCTGAGATGTGGGGAGGAATCGTTCTCCTCGGCGTCCTCGGAGTGCTCCTCTCCATCGCCTTCCAAGCGATCCAGAAGCGCGTTCTGGGCTGGTACTACGGTCTGAAGGAGGCCTCGAATGACGGCTAACACGTCGGAAGTGCGACTCAGTGTCAAGCAGATGCGCAAGGTCTACGGAGCGGGCGGCCGCAACGAGGTGGAGGCCGTGCGGTCCCTCACCTTCGATCTGCACGCCGGTGAATTCGCCTGCCTGGTCGGACCGTCCGGCTCCGGCAAGACGACACTGCTGAAGTGCATCGCCGGCCTCCTCGAGCCAACCTCCGGTGAGCTGATCCTCGACGGTCGGCGCGTCAGCGGTCCCGCCGAGGGGATGGCAGTGGTCTTCCAGGAGTATGGCCGCAGCCTCTTCCCCTGGCTGAGCGTTGAAGACAATGTTGAACTGCCGCTGAAAGTCTCCGGCGTGCCGAAGGCGGAACGCAGGGTGCGTGTGCGGGAGGCGCTCGAGGCCGTCAGCCTTTCGCATGCCACCAAGAGCTACCCTTGGCAGCTCTCCGGCGGCATGCAGCAGCGCGTGGCGATTGCGCGTGCGGTTGCCTCGAATCCCAGCGTGCTGCTCATGGACGAGCCCTTCGCGGCAGTCGACGCCCAGACCAGGGGAGAGCTGGAGGACTTGGTCCGCGACGTCTGGAAGCGGCTGGGAATGACGATCCTCTTCGTGACGCACGACATCGACGAGTCTGTCTACCTTGCGGAGCGGGTGCTCGTGCTGTCGAGCTCGCCCACCGTCATCCAGGCGGATCTGGCGATCGACCTCCCGGCAGAACGCAGCCAGGCTGACACGCGGTCCCTCCACCGCTTCGGCGAACTGCGCCACCAGGTCTACGAGGAGGTACAGTTCGCCAAGGTCAATGCGGGAGGCGAACGGGCGATCCCGGGGCGCACCCGGTCGCTCTCTGAAGGAGGACTGCGCACATGAGCCCCAGTGCAGGAACCAGCGTCAAGGCCAGCGGTGCGGCCGCGTCGGAGAAGGGCAAGCGTCGCCGCGTCCACCAGTCCACGCCGGAGAATGAGCGCGCCATCCTGGAAGCGGTGCTCCATCTCGCCGTGACCGAGGGCTATGAGGGCACCACCATGGCGGAGGTGGCGCGGGCGGCAGGTCTGCCCATCGGATCGGTCTACTGGCACTTCGAGAACAAGGAGGGCCTGTTCGCGGCACTGATCGACTACTGCTTCGAGAACTGGAAGCTGCGTCATCAGGGACCCGACAACAGGGTCATTCTCCGCACGAGCATCGCCGGCTCCGCGGCCAATTCGGCTGACCCCGCGAATGCCCAGGAGGCGTTCTGGATCATCGGCCTGCTCTTTGCCCTGGAGAAGCGGCTGGAGGGCAATGCGGCCCGGCAGAAGTATCTCGAAGTGCGCGAGGAGATGTACGAGCTCATGGTCGAAGCGGTCACGCCGGGACTTCCGCCTGCAGCGCTGAAGGCGGAGCCCGACCTGGCGCGGAAGATCGTCATGCTTGGTCGCGCGCTCACGGACGGCTTCTACATCTCGGCGTCGGCGGGGGACAAGATCGACTTTGCCGAGGCGGCGGAGCTCTCTGCACTCGCCATGGACAGGCTCGTCCAGCACTACGCCGACCTTGGCTCAGCGGCCGAGGGCCCATGAACGCGCCCGAACGCGTTGCCATCGTGATCGGCGGCGGTCGGGGTATCGGAGCCGCTGCCCTCAGGGCCCTGGCGGCGGACGGGTATGGCATCGCCGCCCTCTCTCCGTCCGGCAGCGCCGCTGAGCTTGCAAAGAGCCTCGGCGGCGTCGGCCTCACAGGCTCTAATCGCTCGGCCTCGGATCTTGCCGCCGTCACGGATCTCGCGCTCACCGCCTACGGCCGGATCGACGTCGTCGTCAACAGCTCTGGCCACGCTCAGCGGGCGCCGGTGCTGGAGATCTCCGAGGATGACTGGCTCGAGGGCTATGAGCTGTACCTCCTCAGCGTCATCCGGATGGCCCAGATCGTCACCCCGCACCTGAGCGCGTCCGGTGGCGGCGCCATCGTCAATGTGTCCACGAGCTCCCCCTATGAACCGAATCCGAAGTACCCCGTCTCCGCGACGTTCCGTGCGGC
>CBFGSY010000214.1:0-2640 GCA_965651545.1 uncultured bacterium | reverse complement strand
GTGCTGGTTCCACCCGCGACGAGACGCGTCGAAGGCATCGGTCCACCGGCCTTGTGCCATGCGGATCTCTGCTTCCAAGCCACCGCTGGCCGCCATGGCCTGTGCGCTGTCCCGAATCGCCGGCTCCGTCAGGAGCTCGCTGTGAATTCGTTCGGCCTCTTCCAACCTTCCCCGGTACGCCAGCCTGCGAGCCTCTTCGGCCTTGAACCAGCCCCGATAGAAGCCTGAGGCATCTGGCAGCGCCGCACGCGCCTCCTCCCACCAGTCGTCCCATCGACCGATTTCAAAGCTGCTCGTGAAGCCACTGCCGATTGCCTGAAGGCCCCAGGTACGCTCGCCGTACCGTTGCGCGATCTCGAAAATCTCACGCGCCAGTTCCACTGCAGCCGGCGTCCCGTACGCGTCGATGACGCCCATGAGGTTGTTTCGTGCTCGCAGCATCGCCATCGGTTCACCCAGCCGGTCGGCAATGGCCAACGCTCCGCGGAGGACCGCCTCTGCCTCGGTGCCCCGTCCGGTGGCCACCAGGATCGCGCCCTTGGTGATCAGCGTGTGTACGAGCACGCTCTGATTCGTGACCCTGGGGTTCTCGAGGACGCGCTCGCACCAGACCAGGGCATCGGCTGATCCCTGGAGCATCAGCGTCCGGGCCAGTTCCGCCTGGGCGCTGGCCATCTCCGCGGAGGGCGGGAGATCCGTGACGTCGGCGAGCGCCCGCTGGAGGATCGTGATGGCGGCCTGATCACCGTGCTCGGCGAGCTTGGTCTGCGCCTGCCGCGTTCTGCTCCGCAGGACCCCCAGGCGATCGCCGTGCGTGGCGTAGAGTTCCTCGGCCTTCCTGGCGTGATCGTCACCGACCTCGAAGCGAGCAACCGTGGTAGCAGCCGCGGCAGCGCGCTCGTGAAGGGCGGCCTGCTCCAGCGGGTCACTCGCCACCTCCAGCGCCTGCTGGAGGTAATCAAGGGCGCCAACCGGCGCATGAAGGGCGGTTGCCCGGTCTGCAGCCGCGCGCAGAGCCACGCGTGCCTGTGCCGCCAAGGCATCGGCCTCGTCGCCGGAGGGACTGGACCGATAGGCAGCCAGGTAGTGGCTGGCCAGGACGCCCGACAGCTCGTCGTCGCCCAGCGACTCGAAGTAGCGCGCCGCGGCCACGTGCTTGGCACGCCGATCCCGCTTGGCCAGCGACTGGTACGCCACCTCGCGCACGACACCCTGGATGAACCGATGCTGGCCACGCTCTGCGGATAGAGGATCGACGTCCAGGACCAGGATCTCCCGCTTGACGAGCGCATCCAGGTGCGCGGCCAGCGCCTCGCCCCGGATGCCGCTGATCGACTCCAGAGCCGGAACCGTGAAGCTGAGGCCGAGGATCGCCGCGTCGGTGACGATTGCCCGCTCCTCGGGTGCCAGGGCATCGAGGCGGGCGGCAATGAGGGCGTGCAGCGTCTCCGGTACCGCCAGCGACGGCAGCTCGCCCGCCAGTGAGAGCTGGGCGCCATCCGACACAAGCGATCCGCGATCGATGAGCATGCGGATCGTCTCGACCGCGTAGAGCGGCACTCCCTCGGCCCGCTCCACGATGGCCCTCACCGCCTGCTCGGGCAGCCCCGGCGCCACTCCCGCCAGGAGCCGGCGCATGTCGGCCTCAGCCAGCGGCTCCAGGTGGATCGAGGTCGCGCTGCGGACGTTCGAGCCCCAGCCCGGGCGACGCTCGAAGAGCTCGGGCCTCGCCTCGGCCAGCACGAAGATCGGGGAGGTCCGTGCCCAGACCAGCAGATGCTCCAGGAAGTCGAGCAGGCCTTGATCGGCCCATTGGAGGTCCCAGAAGACCAGCATCACGGTCGACTGCTGGGCCAATCGCTCGAAGTAGGTGCGCCAGGCCGCGAAGAGCTCCTCGCGAGTCTCGCCGGGGAGCTCATCCAGGCCCAGCAGTCCCGTCAGCCGGGGCTCGATCCAGCGTCGCTCGGCGGGCTCCAGGGACATTCCGTCAAGCGCCTCGGTGAGTTTGGTACGTGCCGCATTCGGGTCCTCCGACTCGGCGATGCCGGCTCGGCCGCGGACGATCTCCGCCAGCGCCCAGTAGCTGATGCCCTCGCCGTAGGACGGGGAGCGGCCCTCGTGCCACAGCACTGTCTCGACGACCCCGTCCAGGTATTTCTCCAGCTCCCACGCCAGCCGGCTCTTGCCGATACCGGCCTGGCCAACGACCGTCACCAGCCGCGGCTTCCCCTCGCGGGCGGTGGCGTGGAACTGGTCCTTCAGCAGCCGCAGCTCCTCATCCCGCCCCACGAACGGTGGCTCCAAGGCCGCCGCTCGCCCCTGGCCACCGCGCCGGGCCACGACCGCCACCGCGCGCCACGCCCGCACCGGCGCTTCCTTTCCTTTGAGGTCCTGGGTGCCCACCTCCTCGAACGCGATCGCGCCCGAGGCCGCCCGCTGGGTGGACTCGCCCACAAGGATGGTGCCCGGCGGGGCTGCGGACTGGAGCCTCGAAGCGGTGTTCACCATGTCGCCGGCAACCATGCCCTGCCCCTCGGCGCCGATGGTCACCGCCGCCTCGCCCGTCAGCACCCCGGCCAGAGCCTCGAGGCCCTGCTCACCTTCGAGGCCCGCCACCGCCGAGACCAGCTCCAGTGCGGA
>CBFGSY010000213.1:0-2667 GCA_965651545.1 uncultured bacterium | reverse complement strand
CGCACTGGACGAGCGATACCGGCAGATCGCTTCGCTGGCGGCAGCCCTCGGCGCCGCCCCCATCACCGGCACGGCCGTGCAGGTGGCTGCCAGCGTGGTGAGCACCGCCCGTCGCGTCACCGGCGACCCGACGTGGCAGCTGGCCGTGCTGCGCGCGACCGGCGGCAACCTGCTGGAGGCCGGCGTCTACAGCGACGACCCCTCTGTGCCGCCAGAGCCGTTGAGCGACCTCCACCGCTGGGCCGCTGCCACCGAGGCCCCGGTCGATGGCTGGGAGCAGGTACGCAGCCGTCATGCCATCGGTCCATGGGGAGCCTTCGTCGTGGTCGATGCGTCGGCCGGCGAGAGCCTGGCCGCGGTCCTCTTCGCGCTGTGGGAGGGACGTCCGGACCCGACTCCATCGGAGCTGGACCTCTTCGGCCTGGTGGGGCTGCAGGCAGCGACCGCCATCGACCACGCGCTCCTGTACGCGACCGTTCGGATGCAGGCGGACGAGCTGAACCGGATGGCGGCCATCCAGACCGACTTCCTGCGCGGCGTCACCCATGACCTGCAGACGCCGCTCACCAGCATCCGGGCCCTGGCCGCCGAGCTGCGCGAGTCGCCGGCGCTCGATGACACGGCCCGCGCGGACCTGGAGACGATCGCTCACCAGGCCGAGCGCCTCCGCCGCATGGTCAGCCAGCTGCTGGTCGCCTCGCGGCTCGAGGTCGGCGCGCTGACACCGGCGCAGGACGTCTTCCGCGTGGAGCCGATCGTGCGGCGCACGTGGGAGGCGCTGCGGGCCGACCGGCGGTTCGAGCTGGTGGACGACGGACCGGAGCACCTTGCGGTCGGGGACCCCGACCGCCTGGAGCAGGCGCTGTGGGCGGTGCTCGACAACGCGGTGAAGTACAGCCAGCCAGGCTCGCTCGTCCGTGTGGGCCTCTCCGCGTCGGCCAAGGGTGAGCCGGGCGACCAGCTGGTCTCCCGCATCGAGGTCGCGGACGAGGGGGCAGGTATGGACGAGGCGACCCAGGAACACGCCTTCGAGCAGTTCTATCGGTCCGGAGACGCGCGCCGGCTGGCTCCCGATGGCAGCGGCGTCGGCCTGTACGCGGCGCGCGGCCTGCTGCGGGCGATGGGCGGCGACATCGGCCTGCACAGCCGATTGGGAGGCGGGACGACTATCACCCTCACGCTGCCCGCCGAGATGGCCGCGGACGCCTCAGCGACCGTATCCGAGCAGGAGCCCGTGCGAGGCGCTCCCGGCTGAACAAAGGTCCCATGGGGTCTCGGGACAATCGCCTCGTGGGTTGCAAGGGCCACCGCAAGGTGACGCGCAAAGACTGAAGGGCGAATGACATTGCCCTTCCGTCGTCGCCATTCGAACGCCCGCGGCCAGGCACTGGTCGAGATGGCGATCATGCTGCCCGTCCTCATCCTGCTGCTGATGCTGGCGATCGATTTTGGCCGGGTCTTCTTCGGCTGGGTCGGGCTGAACAACGCGGTGCGGATCGCCGCCAACGAAGCGGGCTTCAACCCACAGGGCTGGAACGATCCGGACTGGATAGCGCTCCAGGACGTCTACCGCGAGCAGGTCCTTCAGGACATGCAGGCGATCAACTGCGCTCCGGCGGGCGGCGGCAGCTGGGATGAGGCGGACGTTCCGGATCCCGTCTTCATCAACCAGGCCGGCACTCCGACGGCCGATCCGTATGAGGTCGGGGATCACGCGCAGGTTTCCATGACCTGCCATTTCACGTTCCTGACGCCGCTGGTCGGCTCGATCCTGGGCAACCCCATGCCGATCAGCGCGCTGGCCGAGTTCCCGGTCAAGGGCGGCCTGATCAACGACGTCCCGGTGCTGCCTGAGGCGAGCGCCTCCGCGTCGCCGCCGGATGAGGAGGACCTCTGCACCGTGCCTGAGCTGTTCGGGCTGCGCGTCAACTCGGCGCCCGCGGTGTACCAGGGGACGGCCGGATTCACCGGATCGGTCATCGTCACGCGACCGCCCAACGGCAACTACGTGATCACGAGCCAGAACCAGGTGGCCGGTCAGCAGATCGCGTGCACCACCGACATCCAGGTGTCCGGATGAAGCTGTTCAAGGGACGCAGGCACAGCCGTGGCCAGTCGCTGGTGGAATTCGCCCTGGCGCTCCCGCTGTTGATCCTGCTGCTGATGGGCATCTTCGACCTCGGGCGCGCCGTCTACGCCTACAACACGATCGCGAATGCCGCTCGCGAGGCGGTGAGGGTCGGGATCGTGGACCAGACATGCGCCACCATCGGCTCGGAGGCAGATGCCAGTGCGGCGTCGGTGTGCGTCAACTGGAACGCCGATCCGCTCGATCCGTGCCGCGATGCCGAGGGGGAGATTGAGATCAGCTTCCTTGATCCCACTCTCGACGGGACCGAGTGCGCTGCACCCGTCGAACTGGGCTGCTACGCCGAGGTGACGGTCGGCTACGACTTCACGGCCGCCACGCCGATCATCAGCAACCTGGTTGGCACGCTCCATCTCGAGGCAACCACCCGGCAGGGGGTGGAATTCACGAACCCGGACTTCTGAGCCGGCACAGGAAAGAGACAAGCAGATGCGACGGATCCTTCATCGACTAGATCACGAGCGCGGGCAGGTGGTCGTCATCATCGCGCTGGGCATGGTGACGATCGTCGCCATGGT
>CBFGSY010000212.1:0-2719 GCA_965651545.1 uncultured bacterium | reverse complement strand
TCTTGATCCAGCCCTGGCGCATCGCGTAGACGACGGCCTGCGTGCGGTCGTTGACCGACAGCTTGCGCAGGATCGACGACATGTGGTTCTTCACCGTCTGCTCGGAAATGGAGAGGGCGTATGCCACCTGCTTGTTGGTCATGCCCTGGGCGATGTTGTCCAGGATCTCCACCTCGCGAGGTGAGAGCGGCGCGAAGATCGGCTGCGCCTCGGAGCCGTAGACGGCCAACTCGCGGAACTCCTTTAGGACGCGCGAGGCGACGGCGGGCTTGGAGAAGACCTTGTCGTTGATCAGGTACTCGCCGGACCGGACGCGCCGGATGATGGCGATCAGGTCGGTCGGGTCGATGTCCTTCAAGACGTAGGCGGCCGCGCCGGCCTTGATGGCGTCGAACAGCTGGTCCTCGTCGTCATTCGGCGCCAGCACGATGACGCCGGTGTGCGGCAGCTCGCGCTTGATGCGCTGCGTCGTCTCGATGCCGTTGGGAGCAGGCAGTGACAGGTCCATCAGGATGACGTCGGGGGTCAGCTCCTCGACCACCGAGATCGCCTCGCGGCCGCTGCCGGCCTCGCCCACGACCTCGATGTCATCTTCGAGCTCGAGGATGTTGCGCACTCCCCGCCGGAACAGGGTGTGGCCGTCCACGATGATGACCCGCGTCTTCGAGCCGGCTGCTCGCCGGTCGCCGCCACGCCGCCGCTCCTGGGTGGCCGTGCCGGCGGTCCCATCGGCCGTTTGCGTCGCCTGCTCCACGTTCTCCTCCTTCACCTTCGTCCGCTCATCGGTCTTGGTTGTTGTCGAGGTTGCCATGGTTTGAAGCCTCCGGGTTCGTGAACTCTGCTAGCGCTCTGGGAGACGCAGCAGAATCCGCGTCCCCTCCCCCTGCCGCGACTCGATGCGGAGCGTCGACTCCATCAGCTCCGCCCGCTCGCGCATGAACTGCAGCCCGAAGTTGCGACTGGCCCCCGAGGCCAGGCGCATCACGTCGAAGCCGCGTCCGTTGTCGCCGATGACGAGCTCCCCACCCTCCACGCCGATGAGCACCTGGCTGGCTGCCGAGTGCTTCCGCACGTTCTGGAGGGCTTCCTGCACGATGCGAAGGACCGCTGCCTTCTCATCGGGCGTCAGGTGCCCGTCGATACCGTTGACCGACACGTCGACCGCGATCCCGTGTCGGCTTGCGAAGTCCTTGCCCTGCTCGTGGAGGGCGGTGGCGAGGCCGACGTCCACGGCCGGTGGCCGCAGCTCGGCGATGAACTCGCGCACCTCGTCCAGCCCGTCGCGGAGCATGGTGCGCAGGAAGGTGAGCTCCGCGTGGGCCGTCTCGGGGGAGCCGTCGAACACGCGGTCCAGGTACTCGACCTGGAAGATGGCGCTGGTCAGGACCTGGGCCGGTCCGTCGTGAATCTCTTCGGCCAGGCGCTGGCGCTCCGCCTCGCGGGCCTGGACGATGCGCATCGGGCCGGCGGCATGTGGTTCGTCCGAGTCGGTCAGCGTCGGCTCGGTGATGTGGTTGTCGGTGCTCGCCAGGTAGCCCGCCACCAGCTCCAGCTGGCGAGCGGCCACGTCTAGCCGCTTGAGCCGGGCCTGCAGCGATCCCAGCTCGCGGCCCTCATCCTCCAGGCGGCCTCGCAGCCGCTCGGTGGCCGGGGTGCCACTCGCATCCGTCTGACGGTGCCCATCCACCCGCGCCCGAAGTCGCATCCAGTTCTCGAGGCGCTCGCGATACTCCCCCCGAAAACGATCGGCAAGATCGCGAACGCGCCGCGCGTCGCGACGAACGCTGTCGTTCGCCTGCGCGTGGATTCGCTCGAAGCTGATGGCCGGCGCCCCGGCCGTGGCGGACTTTGGCAAGGCTGCACTCTCAAGGGGTACGGGTCACGGCGTAGTACCGGACCTCGCAACCATCCTGTCGGCGCAAGTTGCCAGTGGTCAACAGTACTAAGGGCGCCGGAAGTACCAGTCCCGAATCCGCACGGTCCTAGGGGACGACCTCGTAGACACGCACGCCCACGCTCTCGAAGGCAGGTTCGGCCGGCAGGAATGACGGCGACTCACCACGTGAGTCGGTCGCCGATGCGCCATCCCACAGTCCCAGCGGGTCCCGGCTCTCGCCCGGTCCCAGGGTGACCACCACCCAGCGGATGTCGTACGCCTCGACCACCTGCCCGATGACCCGGAATGGGTCGAATGGCGGGGCGACGCCGGGGTTCCCTGTCATGGCGTGCAGCGCCGCCGGATCGTAGGCGAGCACCCGATCGGCCGTCGCGTCGCGCTCCTGGAGGAAGGTTGCCGCCTGCGCCAGTCGGTCATGCGCCAGCCGCCACTGGCCGACCAGCACCGCCGATCCGACCAGCGACAGGACAACCGCGCCGACCAGCCCGGCAACCAGCAGGAACCGATGCGTCGCGGTCCGCCGCAGGAACGGCCACCAGCGACCAGCGGCCGATGCCGCCCCAGGCAGCGAGGCGACGGCAAGGGGGAGTGCGAATGGAAGCCATCCGCCGGCCGAGTGGTAGAACGCTCCCTTCGGAGCGTGGAACGTGAAGACCAGCCCCATGGCCACGAACATGGCCGCGAAGTAGGCGAGGAATGGAGCAAGCTCCCGCCTCCGCCGTTCCGCCCACACGCCCCAGGCGAAGGGCAGGATGAAGAACCCGCCGAGCAAGACCACCCCGCGGCCGGTCAGCTCGACCCAGGCCGCGAGCTTGGAGAGCA
>CBFGSY010000211.1:0-2773 GCA_965651545.1 uncultured bacterium | reverse complement strand
AAGGTGCGGCTGGATCACCTCCTTTCTAGGGAGTGCCTGGTCCGCCGGTTCGCCGGAGGACCGAACCTTCCAGGTCGATCGACCGATCATTCAGCGCTGTCCCGCGAGGGGGACGGCACCCGCGCAAGCGGGGATCGGATCGTCCTCGCCATCGAGACCTGAATCCCGCTAGCTACGCGGGTTCCTGTCACTCTTCAGCCGTCAAGGCTAGCGAGCCGTCCCTCCCGGGACGGCTCTTCGTTTCTGCTACGATGCCGCCTCCCGAGGGGCGTTTAGCTCAGCTGGTTAGAGCACTGCCCTGATAAGGCAGAGGTCTCTGGTTCGAGTCCAGAAACGCCCACCACCTCATCCCTCGAGCGGCCGGAGCGCGCGCCGATGTCAGATTCGCAGCGACTGCAGGCCGATGGCGCTGAGCGCCCGATGGGCATCCTGGATCAGCCGAACGACGGACGCGAGCTGCACGCCGCCATCGATGGCGTGGTCTACGCCCGTCGGCCGGTGCGCACCCACCTGGTGACCGCCACCGATGACGCGGCCGAGGTCGCCCGACGCTATGCGACCCCGCTCAGCCCCGACGTGGCGCTGGTCGCCGTCAGCGAGCGGATGGTAGCCATCACCCAAGGCCGATCGCATCGCATGGTCGACATCCACCCCGGCCGGCTGGCCCGCTTCCTGGTCCGTTTCGTGACCAGGCCGGGTTACGGCATCGGCCTTGGCACCGCTGAGACCATGCAGCTGGCCATCGATGAGGTCGGCGCCCCGCGGATCCTGCTGGCGGCGGCGGTCAGCGGCGTGACCAAGCCGTTTGGCGTCCACGGCCTCTTCTACCGGATCGCCGGTCCGCAGGCGGCGGCCATCGACGGGCCGACCAGCTACACGATCCCGCCCTACAACGAGTCGGCGACGCTCGGCCCGCGCGACCCGAATGGTGAGGCCCGCCGGCTGGCGGCTGCGCTCGACCGTCCCGTGGCGGTGATCGACGCCAATGACGCCGGCTGCAACGTGCTGGGCGCCAGCCCCGGCCTCGACCGCCAGCTGGTTCGCCGCCTCTTCGCCGACAACCCGCTCGGCCAGTCGCGCGAGCAGACGCCGATCGCGGTCGTCGAGCGCGTGGCCTGGCCGGCCGGGGAGCCGTTGCCGCCCGAGCCGCGCCGCCGGCTGACCCCGCCATAGTGAACGAGCGCGTTCCCGCCGACGAATTCATCCTCAGCCTCTCGTGTCCGGATCGGCGCGGAATCGTGCATGCCGTCGCCAGCGCGCTGGCCGGTGGTGGCGCCAACATCATCGACAGCCATCAGTTCGGCGACGCCTCGGCCGGAGCGTTCTTCATGCGCGTGCGTTTCGCCGCCGAAGAGGGCGGCGACCTGGCCGCCTGGACCGATGCCTTCCAGCCCATTGCCGACGAATGGGAGATGCGCTGGCAGCTGTTCGATACGAAGGTGCGGCCACGCGTCCTGGTCCTCGTTTCGCGGCTCGGCCACTGCCTGAATGACCTGCTCTACCGATGGCAGACGGATGGCCTGTCGGCCGAGATCGTCGCCGTCGCCTCGCCATACGACGACCTCGCCGCGCTGACCGCGACCTATGGCGTCGCCTACCGCAACCTGCCGGGCACGGAGGCCAGCGCCGACGAGCGGGATCGGGCGATCCTCGACCTGGTCGAGCGGGAACGGGCAGATCTGGTCGTCCTCGCGCGCTACATGCAGGTCCTCGGGCCGGAGGCCTGCGACGCCCTCGCCGGACGGGCGATCAACATCCACCACTCGTTCCTGCCGTCGTTCAAGGGCGCGCGCTCGTATCACCAGGCCCACGAGCGTGGCGTCAAGCTCATCGGCGCCACCGCTCACTACGTGACGACCGAGCTCGACGAAGGACCGATCATCGAGCAGGAGGTCGCGCGGGTCGATCACGCGCACGGCCCCGAGGAGCTGGCTCGCGTCGGCCGCGACGTCGAGTGCCTGGCGCTCTCGCGCGCCGTCCGCTGGCATGCCGAGCATCGGGTCCTGATCCATGCCGGCCGCACGATCGTCTTCCGCTGAGCTCGGCTGCTACGATGACCTGGCCAGCGATGGGGATGTAGCTCAGCTGGGAGAGCACCTCCTTTGCAAGGAGGGGGTCAGGGGTTCGAGTCCCCTCATCTCCACCACTCCCTGCGGCCCGCGACCCGGCGAACCCGCGGCCCGGCTGATTCCTGCCAGATTTGCCTCCAGCGGCAGCTAAGTCAGAACCGGCCCTCGCGGCCTCCCCGCCGCGAGCGTGCGTGAACCGACGATTCTCGCCAGGCTGCCTCCTCGCGACCGATCTGGCCAGGATCTGGGCGCCGAACGTGACATGGCTGCCGGCTGACGGGAATATGGCCAGAATCGGCGCAGGAGGAGGCCGAAACGAGACCGCTGGCCGGGGTGGGCCGCCTTGACCGTGCTGGGCGGCTTTGATACACTCCATGGACTCTCGCGAGGTGACCCCTCCAGGTCGTCTCGCGATCTGTGTGAAAACCCCAGAATGGACCGGTCCCCTGACCGCTGCGTGCGACGTTGTCGTGCCCATCGGTCAGCGGACCAACCGCTGAAACCTTAAAAACCGAAGACTGGAAGCATCGATTTCGTCGAGGATTTTCCGACGCTCGCACGGCTGACTGCCGTGCGGGACGGACCGCGCACATCGGGCCAGCCTCGTGCTAGCCGCGTGAGTGCGTTAGGTCAAGCTACTAAGGGCGTTCGGTGGATGCCTTGGCGCCAAGAGCCGATGAAGGACGTGGCAGGCGACGAAATGC
>CBFGSY010000210.1:0-2791 GCA_965651545.1 uncultured bacterium | reverse complement strand
CATGCGGCGCTCTTCGTCTGTCCATCGGTCTACGAGCCATTCGGCATCATCAACCTGGAGGCGATGGCGTGCGGCCGGCCGGTCGTGGCCAGCGCGGTCGGCGGCATCCCGGAGGTGGTCGTCGAGGGGGTGACGGGGTTGCTGGTGCCGGTTGCGCTGCGCGCGGATGACCCGATGACGCCGGTTGACGCCCAGGCCTTCGAGCGCGACCTTGCCGCGGCGGTCAACCGCCTCATGGCCGATGCGGAGCTGCGCGAGCGGATGGGCCGCGCCGGGCGCGAGCGGGCGGTTGCCGAGTTCAGCTGGGAGACGATCGCCGATCGGACGGTGGAGCTCTACCGCTCGCTGCTCCCCTGATGGGCCGTCCGCTTGGCGGGTTTCTGCCAAATCGCAGCGTGAGCGACGTTAGGCATCGCAATCGCGCGATCGGTTGCCAAATTTGCGGCTGGGATGCGATTTGACAACGAGTTGCTGCCATTTCGCCGCCTGACGCAGATTTGGCAGGATTTCCAGCCACAGCTGCTGGCTAAGCGCGTTCCACGTGCGTTTTGGCGAAACCAATCCTCCCGGCATTCGCCGCAACGACCGGCTAGGATCAGCGTCCCGTGACCGAGACCAGGACCCGCCCCGCTGCGCCCGATACCGGCGCCCCGGTGCTGGTCGCCACCGACCTGCGGAAGCGGTACGGGTCGCTGCAGGCTGTCGACGGTGTCTCGTTCGAGGTCGTGGCCGGTGAGGTGTTCGGCATCCTCGGCCCGAACGGTGCCGGCAAGACGACAACGCTCGAGATGATCGAGGGGATGCGCAGTATCGACTCCGGCAGCGCCGTCGTGGCGGGCATCGACGTCACACGTGACCCGCGAGGCGTCAAGGCGCGCATCGGCATCCAGCTCCAGGCGTCGAGCTTCTTCGATGAGCTCAACCTGATCGAGCTGCTCGACCTGTTCGGCCACCTGTACGGCTCCCGCCCGGATCCCATGACGCTGCTTGCCGAGGTGGAGCTGACCGACAAGGCAGCGTCACATGTGCGGACGCTCTCCGGCGGGCAGAAGCAGCGCTTCAGCATCGCGTCGGCCCTGGTCAATGACCCCGCCATCCTGTTCCTGGACGAGCCGACGACAGGTCTGGATCCGCAGGCGCGCCGTCACCTGTGGGGCGTGGTCCGCGAGCTCGCCTCGCGCGGCCACACGATCGTGCTGACCACGCATTACATGGAGGAGGCGGAGGAGCTCTGCGATCGGGTGGCGATCATGGATCACGGCCGGATCGTGGCGCTGGACACGCCACAGGCACTGATCGACTCACTGCTGTCGCGCGGGTTCACCAAGGAGCGGGTGGAGCGCCTCGCCAACCTGGAGGACGTCTTCATCGACCTGACCGGTCGAGACCTGCGGGAGGACGAGTAGCCGATGCGCCTCGAAATCCTGTGGGTGCTGTTCATCGCCAGCGTCAAGATGTTCGTGCGCAATCGGGCGGCCGTCTTCTTCAGCCTGGTGCTGCCGCTCATCATCATGCTCATCTTCGGCGTCCTGAACTTCGAGGGGACGACCGAGCTGGACGTCGGCATCGTCGACCAGGCCGCGAACGAGGCCAGCGCGGCCCTCAGTCAGCGCCTGGAGGGGGTGGTCTACCTGATCCTCCACAGCGGTGAGCAGGCCGCGGAGCTGAATGCCCTGGAACAAGGCGAGCGGGACTTCGTGATCGTCATCCCGCAGGGATGGGCCCCACCAGCCCCGGGGACCGCGTCCGGGCTGGTGGCCTACGCCGGCAACGCCGATCCTGCCCAGGCGCAGGTCAGCCAGGGACTGCTGCAGCAGGCGGTGGGTCAGGCGCTGTTCGCACCCGCCGCCGGCGGCGGTGGGTCCGGAGGATTCGCCGCACCGGTGGAGTTCGCGTCGATCGAGACGCGCGACCTGGGGTACATCGACTTCCTGGTGCCGGGCATCGTGGGCATGACGATCATGCAGCTGGGCCTGTTCGGCGTCGCGTTTGGCTTCGTGCAGCTCAAGCGGACGGGCGCCCTGCGTCGCCTGTTCGCCACGCCAACGTCGCCGGCCTACTTCCTGTCCGCGCAAGTGCTGTCGCGGCTGATCATCGGCATCGTGCAGGTCGCGATCCTGTTCGGGGTCGGCCTCTGGTTCGGGCTGCAGATGGTTGGTGACTACGCGACGCTGCTGGTGATCGTGCTCATCGGCTCAGCCATCTTCCTGGCGGTGGGGTTCGCGATCGCCGGCTGGGCGAAGAACGAGGACCAGGCGGCGCCGGTCGCCAACCTGGTCAGCCTGCCGATGATGTTCCTCTCCGGAGTCTTCTTCCCGCGCGAGGCGATGCCCGAGTTTCTGCGGGGCGTCACCCAGTTCATGCCGCTCACCTACGTGAACGAGGCGCTGCGCAGCATCGTCAATGAAGGGGCCGCGCTCACCTCCCTCACCGGCCAGCTGCTCGGCATGGGCGTCTGGCTGGTCATCACCTTCGTGCTGGCCGTGGTCCTGTTCCGGTGGGAGTAGTCCAGCTCATCCTGCGCGCTGAGCAGGTCGCTCTGTTCCTGACCGGGGTCATCGCCTACCTGGCGCTCGGCGGCAACTGGCTGCTGGGACTGCCCCTGCTCTTTGCCATCGACCTCTCGATGGTCGGTTACCTGGGCGGGCCCCGGCTGGGCGCCATCACCTACAACGCCGGTCACAACCTGGTCCGTGCGGTCGCTGCGTTCGGTATCGGCTTCTGGACTGGCACGCCCTGGCTGCAGCTGCTGGCTGCCGTCTGGGTGGCGCACATCGGGATGGACCGATCG
>CBFGSY010000209.1:0-2911 GCA_965651545.1 uncultured bacterium | reverse complement strand
TCCGGGTCCGGCTCCCCAGCGCGCGGCGAGTAGCCGGCGATCCAGGACTCGCCCTCCGGCCGGAAGTAGACGCCCGACGGCGCGATGACCAGCGGCGTCGGCCCCAGCCGCTCGCGGCAGTCGAAGTGGTACACGTTGCGCTTCCGGGGATGGACGGGCAGGTCCAGCCCGGCCATGGCCGCGATCTCCGCGGCCCGTGGCCCGGCCGCGTTGACCACACGTTCGCTCGCGATCCGCCGGCCATCGGCCAGCCGCACGCCAAGCAGCGTCGCCCCGTCGCGCTCCACGGCCTCGACCGTGCTGGTCACATACTCGACGCCTAACGAGCGTGCCTTGCGGCGGAAGGCCTGCAGCAGGGCATAGGCGTCGAACCAGCCCTCATCCGCCAGTCCCAGCGAACCTGCCGCCAGGCCGTCGACCTCCAGCCACGGAAACCGGTCGCGGAGCTGGTCCGGATCCAGCAGGGCCACCTGCAGCCCGTGCTCGCGGTGGATCGCGTGGTTCGCCTGCAGGATCGACTGGCCGGATGACGTGGCGAGGAAGAGATAGCCGCCCTCGATGAAGTCGATCTCCTGTGGCGGAGCGCCATCGATGCCCAGCCATCGGTCGAGCTCCTTGATGAGCTGGACGCCGAAGCGGCTGATCTCGATGTTGAGCGGCGTGCTGAATTGCAGGCGGATGGAGGCGGCCGACAGGGTGGTCGATGCGGTGCGGTACGTTGGGTCTCGCTCCACCACGACGATGCGCCCCGCCCAGTCCGGGCGCATTGCGAGGAAGGTCGCGACCGAGCTGCCGATGATCGCGCCGCCGACGATTACGAGATCGGCCCGCTCGGACGGCTCCATGGGCGGATGCTACAGACCGTAGACTCCACTCGTCATGGCCGGCCCCAAGCCCGTCATCCTTACCGTCGACGACGACGTCCCGGTCCTGCGTGCCATCGAGCGCGACCTGCGCGCGCGGTACGGGAAGGACTATCGGGTCGTGGCCGCGCCGTCCGGTAACGAGGCCCTCGAGGCCGTCCGCCAGCTGACGGTGCGGGGCAGCGCCATCGGCCTGTTCATCGTCGACCAGCGCATGCCGGTCATGACCGGCATCGAGTTCCTGGCCCAGGCGATCGAGCTGCAGCCGGATGCCAAGCGCGTGCTGCTGACCGCCTATGCCGATACCGACGTCGCCATCCAGGCCATCAACGAGATCGCGCTCGACCACTACATCCTCAAGCCCTGGGACCCGCCGGAGGAGCGCCTCTACCCGATCACCGATGACCTGCTGGCTGACTGGAGCGCGAACCATCGGCCGGCATTCGAGGGACTGCGCCTGCTGGCCGGACGCTGGGCGCCCGGCGGCCACATCATCCGCGACTACCTGACGCGCAACCAGGTGCCCTATTCGTGGGTCGATCCGGAAGAGGATGACGAGGGCCGCCGCTTGGCGGCCACCCTGCTCGAGTCGCACCCCGAGGTCGGGCCGATCGATCCCTCGGTTCCGATCGTCATCTTCCCGGACGGCAACGTCCTGCGCGAGCCGGCGACCCGCGATATCGCCGAGAGCGTGGGGCTGCAGATGCGCGCGGCCCTGCCGTTCTACGACCTGGTCATCGTGGGCGGCGGCCCGGCTGGGTTGGCGGCGGCGGTCTACGGGGCAAGCGAGGGCCTGAAGACGATCCTGGTGGAGCGCGAGGCGCCCGGCGGCCAGGCCGGGACCACCAGCCGGATAGAAAACTACCTTGGCTTCCCGGCCGGCCTCACCGGCGGCGACCTGGCGCGCAGGGCGCTGGCGCAGGCGCGCCGGCTGGGTGCCGAGATCCTCTCCCCGCAGGACGTGTCTGGCATTCGGCGCGAGGATCCCTACCGCGTGGTCACGATCGCCGACGGATCGGAGATCAGCTGCCAGACGGTCGTGGTCGCCACCGGAGTCAGCTACCGGCAGCTCGAGCTTCCCCGCGCCGCCGAGCTGGCTGGGGCGGGCATCTACTACGGCGCAGCCACGACCGAAGCCGTGCTGTATCGCGACGCCGAGGTGGGGGTCGTGGGCGGCGGCAACTCGGCCGGTCAGGCAGCGGTCTATCTGTCGCGCTACGCCAAGCGTGTGCTCGTCCTCATTCGCGGATCACAGAATTCGGGTATGAGCCAGTACCTGATCGACCAGATGGCGGCCATCCCGAACATCGAGGTTCGCCTCAGCTCCTCGATCAGCGAGGTCCGCGGCGAGACGCACCTGACCGGGGCGACCATCGCCGGCCCGGAGGGCGAGGAGGACGTGGAGGTGGCGGCGCTCTTCATCTTCATCGGGCAGCAGCCCAGGACCGAGTGGCTGGAGGGCAGCGTGCTGCGCGACCCGGGTGGCTTCGTGCTCACCGGCTCAAGCCTGGTAGAGGATGGGAGGCCGCCGGCGGGCTGGGGGATGACACGTGAGCCGTTCCTCCTCGAATCGAGCCTGCCCGGCGTCTTCTGCGCAGGCGACGTGCGTCATCGGTCCGTCAAGCGCATCGCCAGTGCCGTCGGCGAGGGCGCGATGGCGGTCCAGTTCGTCCACCAGTACCTGGCGGGCCTGTAAGTGGAGACGATCGAGGCGCTCCGCGCCGCACCCCTCTTCGCAGGCCTGGCCGATGCCGACCTCGAGCGTCTGGCTGCCACCGTCCAGCGGCAGGGCCTCAGCGCGGGCGACCTGCTGATCCGAGAGGGCGATCCCGGCGATGCGATGTTCGTCGTGGTCAGCGGCGAGCTGGAGGTCACCAAGCGAGCGGGCGCGACCGAACAGCCGCTTGCGCACGTTGGCCCGGGCGCCATCCAGGGCGAGATTGCGGCGCTGCAGGGCACGGAGCGCCAGGCATCGGTCCGTGCCGTCACGGACGTGGAGGTGCTACGCATCCCCCGCGAAGGTCTGCTGGCGCTGCTCGACAGCGGTC
>CBFGSY010000208.1:0-2918 GCA_965651545.1 uncultured bacterium | reverse complement strand
GATGCCGTCGGCGTCCCGCGCACGCCACTCATCGGTCCAGGCTCGGCTCATCACGTGCCGGTAGCGTTCGCTGCCGTCGAAGTAGACCGCCAGGATCGGCGACGCCTGGCTCCTGCTGGCTCGCAGGTGTGCAAGCCGATCCGCCTTTGGACCGGGCATGGTGTGCTCGTGTGCCCGGACGTCGTCGCCGAATGGTTCGAGCAGCACGCGGGCCAGCACCGCCTGCACCGTGGGGTCATCCGGGTTGGCCGCCGAGCCGTGCGCGTAGTAATAGACCGCTGGCGCCAGCCGTCGCTCCAACGTCCCGTCAGCCAGCCATGCGCGCAGCGTCGCGGAAGCCGCCGCGTACGGATCGGGATCGGGTGGAAGCTCCAGGCGAATCGCATTGTGGCTGTGACGTGCCAACAAGGCGACCTGCTGCTCGCCGCTGATGACGTCGTATGGCGGGCAGGCGAGATCCGTCAGATCGGTGACGCGCCGACCGTCGGCTGCACTCGGACCGGGCTCGTCGGGCAGGCGAATGCGCGGCGGGATGGTGGGCTCGGCGAAGCGATCGGGCGCATAGACGACCGCCCGAAAGGGGCGAACCGGGGGCATCGGCCGAGTCTAGCGGCGGCGGGTGACAAACGAGGGCGGAGCGTCGGTGACGGGGCGGAAGGCCTCGGGCACGCGCGCACTGCGTGGCAGGCTGAAGCGGATCTCGGTGCCGCGTCCAGCCTCTGCGTTCGGTGCCGCACTGATCTCCCCGCCATGCGCGTGCACGATGGCGCGCGTGATGTACAGCCCCAGCCCCAGGCCGCCGAATCGCCGCCCGGCGTCCTCATCGGCCTGGAAGAAGCGGTCGAAGACGGTCTCAGCCTGCTCGGGGCTGATGCCGATCCCGGTGTCCAGCACGCTCACCTGCGCGCCGTCCGCGGTCTCGCGCGCCTGGACTGTGACCGGACCGCCATCCGGCGAGTACTTGACCGCGTTGTCGAGCAGGTTGGTCAGCACCTGCCCGATGCGATCCCGATCGGCCGAGATCGGCAGCGTCTCCGGCGCCTCGACCGTCACCTGGCGCTGCGGGTGTTCGCGTTCGGTCCGGGCGGCCGCCTCGCGCACCTCATCGGCCAGGTCGAGCGGCTCTGGCTCGATGCTCACGCCGCCGCGCCGATCGATGCGACTCACGTCCAGCAGGTCGTCGACGAGCCGCCGCATGCGCATCACCTGCGAGCGGATGACCCGCATCTGGGAGAGCTCCTTGGAACCCGATGAGTCGCGCAGCCTGGCCTCCAGCAGCTGGGCATAGCCCTGGATGCTGGTCAGCGGCGTCCGCAGCTCGTGGCTGACGATCGACAGGAAGTCATCCTTGATGCGTTGAGCGCGCTGCTCGCGGCGCACCTGCTCCTGCAGGTCCGCCCACAGTGCGGCGTTGTCCAGCGCCGGCGCGGCCCGCTCGGCAATCGCCACCGCCAGGCGCCCCTCACCATCTCCCAGCCGCGGCCCAACGGTACTGGCCGATGCCAGCACGCCGCGAACGGTGCCCCGCCAGACGATGGGTACCGCCAGCAGCGAGGTCAGTCCCAACTCCGACACGCCATCCGGATCGCCGGCTTCGGCCTGCATCGGAGCCTCGGCCAGCACCGGGGTGACGGTAGCGGCCACGCCGCCCGTGACGCCCTCGCCCATCCGAATCTGGCGCTGCGCCAGGTGGTCGCGCAGCTGCTGCACCAGTTCCGGGTCCTTGCCGCCAGCCTCTGCCAGGACGAGGCGCAGTGATGCGGGATCGACCGGATCGGCCCGGTCGACCAGCAACAGCCAGGTCAAGTCGCCCAGCAGCGGAGCCGCCGCCCGCACGATCGCCTGCGTCGTCTCCCTGCGGTCGAGGGACGTGCCGAACTCGCGGGCCAGCTGGCTGAGCAGCTCTGCCTCACGGCGACGCAGCCGCTCCCGCTCCTCCTCCTCCAGCCGCTGCTGCAGCCGCGCGTTCTCAGTGGCTCGCCCGATCGCCACCCGCGCGAACAGTCCGGCCGCCAGCCCAAGTCCCACCACGTAC
The DNA here is from genome assembly GCA_965651545.1 of uncultured bacterium. Classification (GTDB taxonomy): domain Bacteria; phylum Chloroflexota; class Limnocylindria; order QHBO01; family QHBO01; genus DASSCW01. Next base: position 883 of record CBFGSY010000208.1, on the reverse strand, counting down.
AGGACGCGGATACCCAGGAGTTCGCGGGCCGCCGACCCGGCGGGGGCGACCAGCAGGACCACCGACACGTACATGAAGCCGATGACCAGCGATGCCCAGACCGATGCTGCCAATCCGTAGCGCAGCGCGACGCCGAGCATCACCGGCAGGTAGAAGAGGAAACCGTCCAGCGCCCCCGGCTCGAAGTAGATGGCCAGCGTGACGACCACCATGTCGAGCATGGTGGCCACGATGCCCACCTCGCGGGCCGGGAAGCGTCCGACCAGGACAAGGATGAAGCCCGTGTAGACCAGGACCGCCACCGCCAGCCCGGCCAGCCAGGGGAATGAGCTCAGCTGCTCGCGGAGGAGGACGACCACCACCAGGGCTGCCCCGGCAATGGTGGCCCGCACCACGGCGAGCTGCCGCTCCTGGGAGCGCATCTGCCGCTCGAGGTGGACCTGCAGATCCGGGAGGCGAGCTCCCGTCGGTTCCATCGGCAGCCGATCCTCAACGGGCGCGTAACGGACGGCCGACTATAGCATCGGGCCCGCCTGCGACTTGGCCACTCGTGCCCGATGCAACCATGCGGGTTGTGCGTGCGTCTACCGTTAGGCCAGCTGACCCGCCACGACGAGATAGATGACGCACCGACCCGTAGCCGCGCGCGCCGCTTCTGCCTTGCTCCTGGCTGCCCTCCTGCTCGCGATGCTGCCCGCGACTGCCTTGGCCGCGGACCCGGTCACCATCCAGGCGCGCACGCTGGTTGCCGGTCGATTCGAGTCCGGCGGCTGGGCAGCCATCGCGGTCAGCCTCTCCAACACCGGCGAGCCCGTCGAGGGCTTCGTGCGGGTCGAGACGGAGGACGGCGTCGTGGGGCGGCCCGGCGCGCGGCCCCCCGCCC
>CBFGSY010000207.1:0-2919 GCA_965651545.1 uncultured bacterium | reverse complement strand
CTCCAGATCAGGAGCCGGGGCTGCGGGCGATGATCGACAGTATTCGCGCGGCCGGCACGGCGTCGTACCGGCAGTTCGGCACGGCCCGGGAGCTGGAACGGCTGCTGACCGATGATCTCGCCGTGGTGTTGAGTGAGAGCTTTGCGGACGCGACGATCAGCGTCGTTGCCTCACGTCCATCGCCGACCCCGCCGGGCGCGCACGACGGGGCGGAGCTGCCGGCAGGGACGGTGACGTTCCTGCTGACTGACATTGAGGGTTCTACCCGGTTGTGGGAGGCCGGTCCGGAGGCGATGGAGGTGGCGTTGCAGCAGCACGATCGTCTTCTCGCCGAGGTAATCGAGGGGCATGGCGGGACGGTGATTACTTCCCGTGGGGAGGGTGACAGCTTCTTTGCTGTCTTTCCCAGCGCGGTGTCGGCAGTGGAGACGGCCGGGATGTGCCAGCTTCGGCTCAGGGATGAAGTGTGGCCTACCAGTCATGCTTTGCGGGTGCGGATGGGGTTGCACACTGGGGAGGTGCGGGTGCGCGGCGGCGATCACGTCGACTACACCCCGATCAATCGTTGTGCCCGGGTGCGGGCCGCCGCGCATGGTGGGCAGGTGCTGCTCACCAAGACAACGCGTGATCTGGTGGCAGGCCTGGGCGGCGGGTTCGGGCTGAAGGAGTTGGGTGAGTTCCGACTGCGTGATCTGGCCGCCCCGGAGCTGATCTTTCAGCTGATCCATGCTGGTCTGCCGGTGGATTTTCCGCCGATTCACACGGTTGCCGAGCGCACCGGCAATCTGCCGTTGCAAGTGAGCTCGTTCATCGGCCGGGCCCGGGAGCTGGACCAAACTGCGGCGGCGCTGGGCGAGGCGCGGCTGGTGACCTTGACCGGTGCTGGCGGGGTGGGCAAGACCCGGCTGGCGTTGAAGGCCGCCGGAAAGGTGGCGCCACGGTTTGCTGACGGGACATGGTTGTGTGACCTGACCCCAGTCCGCGACCCGACCGGAGTGGATGATGCGGTGGCCGCGGTGTTCTCGGTGACCGCCCCGGCCGGCCAGAGCACCCGGGACGCCTTAGTGGTGTTCTTGCGCGGCAAACAGCTACTGCTGGTGCTGGATAACTGTGAGCATCTGCTGGAAGGAGCGGCGGCGCTGGCCGGGGTCTTGCAGCAATCGTGTGAGCGGCTGGTGATCTTGGCGACCAGCCGCGAGGGCCTCGGAATTGAGGGGGAGCGGCTCGTGCCGGTGCCGCCGCTAGAGATTCCCGGCACCAACGCCGACCTGACGGCGATCACCCAGGCCGAGGCGGTGCGACTGTTCGCCGAACGCGCGGCCGCGGTCAAGCCCGATTTCGCGGTGACGGCCCAGAACGCGGCCCCCGTCGCTGCCGCCGTGCGCCGGCTGGACGGGATAGCCCTGGCGATTGAACTCGCCGCGGCCCGGATAGCAGCGATGACCCCCTCAGAGTTGGAGCGCCGGCTGCAGCGAAGCTTCGCGGTGCTCGCCGACGCTGGCCGCCGTGGCGCGGTGGCGCATCACCGAACGCTAAGGGCCACCATCGACTGGTCCTACCAGCTGCTCGCCGAACCCGAACAGCGGCTGCTGGCCCGGCTGGCAGTGTTCGCCGGCGGCTGCACCCTGGAGGCCGCCGAGACGGTCTGCGGCGGGGACCGAATCGACCCCGACACTGTGTTCGAACTGCTGGCCCGCCTAGTGGCGCGGTCGCTTGTCGTGGCCGACCAACACGGGCTCGAGACCCGCTACCGGCTGCTGGAAACCATCCGCCAGTACGGCGAGGAACGCCTGGCCGAGGCCGGCGAGCTTGAGCGGTGGCAGGCCCGCCACGCCGACTACTACGTGGGCGTCCTGTCACGGATACGAGAGCATTCGCACGACGTGCCGGCCGGGGTGTTTTGGGCGGTGCGGCTCAGCGCCGAGCAGAGCAACCTGCTCGGCGCCTGGTCCTGGGCGATCGACACCGGCAACGTCGACACCGCGTTTCGCATGCTGGCCGGCCTTGCCCCCTATGAGGTCTGGACCAGTTACTCCCTGCTGCTGGACGGCGAGGCCGCCCTGGAGCTACCCGGCGCGAGCGAGCACCCGGGCTACCCGCTCGCTCTTGCGGTGAGCGCCGTGTTCGCGTCCAATCGCGCGGATGTGCCCGTCACCGAGGAACTGTGCCGCCGCGCCGCCGAGGCCAACGCCGGCCGTGATGCCCACGACTGGCGGGTCGAGGAAGTCATCTTCAACGCCCGCTCAAACATCGCGCTTGCCACCGGCGCGTTCGCCGACAACGCCCGCTTCGACGAACAGGCCGCCGCCATCGCGCGGACCGGTGGTGACCTCGCCGATGCCTCCCTCCAGCTCGGCGTCGCCGCGGTCGCTCACCTGCTGGTCGCTGACGCGCCCAGGGCGGTCCCGCTGGCCCGCGAGGCGCTCGTTCTCGCTCGCCAGATCGGCGCCCCGGCGCTTATCGCCAGCAGCCTGCTCGCCGTCGGCGCGACCGTTGCCCAGACTGACCCCGACCGCGCTCGTGCCTGTCTGCGCGAGAGTCTCGAGCTCAGCACGACGCTCGGCTATCAAAGCCCCCTCGACCACGCCGGGGCCGCCGCAATCGCATTCCTCCTAAACGACCGGACCGCCACCCTTGAGCTCGGCCGCAATGCCATCCACGCCCTCCAAGGGCGCGGTGACCGGCGCATCATCACCTTCATGCTCCACGTGATCGCGGGCACGCTCGCCGCCACCCAGCCTGAGGCTGCCGCGATCATTCAAGGCGCGGCCGAAGCCTATATGGCCGAGTCGCCAAATTACGTTCGGCCGATCAGCTTGATCATCACCGAAGCCCTGGGCAAGCAGCGCGCGCGAGAACTCCGCGCCCGCGGCGCCGACATGGACTGGGACCAAGCCGTCGGCTACACCCTCACCCAGA
>CBFGSY010000206.1:0-2951 GCA_965651545.1 uncultured bacterium | reverse complement strand
AATGCCTGCGGCGGGTCGCTGAGCGACAGGGCCGGAGGTCCTGCCAGATTGGTCCGATCGGCCCTGGGCACTCCGTCGTCCGCGATCGACCATACAGACGACTTCACAAAAGGAGGTGCAGCGTGACCAGGAGGAGCAACGGAGCGGCCGCCGGTGTAAGGCGCGCCCGCGTCGTGTCTGATCGTGTCCTCTGCCACCTCGCTGGATCCGTAGCGGCTGCCCGGTGCGGCGAATGCGTCTACCTCCAACGAATGGAGCGCGACGCCAGGTCCGGCAGGCCGCTGCGGGTCATCTGCGCCCCCTTCGATGCAGCAGGCGATTTCGAGTTCGCCTGGTAGGGCGGGCGAAAGAGAGTGACCTGAGCACGTTCATTGCCGGGGGCAAGACGAGGAGGCATGAGATGAAGATCACAGACCGCGCACACGAGCTCGCGATTGCCGTGCTGCGCATCGCGGTGGGGGTCATCTTCCTGTGGGCCGGACTGGAGAAGCTGCTCGCCGCCGAGCCCTTCAGCGCAGCCGGCTTCCTGCAGTTCGGCACGGCCGGCAGCCTCGGCTGGCCATTCGTCACGGGCGAAGTCGCGGAGGGCACCGTCTTCAACCCGACACATGGCTTCTGGGTTGGGCTCGCCTCGAACGACGCGGCGATGACCTTCGTCAACTTCATCGTGCCGTTCGGCCAGATCGGCATCGGACTGAGCCTGATCCTGGGCCTGTTCACCCGCTTCGGCGCAGCGATGGGAACGTTGATGATGCTCATGTTCTTCGTCGCCGCCTGGGACTTCGAGTTCGGCATCGTGAACCAGCATCTGACCTACGCGCTGGTGACCGGTTTCCTCGGCTACATCGGTGCCGGCCGCTACGTCGGGGTTGACAATGTGATCGGCGAGCAGACACCCACCGGCGTTCGCCGGTGGATCCTCTCCGGGTACGCCACCGCCTGACACAGCGACGGCTCCGTTGACCGCTGGGGCGATGAGACGAGGGACCGTGACGTCCCTCGTCTCGTCCGAAGCGTCGACGGGCTGTTGCCCTCCGCGGGCAGGTGCCGGAGGAAAGAGTCACGTAATGGACCGATGCACCGCTCAGGTAGTCGTCGAAGGCCGGCCCTTCGCCTATGGCGACCCACAGGGCATCGAAGCGCCTGTTCCTCGGCCGGCCCCGCGGTACAAAGCACCAGGACCCGTGCCATGCCCTGGGTTCATGCGCGCCGTATGCCGCCCCGGCTGCGCGCCCTTCCACCCTTTGTCAACCACGACTCTTCCCCGGCCGTCGTATGATCCGTCGCGGAATCTGGGGACAGGGGGGCATGACATGCCTGAGCTGACTGGTCCATCCATCCTGTGCGTCGACGACGACCGCGATATCGCGGAGGTGGTGCAGGCGGTCCTCACCGACGAGGGATACCGGGTCTCATGCCTCTATGACCTAAGCGACGAGGCGCTGATGAGGGCGGTCGGCCGCCTGGAACCAGACTGCATCTTGCTCGACGGCGGCGGGCCCGCCCACTACGACCATAGTTGGGAGACGGCCGCCTCGCTCACCAAGCGCCACCGTCACGTCCCGGTCGTCATGTTCACGGCGCACCGCCAGGACGCCGACGAGGCCCGCGAGGACAGCACCGCACGGGCCACCGCTGCCGGGTTCGCCGGGATCTTGCGCAAGCCGTTCAGCGTCGATGAGCTGCTGGAAACAGTGGCAGCAGCGGCCGGGCAGTCGCATCGCTTCGACCGGAGTGCGGGAGCCGAGGCGGAGCGGACCAGGGAACTCATCTTTGCTCTGGAAGCGCATGGCGCGACCGGCATCCAAACTTCAAAGATGCGCGAGTGGGCCACCTTCCGTGACCCTCAGGGGAGTCTCATGCAGGTGTACTGGTGGCAGGCGCGGGGCGTCTACCAGGTCGGACGCTATACAGACGACGGCACGATGGCCATGGTGGGCCAGTTTGCGGACCGCGACGCCGCCATCGAGCTGGCCCTGCCCTCAAGCGACGGCTAGGCGATCCGGGCCGGGCGACGCCAGCCGCTAGCCATCCTCGCGGATGGATATGAATGTCGCCACCCCGACCAGCGGCTGCTCCATCAAGCGGCCCACTTCGGCTTGGGCTGGGCGCCGCCAGCTTCCAGCTCCCGCTGGATGAGGGCCGCCAGCGCCTCAATCGCTTCTGGACGGTCGACGAAAGTTGTTGGCGTACAGCGGCGTGCGTTTGGCCAGTTCGCGGATGGCTCAGGCGGGCGTGGCGAGCGCGTCGGGACCGCTCAGCTGCGCTTAGGACGGCGTCGGGGTCGACCTCACGTTCGAAGCGCTGCATGAATGCATGACGGCCAGGAGCAGTCAGCTCACGGCTGTCATGGGTTGCGTGGAGCTAGTGGCCACCCATCCTCCCGTACAGGACGCTGAGGCTCGGTGTCAGTCACCCGGCTGAAGCGCTGTTGTCGCTGGCCATCCCGCAAGAGAGTTTGGCGACCGTGCAGGACTTATTCAGAACGGTATTTGTCCGGCACCACCTCGCGCCAGTCTCGGCGTTGCAGCCACGTCCGCACGGAATCGGGTCTAACCGCGTACTCCTCGGCCATTCGAATCCGAGACGGGGGCTGGCCGGTTCCGGTCGAGCGCTCGATCTTCCTAGCAACGGCCAGGAATTGCTCCGGTTTGTTCTCCGCCGCGAGGTGCCGCAGGAACGATTCGCGTAATGGACCGATGTCACCTAGGGCGGTAGAATCGGTCGCCTGGGGAAGGGTTCGGGCCATTGCGTGGAGTATTCAACTGAAGATTTCGACATCGACAGTTATAGACTCGATGAGCTGTGGTCAATCCCTCTCCCGGACGATTTCCAGTTACGGACTCGATCTGAGCGTGAATCGTCCGGAAACGAGTGGGCGGCTAGCTCAACGGCAGAGCAAGTGACTCTTAATCACTAGGTTCAGGGTTCGAATCCCTGGCCGCTCACCA
>CBFGSY010000205.1:0-2954 GCA_965651545.1 uncultured bacterium | reverse complement strand
CGCAAGCATGGCGAGGAGGCAGTCACCTACCTCCACCCGTCGCTGGAGCCGGCCCTGCGCGACACGTACGGGATCTTCGTCTACCAGGAAGACATCATGACCGCCGCCATCGCCATGGCCGATTACACCGGGCCGGAGGCGGACAACCTCTGCTACGCGATCCGAAAGAAGAAGGAATCGGTCCTTCGTGAGCACGAGGCCAAGTTCAAGGCCGGCGCCAAGAAGAAGGGCATTCCGCCATCGGTGGTGGACCAGGTATTCGCCGCCTTCGAGCCGTTCGCGCGATACGGGTTCAACAAGGCGCACGCAACGTGCTACGGGCTGATCGCCTACCAGACCGCCTATCTGAAGGCGAACTACCCGGTCGAGTTCATGACGGCCGTCCTGAACGGCTTCCGCGAGCGGGCCGAGAAGGTGGCCGCGGTCGTTGCCGAGTGCCGCCGGCTGGGGATCGAGGTGCGGCCTCCGGACGTGCAGCGCTCGCTGGCCGACTTCACGGTCGAGGATGACGCGGACGGGACGTCGGCCATTCGATTCGGCCTGGTGGCGGTGAAGAACGTTGGCGAGGGTGCGATCGAGGCGATCGTGGCGGCCCGCGAGGGCCGATCCGAGCACTCCGACGAAACCCGTCCCTTCACGTCGCTCGACGATCTCTGCCGCCGCGTGGACCTGCACACCGTCAACAAGCGCGTCCTCGAGTCGCTGATCAAGGCTGGCGCCATGACGTCGCTCGGTTCGCCAGGGGCGCTCCTCGCGCGTCTTGACCATGCCTTGGACACCGGGGCGCGCCATCAGCGCGACGTGGCGGCAGGCCAGGGCACGCTCTTCGACCTCTTCGCCATGCCCGTCGAGCCGGCACCCATCGGTCCCTCCGAAGCCCTTGAGCCGATGGAGGACGACGTGCCGCGCCGCGAGCGCCTACGGTGGGAGAAGGAGCTGCTGGGCCTCTACCTCTCCGAGCACCCGCTTGGCGATATCGCCGACCAGCTGCCGGAGTACGTGACCGCCTACACCGGTGACCTCTCCGAGGAATCGGACCAGGCGCGGGTGACGCTGGGCGGCATCATCCAGGCGACCCGCCGCGTCATCACGCGCGCCGGCGCCACCATGCTGGTGGCCACCCTGGAGGATCTGCAGGGCTCCGTTGAGGTCGTGGTGTTCCCCAAGGTCCTCGCCGAGACTGCCGCCTTCTGGGTCAACGACTCCGTCGTCCTCGTCGCCGGCCGCGTCGACCGCCGCGACGAGGAGGCGCAGCTGCTGTGCGAGGCGGTCCACGCCTGGGACGATGCCGCGCGCATCGGCCCCGTGGCATACGGCGCCGAACGGGATCGGCTGAACCGCAGCCGCGCGGGACGCGGGAGCTGGAGTGGGGCACATGCCGTCGCTGCGGCCGTCGCGACGAACGGTGGATCGCATGGCGGCTCGAACGGCGACCTGCCGGTTCCGACCACGGCCGGCGAGCCCGTCCTGGTGCGGCCGCGCGGCGCCGTCTCGGTGGTGCCGGTCGAGGCCTCCGAGGAGCCGTCGGACGAACCGTCGGCGCCGTCGGATGCCGTGCCGCTCACCGTGGCGCCGCCGGGCGCCGGGACGATCCAGATCGGCTTCGAGCAGGGGATCGCGCTGGATCGGCTCCTGCCGGCCATCGAGTCCGTCACCCAGGCGGTGCGCAGCCGCCCGGGCGCATTGCCCGTCGTCATCAACCTGCCGGTGGCGGGGGAGACTCGGCAGGTGCGGCTGCCGCATCGGGCCGAATGGGACGACCGCCTGGCCGATAGCGTGCGCCAGGCGGCGGGGGTGCCCGTGGAGGTGGAGCTGCGGGCGGCATCGGTCGAGACCTGAGCGCTGGTATCCTCCACGCCCATGACCGTTGCCAAGCGCACCCGAAGCAAGCCGCCGGCTGATCCGGCCCATCCGCTGCCGCACGACGAGCTCTACGCGCGGATGCTGCGGGCCCTCCGTCGCTCACCGAACGAGGTCGTCGAGCTGGCGCCGCTCGCCGAGGAGCTGAAGATGCCCCCGCAGGCCGTGCAGGTGGAGCTTGAGCGCCTCGCGCGGCGCGGCTTCGTGGTGCTGCCGTTCATCGAGCCCGGCGCGGCCGGCGGTGCGCTGCTGGCGCAGGGCGGCCTCGAGTGGCTGATCGCCCACGAGGGCGGCCGCCCCAAGGACGTGCCGGTGGCGCTGAAACCGGCCAAGGATCGCGTGCGCGCGGAGGACGAGGCAGCCCGGCTGCCGCGCGCAAAGGTGTACGGGGTCGGACGCTAAGCGATTGGCGGGGCGTCGCCGCTAGGCGACGGTGACGAGCTCCTGCGCGGTCGCACTCCGCGGGTCGCCGCCCAGGAAGAACGGTGGCGCGTCCTCGAACTGGCTGGCCAGCGGCGGCAGGTCAAGGTCCAGCCCGCAGATCGGGCAGCTGGCGTGCGCGGCCGAGAGAACCTCGATCTCCGCCTCACAGTGGTTGCAGTTGCGGGTGACCATCGCTCGTCCCCTCCGAAATGGCGGGCAAGGGCGGCCCGCTCGGATGCGCCACAGATGCACGCGGCGTGCCATCCAGACGGCGGGATCCCGACTTTGGTTGCCGCCGGCCGCTAGCCGACCGGCGATCACTAGAACTCGGCGATCGCTAGAGCTCCAGGAAGCGCTTCAGGAAGCTCCGCGTCTGCTCCTCATGCGGATCGTTCAGAACCTGCTCGGGAGGGCCCTCCTCCAGGATCCTCCCATCGTCGATGAAGACGACTCGATCGGCGGCCTCGCGCGCGAAGTGCATCTCGTGGGTGACGACGATCATCGTCGTCCCCTCGTGCGCCAGATCCTCCATGACCTTGAGGACCTCGCCGATGAGCTCAGGGTCGAGTGCTGATGTCGGCTCGTCGAACAGCAGCACCTTCGGTTCCATGCACAGTGCGCGTGCGATGGCGACGCGCTGCTTCTGGCCGCCTGAGAGCTGGATCGGGTGT
>CBFGSY010000204.1:0-2971 GCA_965651545.1 uncultured bacterium | reverse complement strand
TCACGCTTCAACGTGACACGGGAGGTTCTTCTGCCTCTATGCGTGAGGCTTACCGATAGAACGGCAATCCGACTCCAGCCCGGTGCTGTGCGTGAAATCCTGACCGATAGATGAGTCAGGACGGGCAGGCTCAGCCGGGGCGCGGCTGGGCGCTGAGGCGAAGGAAGACGCCTGCCAGCAGCACGCCAACGCCGAGGCCAAGGACCACCAGCCATGGCAGGCGCGCGTCAGTCACGGAGAAGAGCCCGCCGCTGCCATCGCGCGCGCCGCCCAATTCGGTAACGGTCTCTTCGGACGCGCCCGGTTGTGCGGGAAGCGGGTCCATTGGTGACCTCGTCGCATTGAATCGGGAGTCGGAGCCAGACGCGCTTGCGGCGCCGTCCAATTCTCCCGCCGAGTACGTCGCCCTGCTTCGATCCGGTACAGGGCTCTTCTGGTCGCCGGAAAGCACCTCGGCACTCACGGGGCTGGATGCATCGTCGACCGACTCGAGGCCGGCTTGCGTGCCAGGGGCAGAAGCACTGCCGGCAGCCCAGTTCAGGATGCCGGACGTGCCAACGGCGCCGACCAGCACCAGTCCGAAGCCGGCAGCCATGACGGGCGCTGCGAGTCGCCGCAGGAATCCGCCGCTCGCCGCGGCGCGCGGCTCGGCGACGGGCGGGATCAGTTGCAGGCGGCGCGACGGGACGAGGTCCGGCAGCTCGGCCAGGGCCGATCGCAGGGTCGCCAGCTCGTCCACGAAGTCGCTGCAGCGCGAGCAAGAATCGACATGGGCGCTCAGCTCGGCATCGGCGGCCGCGTCAGGGTCGCCACCGGCCAGCGCCGCCAGGCGCTCGTCGTCAGGATGAATCTGGTGCTGCATCGTCATCGGTCCAGACGCTCTCAGCCCTCGAACAGTTCCCGGTGCTCGGCCATCAGCTCACGCAGCCGCAGGCGTCCCCGATGGATGCGCGACTTGACGGTTCCCAGAGCCGATGCGGTCGCATCCGCCACCTCGCCATAGTCCATGCCATAGACGTCGCAGAGCACCACAGCGGTTCGCTGGTCCGGTGGCAGCATGCGCAGGGCCACGTCCAGATGCCGATACAGCTCTGCCCGCGTGGCCTCGACGACGGGGTTCGGCGCCTCTACATCGGGCAGTTCGGGGGCGCCCTCTTCGGGGTCCGGCAGGACCGTGGTCGGCCGGCGCTGGGCGCGACGCAGGATGTCATAGCTGGCGTTGGCGGTGATGCGCAGCATCCACGAGCGGAAGATGCCGCCGCGGAACTTGGCGATCGCATCGTACGCATGGACGAACGCGTCCTGGGTGGCGTCCGCTGCCTGATCCGCGTCGCCCAGGAGTCGCCAGGCGAGGCCGTAGCAGGCTGACTGGTAGTGCTCCATGAGCTGGGCAAATGCGGTCCGATCCCCCGCCATCGCCCGCGCGACGATGGCCGTCTCATCTGGGAGCGGCGCCGTCCGCGTGCCGGGGCTGCTCGCGTCGTTCGGCGGCATGCCTCCCTATAATCACATCCCCCGCGGACCCATCCTCGTGCCGGAGTGGCGGAATCGGCAGACGCGTCGGTCTCAAACACCGATGAGCGCAAGCTCGTGTGGGTTCGACTCCCACCTCCGGCACCAGCCCTGATCAGGAGTCCTGGGGCATACGTACCTGACGCTACGCATACGAAGGTGCGGATTCACCTGCTTTGGGTCGCCCTATACGGTCTAATGCGTCCCATCGCTATGCCAGGTCATTTCGTGTTGCGACGCGTCGCTGTCCTCGCCGCCATCCTTGCATCTCAGCTGGCACCCATTCCCACGCTCGGTCCCCTGGCTTCCAGCCGAGTCGCGACTGCCGGCACCTCGGAAGTCACTTCCGTCACGGATCGAATCGTCGGATATGGCCGTTACACCACGGGAGGCGCGGACGGCAGGCGGGTACGCGTGACGAATCTCAACGGGTCCGGTCCCGGCTCCCTGCGTGCCGCCATGGAAGGCCGTGGGCGGCGGATGGTCGTCTTCCGCACGGCGGGCACCATCCGGCTGCGCGGTCCCATCAATGTCACCAATCCTTACCTGACCGTGGCTGGCGAAACGGCGCCGGCGCCGGGGATCACGGTGCATGGATCCGTCGTGATCCGCGCTCCCCAGGTCGTCATAAGTCATCTCCGCTTGCGGCCGGGCGACCGCGTTCGCAATCCCGACGAGGTAGACGCCCTGACGCTCAACGGTGCAAGGCGCTCCATTCGCCATGTGGCTGTGAATCACGTGACGATGCTGTGGGGGCCCGATATCGGTGGGCTGGCGATTTTGGGCGACGTCAGCTATGTGACCATCCAGAACTCGATCATGGGGGAGGGCCTGTACCTTTCGGCTCACCGCGAAGGCACTCGCAGGAACGGCGGGCACAGTCACGCGGCCAACGTTTCACGGCTCAGACCCAGGCTGCCCGCTCCGCGGCGGCTGACCTTCTGGCGCAACTTGTTCACGACGTCCGATTCTCGAGTTCCGCGTTTGCAAGGCGCGCAGTGCGTGGATGTGGTCAACAACGTCATCTACAACTGGGGCACGAAGTCCGCCCACGGCAATCCGCGGAGCCTGAACCTCGTCGCCAACTGGTATCGGTCTGGACCAGAAACCCGTGGCAGCCTGTTCTGGAAGATACAGAGGAGCGAACTGGCGCCCACGGCATTCCTCCGTGCCGTCTACATGGTTGGCAACAAAGCCGACGGCTTCCGTAGCAAACGTGACAGGAGCGCCCATGTCTACTCCCCCAGCCCGCGCTGCGGAGGGCTGTCGGTGCGCCGCGGTCCGGTGGGCGAGGCCTACAGGGCGGTGATCGAGGGCGCCGGTGCCATTGTCCCTGTTCGCGATGCGGTCGACCGGCGCGTGATCGCCAATGTCGAGCGCCGCTCTGGACGATTCTTCAACGGGGCTGGCCGTCCAGCGCCCAACCCATACTATCCGTGAGCGCCCTCTTCCTGAGATC
>CBFGSY010000203.1:0-2973 GCA_965651545.1 uncultured bacterium | reverse complement strand
CGGAAGATCCCCTCGATATCGCCGACCTCCTCGCCTCGCTTTGGTCGCTCGAGGTGGATCCGCCGACCGCCCAGACCCGAAGCTGGACGATGACAGTCCAGTCCGCCGCGTGAGACGGCCTGGTCGACCAGGCGGGCCAGGCACGGCATCTGCAACCACACGCTTTCGGCGAATCAACTTCGTGAGGTGCACCGATGGCGCAGTTGAGCTCAGATCATGCGCGCTAGGGTCGCGGCGCTCGCCGTGGCTGCGGGCACGCTGGTGGCGGTCGGCGCCCTTGCCATTCTGGCAATCGTTCATGGGGATCGAGTGAAGTAATGGGTCGGATCCTTCTCGGTGTCATCATCGGCGTGATCCTGGTGATCTGGCTTCTGGTCGCTTGCGTTCAGGCGATCTTCTAGTCTCCATCGAGATGACGTCGCCGCCGACCAGCTTCTGGTCCCTCGAGCGGGATGACTTTGGGCGGGTCTCCGTCGTCCGCCATCGGCATCCAGACAGGTTCGTGACGGGCTACATCGGCGCGGACACGGACGGCAGGGAGTACGCTCGCTGCGCGGAGTGCGGCGCTCAGGAGCTGCTGGAAGTCATCGAGGCGCCTACCGACGCCGACTAGGTGGCGCGAAGTCGCGGTGGACTACGCCGATCGTTCCCTTGCCTTTGGCGGCCAATCCATGCTCAAATTGCTCAGTCAGGACGGCATGACGCGTGACCATGTCCAGCGAGAAACATCGACCCAGCGTGCTCTGCGTGGACGACGACCGGGATGTCGCCGAGGTTGTCCAGGCCATCCTTGTCGATGAGGGCTACGAGGTCTCGTGCCTCTACGACACTGAACAAGACGCGCTGCCGCGGGCGGTCGGACGCCTGGAACCCGACGTCGTTCTTCTCGACTCGACGAAGGAGCCTACGTACGCGGAGAGCTGGGACCTGGCTGCCGATATCCGGACGCGCGGTCGGCCAATTCCGGTGATCATGTTCAGTGCCCATGCCTCTGACCTCCGCGAAGCACGGGAGGGAACCTCCGAGCGTGCCCACGAGGCGGGCTTCGCCGCCATCGTCTCGAAGCCATTCCATATCGACGATCTGCTCGCAGCGGTCGCCGAGGCCGCAGGGCGTTCAACACCTTTCGATCGCAGCCGCGCCGCCGAAGCGAAGCGCACAAAGGAGCTGGTAAAGGCGCTCAAGGCGCATGGTGCAACGGACGTCAGGCCGTCGACGATGCGCGAATGGGCCCTCTTCCGCGACAAGCGGGGTTCCACGATTCAGCTGTACTGGTGGCAGCATCGCGGGGTGTATCAGGTGGGACGGTACCGCGACAGTGGCCAGCTTGTGATGCTTGGCCAATTCATCAAGCGCGACGCGGCCATCGAGCTGGCCTTGCCCTCGTAACCCTGGCGTCAGCGAGCGAGCGCCTGGATAGAGGCAGCCGCAGAACCATCTGTCCCGAGGGCTGCGGCGGCTGCCCCTTATAGTGCTGGCCGCCCGGAGGCGGGCAGCAATAGGCCGGGGACCCGGAGGAACCCCCGCGTCAGCTCCGGTGAATGGTCCGGTGCGCAGTCCCGCGTGCGGTCCCGTGCCGCCTCCCGCGCTCGAGACGTTGCCGCCGCCGAGTCGGGTGGGTGGTCGAGTGTCGCGCCGAGTGTTGCGTCCGGTATCACCTCCGGTGGCTGATCGGGTCGCACCTCCGAGGCGCCCGGCCTGCAATTACGGTATCGGGCCGTTCGGGAGGCGCCAAGGGCTTTGTCCACGAATTTGACAGCCTGTTGACGAATCTATCCCCAGCCCATCCACAGTCGCACGCCCTGATTGCCGGCACACGGCCTGCTCATCCGCCTGCCGTGGACCAAAAACCCGCCACCATGCGCGATGAGGCGCTGGCTGGCAAGGCCGACCTGGCCGACCTTCGGCGAACGGCACGCAGCTGCCGCGCCTGTGAGCTGTACCGCAACGCGACGCAGACCGTCTTCGGCGACGGAGTGGAAGGGGCCCGCCTCATGCTGGTTGGCGAGCAGCCGGGCGATCGGGAGGACCTGGCGGGCGAGCCGTTCGTCGGCCCGGCGGGACGCCTGCTGGACGAGGCGCTGGCGGCTGCCGGCATCGACCGGGGTCAGGTGTACGTGACGAACGTCGTCAAGCATTTCAAGTGGCGTCGCGCGCTCAGCGGCAAGCGCCGCATCCACCAGAAGCCGGACCGTGGCGAGATCAGCGCCTGCCGGCCCTGGCTGGAGGGCGAGGTGGCCCGCGTGCGGCCAGAGCTGATGGTGCTGCTCGGCGCGACCGCCGCGCAGGCGATCCTGGGTTCCACCTTCAGGGTGACCCGCCAGCGCGGAATGGTGATGCCGACCGACCTCGGCCCACCCGCGCTGGCGACCATCCATCCGTCGGCCGTCCTGCGGGCACGCTCCTCCGAGGAGCGGGCGGAGGCGCTGGCGGGCCTGGTCGCCGACCTGCGCGTGGTAAGGGAGCGACTATCGTAGGCCGATGTCCCCCGATCCAGGGCACCCCTCAAAGCCTGTGGCCCTGGTCTTCGACCTGGACGGAACGCTGATCGATACGGTTGAGACGCGCATCCATGCCTGGCTGGCCGTGTTCGAGGAGTTCGGAATCCCGGCCGCTCGTGAGCAGGTCGCGCCGCTGATCGGGATCGATGGTCGCCGCCTCGCGCGCGAGGTGACCGAGGCGGCGGGGCGGTTATTGCCCGAGGGCGGCGACGAGGAGATCGACCGGCGCTGCGGGGAGATCTACCAGTCGCTGAACCGTGACCCGCGGCCGCTGCCGGGCGCCCGGGAACTACTGGTCTGGCTGGACGAGCAGCAGATCGCGTGGGCGATCGCCACCTCGTCGCGTCGCGAGCAGGTCGGCACGTCGCTGGCGGCACTGCAGCTCCCGCGTTCGCCGACCGTCGTGGATGGCACGCACGTGCGGAACGCCAAGCCTGCGCCCGACCTGCTGCTGCTGGCCGCGTACGAGCTT
>CBFGSY010000202.1:0-3011 GCA_965651545.1 uncultured bacterium | reverse complement strand
ACGGGACTGTGGACCGCGCTGAACCTGAAGGAGCGCGCGCCCGAGCTGGAGGTGCTGCTGCTGGAGCAGGACATCTGCGGCGGCGGCCCATCGGGCAGGAACGGCGGCTTCGTCAACGCCTGGTGGGACGAGCTGGATGGGCTGGTCGAGCTGTTCGGCCCCGAGCGCGCGCTCGACGCGGCCCGTTGGCTATCGACTTCGGTGCGGGAGATCGGCGAGTTCTGCGAGGCGAACGGGATCGACGCTCATTACCGGCGCAACGGAATGATGGTCGTCTCAACCACGCCGCTCCACGACGATCGGCCCGGCGGCTCTGTGGCCGCCGCAGCGAAGGTCGGCGCGGCCGAGGAGATCGTGGCACTGTCGGCGGACGAGGTGCGGGCACGATGTCACTCGCCAGCGTTTCGCAATGGGGCGTTCACGCGCGACGGCGCGACGGTCCAGCCGGCCCTGCTGGCGCGTGGCCTGCGCCGGGTCGCGCTGACCCGCGGCGTCACCATCCATGAGGGCAGCCACGTCCGCCCGCGGCTGCGACGCGGCGGCTCGGGTTTCCGGCTGCTGGTCGACGGCGCATCGGGAACCCACGAGCTGCGGGCGCAGCAGGTGGTGCTGGCCATGAATGCCTGGGGGGCGGGATGGCGGCCGTTCCATCGGTCAATCCTGGCCTGGGGCAGCTACATGGTCCGCTCTGAACCGATTCCTCCCGAGCTGATGAAGAAGCTCGGTTGGACGGGCGGCGAGTCGATCTACACCGCGCGCTTCAATGTCGAGTACTTCCACGTCACCCGGGACGGGCGGATCGCCATCGGCTCAGGCGGCGGGGTGCCCGGCTATGACGGGCGCATCGGCTCATCCTTCACCGATGATGTGGAGTCCGCGCGACGTGCGGCAACGGCCTTCCGCACGCTGTTCCCGCAGCTGCGCGAGGTGCGGCTGACCGATGCCTGGGGCGGCCCGATCGACGTTTCGGGCGATCATCTCCCGCGCTTCGGCACGCTGGACGGCGGTGGAGCCCACTACGCCCTGGGTTACTCCGGTAATGGCGTGGCGCCCTCCCACCTGGCCGGACGCATCCTGGCGGCACTGGTCCTGGGATCCGACGAGCCGATGACCCGGATCTGCCTGGTGGGCCCGCCACCTCATCGCCTGCCGCCCGAGCCGATCCGTTATCTTGGAGCCCGCATCATCCGTGAGGCGATTGTCGCGCGCGAGCAGCGCGAGATGGACGGACGACGCGCGGCCTGGTGGCTCAGACAGCTGACGGCCATGCCGCGCAGGCTGGGCTACCACCTCGGTCCCAGCGCCTGAGGAGGCATATGGCTGAGGCAGTGATCGATTCCCTGGAAGCATACCTTCGCGGCATGCGCGACGCGGAGCGCGACCTGATCGGCGCGCTCGACGCTGACGTCCGCGTTCGGCCGCTGCGCGATGGCGATTGGTCGCCGAAGGACCATCAGGCGCACCTCACAGCCTGGAAGGCGCGACAAGCGAACCGATACGCTGCGGCACGGCGCGGCGAGGATCAGACGACGGCGGTCGAAGGAGAAACGGACGTCATCAACGCCCGGCTGCGGGCGGAGCGAGCCGACTGGACGTGGGAAGCGATCGAGAAGGAGGCCGACGAGGTCAGCGATCGCCTCAGCCGTGAGGTCGCGGAGACAACTCCGGAGATGCTGAAAGGCCACGACCAGCTCATCGGCGGCACCTTCGGCAACGGGCCGTTCCACGCCATGCAGCACTTCGGCTGGCTCGAGGAGGCCGACATCGGCCTCGACTCTGTGCGCCTGGCGGCGTTCGTGAGGGAGCTGAGCACGGTGACGGAGGCCGGTGGCCTTTCCGAGTTTGACCAGGGCACCGCCTTCTACAACATCGCCTGCTACCACGCCCTCGCTGGCCGGCTCGACGAGGCTCGACCGCTCCTGCGGCGGGCATTCAGCCTTCGTCCGGACCTCGCGGAGTTCGCTAAGCAGGACACCGACCTCACCGCCCTGCGGGACGAGCTTCCCGAACTGACAACCTCGGCGGCCGGCTGACCGCGCCCGCTGCTCCCGGCCGCTAGCTCGGGAAGAGGCGGCGCAGCCTGCGGTAGGCAGTGGCCGCCGGACCACGTCGGCCCCGTAGCCACTGCGGATCGGATGTCGGTGCCGAGAACGATCGAGGCGCTGGCATGATCGGACGCTGCGAGGACGATACCGACGGTGGCTCGCTGGTCGGTGAGTCCGCGCCAGCTTCGGAACGCGATTCGGTCGCCCTCGGCTCCGGCTCGACCATCTCCACCGCTTGCGTTTCGTCATGAGGCCCCTCTTCCCATGCGACGTCTCGGGGTGTCGCTTCGAGAGCTGGCGCCTCTGGCTGGTTGGCCTCAGCCGGAACCTCGGAGGTTCGGCCCAGTAGGCTGCGGATGGCTTCCACCTCCGCCATGTCCCAGCCCTCGTCCTCTGCGAGCTGCGAAAGCTCAGCGTCTGACAACTCGAGCACTGGAGCTGCGGACGTGGCGTCCGCGCTGCGCCAGCCCTGGGTCGCGACCTCCAGGCCGGCCTCCTCGAACTCGTCACCGAGCCACATCAGCTCCTCTTCGCCCGCCGGTCCGGCCGCCTGGTGCTCTGCCGCAGGTATTTCCGACGGAGCCGATGACGGCTGCGAAATGACCGTCGGTGCGACGAACTCCTCGGGCGGGGTCGCGACGTCAACGTCCTCAACGGCCATCGCGGCCGGCTCGTCTTCCAGGGCGACAGGCTCGGCCGCCGGCAACGACTCGCTCTCGGGCTCGGCCACCGCCACCGTTTCGGGTTCAGGCTCGGCCACGGCCATTGGCTCGGGTTCGGGCTGGGCCACCGTCACCGTTTCGGCCTGTGCAACCGAGGTCTCAACCGCAGGCTCGACGCCCCAAGCCGTATCGGCCTCCGGCCATGTCGGCGGCGTCTCGACCTCGCCGAAAGCTTCCTGGATCGCTTCGGATTCTGGCTCGGGCTCCGGGGCCGCTAGGTCAGCCACGGCCTCGGCCTCAGCCT
>CBFGSY010000201.1:0-3038 GCA_965651545.1 uncultured bacterium | reverse complement strand
CTCCGCGCAGCCATGCGGCGACTCGCGACGCCACGGCCTCCCCCTCCTTCTGCGCGAACAGGCCAGCCTTGGGAAGGGCCATTCCGTTCGAGAGCCCGATGGCCGTGCAGTCACCGATGGCCCAGACGCTGGAATGGCCGGTCTCCAGGGTGGACCGGTCCACCTGCACCCAGCCGCCCGCCCCGGCGAGGCCGGCATCGACCAGGACCGATGGCGCCCGATGCGGCGGCACCGCCAGCAGCAGGTCGAACGGTTTGGCCTCGGCGCCCTCGAAGGTGACGCTTCCGGGCTCGACGCCAATGGCAGTCCGGCCAGGCTCGAAGCCGATCCCCCGCTCGGCGAGCCGGTCGTCCAGCACCGCGCAGCCGGCGGCGCCGACGATTGGCAGGGTGATTGGGGCCGGGGTGAAGACGCTCACCTCGGCATCGATTCCGCGTTCCATCAGGCGATCGCCCAGCAGCAGGGCCAGCTCATACGGTGCCGGCGGGCATGAGTGCGGCAGGCCGAAGATGCCGATCACCGCGCGCCCGCCGCGGAACGCCTCGATCGCCTGGTGGGCATGCTCCAGGCCCTCGCGGCTCCAGACGTTGACGCCGTGCTCTGCCAGGCCCGGGATCCCGCTGGTGTCGTGGGCTGCCCCCAGCGCCAGGACCAGCGCATCGGCCTCCAGCGATTGCCCGTCGACGGTGGCAGATCGCTGCCCCGGGTCAACGGCGGTGACCTCGCCCTGGAGAAAGGTGATGCCACGCTGGCCGAGTTGTGCCAGGTGGCGCGTGCCATATGCCAGCGGCGACATGCCGAGCAGGTGCCACGTCTTGCGCAGCCCCATCACGAACTCGTCGCGCCGGTCGATGAGGATCACCTCGTCGTCACCAGCCAGGTGCGTCCGTAGCGCAACGGCGGCCGCGATCCCGCCGAAGCCGCCTCCCAGGATCAGCGCTCGCGCCATGCGTGCAGCCTAGCGCGCCTTTGGGCAGGGGTCGGTCAGTTTGGCCCCGGTGTACGCGCCGCACTGGCGCCGCAGTGGCGCCGCAGGTCGTCTGGCCGATCATGTACCCGTGCGCATTCACGACGCCGGCCTGCCAGAGGGCGGCCTGCCGCTGGTCCTGATCCATGGCCTCTCGACGTCGCACCGATGCTGGGACCGAAACCTCGCCGGCCTCGGGGCAGGGCGGCGGCTGCTGCTGGTCGAGCTGTTCCCCCGTGGGCGTCCCGCCCGGCGCCAGTTCTCGTTGGCCGAGGCTGCCTCGGAGCTCGGCGAGATGCTGGCCGGCATCGGGAGCTGTGACGTCATCGGCCATTCGATGGGCGGCCTGGTGGCCCTTCACCTGGCGAGCCGTCAGCCGGACCTGGTCAGCCGCCTCGTCCTGGCCAGCACTCCCGTGCTGCGCGAGGAGGCACCGTTCGTCCGCCGGGTGGCCAGCGTCGTGGCCTCCGGCTCGCGCAGCGACCCGCGGTCGATTGGCCTCGTGCTTGCCACGGTGCTCGCGGCCGGGCCTGGGCGCATCGCGGCAGCCACCCAGGCAACCCTACGTGCTGACCTGACCGCGGAAGCGGCTGCCCTGACGCAGCCGACGCTCCTGGTCTGGGGCTCGCGAGATCGGCTCGTGCCGCCGGACAATGCACGGCGGCTGGTGGAGCTCATACCGGACGCGCGCCTCGAGATCCTCGAAGAAGCCGGCCACGACGCCATGTGGGAGGCGCCCGAGGCGTTCAACGATGCCGTGCTGCGCTTCCTCGGCGATCAGGTCGCCGGGTAAGCGACAGCCGGTTTACGTGTCAGGTACACATCGGCCCAGAAGCGGCCGAACTCCCGCTCGCCGCTGCGCCAATTCTCACCCAGTGAGAATAACGACCAAGATCGCGTCGAATCGGGCCTGATCCGAGCGCCTACCTGTCGCGGATTTACATCGGGCGAAAATCCGGGACATGATTTTGGCGCTGCCTGTTCGTTGTGCTCAGGGGGTGTAAGTCCGCGACAGCGGACGCATCGGTCCATCCTCCTGCCTACACTGGGCAGCATGGCCAGCGACCACGATCCAGGGCCGGACGCATCGGCTCAGCGCGGGGAGTCCAACGCCACCGCACCGCGCCAGCCGCTGAAGATCGGCGACGGAACAGTTCGCATCGGCACCGCCTCGTGGACCGATCCGACCATGACTGCCCCCGGCGTCTTCTACCCGCCCGATGCCACCAACGCCGAGGATCGCCTGCGCTTCTACGCCGACCAGTTCCCGATCGTGGAGGTCGATGCCACCTACTACGCGCTGCCGAACCGGCACATGGGTGAGGTCTGGCTGGAACGCACCCCGCCCGACTTCACGTTCGACATCAAGGCCCACGCCCTGATGACCGGCCAGCCGTCGGAGGCCAAGCGCCTTCCGAAGGAGATCCGCGAGGAGATCCCGCTAGAGCTTGCCGACAAGAAGCGGATCTACGGCAAGGACCTGCCGGCCGAGTTGTACGACGCGATCTGGGACACCTTCCTGGACGCGCTGAAGCCGCTCCACTCCGCCGGCAAGCTGGGTGCGATCTTCCTCCAGTACCCGCGCTGGTTCTACCCGTCGAACGAGTCACGTGACGCGATCGTCGACGCGCGGCGGCGCATGGGCGACGTACCGATGGCAGTCGAGTTCCGCAGCGGCACCTGGTTCAACGAGAAGAATGCCGATCGCACGCTGCGCTTCCTGGAGAAGTACGAGATCCCGTTCGTGATGGTCGACGAGCCGCAGACCAGGACCGCGCTGCCGCCGATCTACGCGGTCACTTCACCCGAGCTGGCGGTGGTCCGCTTCCACGGCCGCCGAACCGAGACATGGGAGGCGAAGAACATCCCGGTCGTCGAGCGCTTCCGCTACCTGTACGACGACAAGGAGCTGGGCGAGTGGGTCCCGCGCGTGAGACAGGCGGCGGACGCGGCCCGCAACGTCCACGTGCTGATGAACAACTGCTACGCCAACTACGGGACCACCAACGCACGCGAGCTTGCAGCCCTCCTGGCCGACGAGCACTGACAGAGCTGAACAGCGTCAGCTGAA
>CBFGSY010000200.1:0-3051 GCA_965651545.1 uncultured bacterium | reverse complement strand
GG
Organism: uncultured bacterium; assembly: GCA_965651545.1. Lineage (GTDB taxonomy): Bacteria > Chloroflexota > Limnocylindria > QHBO01 > QHBO01 > DASSCW01. The sequence goes on along the minus strand of CBFGSY010000200.1, from coordinate 3,049 downwards.
CGGGGGATGATCGCGTTCGAGGGCCGCGACGGCGTCACCGGCACCCTCGACCTCGCGAACGACTCATTGAGCGTGCAATCGGCGAGATAGACCCCTCCGCGAACGGGCGATTGCCTAGGCTCCAACGTGCTGTTGCAAGGGTCCTCAGAACCCGCCCGAGGAGGCAGAGCCCTGACCGAGCAGACGCCATACATCGACTTCGAAAACCTGCCCGCGCCGAGCGAGGGGTTTCTCGTCACGCTGTTCATCACCGTGCGCAGCGTTGCTCGATCCCGCGGCTTCTACTCCGAGGTTCTCGGCGGCCAGGTCGTTCTAGAGGAGAACCCATGCATGATCAAGCTCTCCAACTCGTGGCTGATCATGAATCCCGGCGGCGGCCCCACTCCCGATAAGCCGGACATCTCGGTCGTCGACTACGAGTTCAAGAACACGGTCTCCAGCTTCATGAATCTGCGCGTAGCCGATGTCCAGGCGTGCTACGAGGAGTGGAGCTCAAAAGGGGCCGAGTTCGTGACGCCGCCGATCGATCGGGGTGCTGAGACCCGCTGCTACATGCGAGACCCCGATGGCTACCTGATCGAAGTCGGCCAGTCAACCGGGCTGCTCGAGGGCACACTTGCCAAGAAGCGGCCTGAGGATTCGCCTGGCTGATCGGCGCAGTTGCAGGGGCGCGGGTGGGTTCGAACCACCGACCTCTCGCGTGTGAAGCGGGACGCCGCCAGGCACGGATGGGCACGGATCGGCGCGTCCAGATAGCCGTGGATTAGCCAGGATTACTCTGGGTTTGGGCAGAGAATTCGGCTGTCTGCCCATCAACTTCAGTCCCCAGGGCTCTGGCGGGATCGAACAGGTTCTCGACCCCGGATCAACCTGACCGCCGCACTGCAGCAGCTGGGGTAGTGTGGGCGCGTGGCTCGGATCGTGGTGCTCAGTGCGGGGAGTACCGGGGACATCGAGCCGTTTGTCGCGCTTTCTGCCCGGCTTGCTGAGCGCGGTCACGAGGTCACGCTCGGTGCGGACGCCGGCTTTGAGAATCTGGCTCCAGGCAAGGGAGTCAAGTTCGCGCCGATTCGCGCCGACTTTCAATCGCTGGTCCCGACGCCGGACGGTAAGCAACCCTCGCTTCGGGACGACGTTTTCCCGGTGATGCGGGGGATGCTCGAGGACACCTGGGGCCTCGCGGAAGCGACGCGGCCCGAACTCATCGTCGCCCACGACAAGACGCTCGCAGCGCCACACATCGCCGAAAGGCTCGGGATCCCGCATATCCAGGCGCTGACCGTTCCGATGCTGACGCCGACGAGCGAGTTTCCCCTTCCGGCGATGGTCCGCCACAACCTCGGCAGAGTGCTCAACCGCGCGAGCTACCGGCTCGTGGCCATGCTCAAGCGTCCCTACTCAGGATTGATTCGCAGCTGGCGGGCCGACAGCCTCGGACTTCTGCCGCGCGGCAAGCCGCCGAGGGCGACCCGCACGCTGTATTGCTACAGCCCGACCCTGGTCCCGACGCCGAGCGACTGGCCATCCGATGCCGTGGCGACCGGCTATTGGCTCCGCGAGGATGGCGACGAGGACTCCGTGGACCCTGATCTCAGGCGCTTCGTCGAGGCGGATCCGCCTGCGGTCTATGTGGGCTTCGGGAGCAGCGTGGGACCCGACCCCGCCCGTCTAGGAGCCGAGATCGGCAAAGCGATCCGCGGGGTCGGCACGCGCGCCGTAATCGCGACGGGCTGGGGAGGAGTCAGCGATGTAGGGGCTAGCGAGCAGATCATGGTGACCGAGCGGGTACCCCACCAGTGGCTGTTTCCCCGCGTAGCGGCCGTCGTCAATCACGGAGGGGCGGGCACGACCGCGGCCGGCCTGCTTGCCGGGCGCCCCACGGTCATTTGCCCGTTTCAGGGCGACCAGCACTTCTGGGGTGCCGCGGTTCACCGCGCCGGCGCGGGACCTGACCCCTTACCTGCGAAGAAGCTCACTCACGAGCGTCTCGCTGCCACTGTGCGTGGGGTCCTTCAGGACTCCGCCATGCAGCGCCGTGCGACTGAGCTATCAGAGCGTATCCGTGGCGAGGATGGCGCCGTCCGTGCCTCCGAGGAGATCGAGGCCTCGCTTCCCGGCTAGCCCTGAGTCTGGCCTGGGACGTCAGCAGCGACTTGGAGGGAGGTCCGCATGACGGCCGAGGAATGGGCACTCGCCGCCTCTGTTTTCTTCTCGGGGCTCGCTTCTGGCCTCTTGGGGATGCTGTGCACCATCATGCGCCCGATGCTCGCCGAGATGGACGGCCGGGCGTTTCGGAGCTTCATGGGGGCGTTCCTTCGATTCGCCGAGGAGTCCTGGGGACGGGTGTTCAACTATGCCTGGTCGCTCGGGATGTTCATCGGGCCGATCATCGCGCTCGTGCTCCTCTGGGACGATCCCGGCTCCACATCGTTCGTGCTCACCGCGATCGGCTTGGGCGTCGTGACCCTCGGCATCCTCGTCGTCGCGAACGCATGGAAGGAACCGCACTACAAGGTGATCTTGGCCTGGGACCCCGAGGCGATGCCAGCGGATTGGGAGGCGGGACGGCAGCGCTATTTCACGATCAACTGGATCCAATTCGCGGCGGCGTGGGCGGCGTTTGCCCTATTCCTAGTGGCTCTGATTTCCCTTTAGGAGGCCCGCCGAACCAGAGGTGCTGCTTTTGGGCGAGAAACGACTACTCCGGTGGTCCTCGACATGGGCGCGGCTGGTTTCGAACCAGCGACCTCTCGCGTGTGAAGCGTTAGACGCTTAGGCACGGACAGGCGTCGTTCGAAGCCTCTAGATGTGCCGGGATGTGTGGGGATACACCAGGATTTAGGCACCAGAACAGGGCCGGTGCCCAATGAGAGTTCGCTCGCTTTGCTTGGGCAGTGTGCCTTTCGGGAAGGGAACCCGGGATGCCCGAGAGGACGGATTTGGCAGCCGAGAGCCATTCCGGGCAGTCGTCGGCGACTCGGTCCTCGGCCGGGGCCGCCACCGTGCTGCTCGGCCTTGACGTCGAGCCCGCTCTACGAGATCTCGCCGA
>CBFGSY010000199.1:0-3078 GCA_965651545.1 uncultured bacterium | reverse complement strand
ACATCGCGTTCGGCAGGGGGAGGATCACCTCGCCCTCGACCTCGATGGCATCCTTTTTCGGCAAGCGCTACGCACCCTCGTCTGGCTTCGTTGACTTCAAATGATGGGGAAACACACGGAAAGGCCGCCGCACAGGGCGACCCAGGGAAGGGTGAGTATACCCTCGCGCGCCCGTCGGCGCAAGGCGGGCAGGATGGTCGATACTGGCTGCGCGGCGCGTCAGAAACCGTAAAGAATCTTCAACCTTGACGCAGTTCGGCGTTTAACGTCGCTCGCTAGGTTGTCGCCGCTTGTAATTGATCATGACTCGGAGAACTTGATGCCACGCATCGCGCTTCGCGGCCTCTTGATGGCCCTCCTGATCACCGCGTTGTCGGGGGCCGTCCGGCCGGCCGCCGCCCAGACGGGCCTCACCATCAGCACCCCCTACCCGGCCATCTCGGTGCAGCCCGGCGCGAGCCTCAACATCAACCTGACGATCGGCGTGCGCCGATCCGCCCGCGTCGAGCTGGACGTCCAGGGCGCCGGTGGCGGCTGGCGGGCAACGCTCAGCGGTGGTGGCAACGAGATCCAGGCAGTCTTCGCCGAGCCGGAAACGCCGGTGGAGGTCGCACTGAACGTGGAGGTGCCTGAGGACGCCAGCGGGTCGCGAACCATCACTGTGGTAGGAACGGCCGGCGGCGAGCGCGCCAGCCTCGACCTGGAGCTGAACGTGGCCAGCACGGCTGGTGGGTCGGCCAGCCTGGAGTTTGACTACCCATCGCTCCGTGGGCCGGCGGATGAAGACTTCCTGTTCAACCTGACACTCACCAACGACACCCCGCAGCAGCTCACCTTCGCCATGCAGGCCGAGGGTCCCCCCGGATGGAGCGTCTCGATCCAACCGGCCGGCGAGGCCAACGCAGCCAGCGTGACTGTCGACTCGCGCGGTTCGCAGCGCCTCCAAGTGACGGCCACCGCGCCGGCGGACGCCAGCGCCGGAGCCTATCCGATCCGTGTTGCCGTGGCGGCCGGCGAGCACCGCGCCGGTGCGGAGCTGGCGGTCGAGCTGACGGGCCGGACCGAGATGCAGTTCACGACGCCCGACCAGCGGCTGAACACGACGGCCAACGCTGGATCGACGCGGGACTTCCAGGTCGTGGTCGTCAACAGCGGCACCGCGCCGCTGCGCGAGGTGGTGCTGTCGGGAGGAGGGCCGAGCGAATGGGAGATCGCCTTCGAGCCGGAGACCATCCCCCAGATCGCACCCGGCGAGTCGGCCACGGCCAACGCCCAGATCACGCCCTCCGGTAACGCGGTGGCCGGCGACTACGCGCTCACCATGACAGCCCGGGCCGATGACCTGAGCGAGACACTCGACGTGCGGGTCACGGTCGAGACACCGCCGATCTGGGGCCTGGTCGGGATCGTGCTGATCGCCGCCACCCTGGCCGGCCTGGTCTGGGTCTTCCGCCGCTTCGGGCGTCGCTAGGCCGATGGGCGCCACCGCCGTCATCCAGGCCAGCGGGCTCACCAAGCGCTATGACGGCTTCGTGGCAGTCGACGACCTGACCTTCCATGTAAACGCCGGCGAGATCTACGGCCTGCTGGGTCCCAACGGGGCGGGCAAGACGACCACCATCCTGATGCTGCTCGGCCTCTCGGAGCCGACCGCCGGCGAGGCACGCGTGGTCGGCCTCAATCCGGCCCGCGAGCCGCTGGAGGTGAAGCGCCTGGTTGGCTACCTGCCGGACGCGGTCGGCTTCTACGGGCGGCTGAGCGGTCGCGAGAACCTTGCCTACACGGCCCGCCTGAATGGTCTCGAGCCCGATGCCGCGGCGACACGCATCGACGAGCTCCTGGTCCAGGCGGGCCTCACCGAGGCCGCGGACAAGCCGGCGGACACCTACTCGCGCGGCATGCTGCAACGGCTGGGGGTCGCCGATGCGCTGATCAAGGGCCCAGACGTCCTGATCCTGGACGAGCCGACCGCCTCCATCGACCCGGCAGGCGTCGCTGAGCTGCTCGACCTCATCCGCAGCCTCGCGTCGGACCGTGGCCTGGCCGTCCTGCTGTCGAGCCACCTGCTGAGCCAGGTCGAGCGGCTGTGCGACCGGGTTGGGATCTTCTCGCGTGGTCGGCTGATCGCGGAAGGGACTCTTCCTGAGCTGGCGACACGCGCCGGCGACCGCGACCTGCCGCTCGACGAGGTCTATCGGCGCCTGGCGCCTGGCGCAGAGGGGGTGACCGATGGCCACGCCGCGTGAGGCGGCGGCCACCACCGCCGGCGTCGACGGCGCGGAACCAACCGCCCGGCGTGACTGGCTGCGCCGGCGAGGGCCCGGCTGGCTCGTGGTGGCCGGCAAGGAGTTCGCCGAGGGGCTGACCAGCCTCCGCTTCCTGGTCCTGCTCGCGCTGTTGGCGCTGGCCGCCGCGGGACCCGTCTACGCCGCGTCCGGCGAGATCAGGGATGCGGCCGAGAGCGCCAGCGGCGCCGTTGCCGTCTTCCTGGCCCTGTTCACCATCGGCGCCGATCCGGTGCCCTCGTTCGTCGCGCTGGTCGGGTTCCTGGCCCCGTTGCTGGGCATCGCGTTCGGCTTCGACGCGATCAACGGCGAGCGTGCCCAGGGGACCCTGCCGCGGCTCCTCTCGCAGCCGATCCACCGTGACGACGTGATCAACGGCAAGTTCGCCGCGGGCATCGGCATGATCGCCGTGGCGGTGACCGCCACCATGACGCTGGTCGCGGGCATCGGGCTGCTGCGCCTGGGGATCGCGCCCACCCTGGCCGAAGTCGGCCGGCTGGTGGCGTGGCTGCTGCTGACGATCGTGTACATCGCCGTCTGGCTGGCATTCGCCACGCTGTGCTCGGTCCTCATCCGCCGCGCTGCCACGTCGGCCCTCGTGTCCCTGGGCGCGTGGCTGGCGCTCAGCCTGTTCGGCGTCCTGCTCGCCCGCCTGGTGGCCGGCTTCCTGGATCCGAGCGGCGGGGCCGGGGCACTGGCCGAACAGGTGTCGCACGCCCAGCTGGAGGAGCAGCTGGCGGTGATCAATCCCGGCACGCTCTACGGGCAGGCCACCACCGCGCTGCTGACGCCC
>CBFGSY010000198.1:0-3079 GCA_965651545.1 uncultured bacterium | reverse complement strand
ATCGGGCTGGCGGGAGGCTCAACCGGCACCGTCAAGGCCGTCTTCGTCGGCGGACCAGCCGGCGGCGCCCTCAGCGGGGACGAGCTGCGCACCCCGTACGACATGGAGGCCCTGCGTGGGGCGGGCGCCGGCATCGGCCTGGGAGCCATGCTGGTCACCGATACCGACACCTGCATGGTCGATACGGCGCGCTTCTTCCTGGACTGGTCGGCTCGGGAGGCATGCGGCAAGGCGATCCCCTGCCGCATCGGCACGAAGCGGCTGGTTGAGGCGCTGGATCGCATCCTGGCCGCCACCCCACGCCCGGACGACTTCACCATGCTCCGCGCGCTGGCGCGCAAGATGGCAGACACCGCCCTCTGCAAGCTGGAGGCGCGCGCTCCGGGACCGATGCTCACCACCCTCGAGCGCTTCCCTGACGAGTACCGCGCACATGCCGAGCGGGGCGTCTGCCTGGCCGGCGCCTGCCGGGTGAGCGAGGTTTCACCGCTGATCAGCCCGCTGGCCGATGTCGAGCCGGCGGCGCAGGCGTAGCCCTACCATGGTGTCCCGATGAGCTTCTCGACCAACGGCAAGGGCAACGGCTCGGGCGTGCTCCGCCCGGAGGACTACGCGCCGGTCTGGCCGATGGTGCCCGGCACCCGCAAGCTGAACGTAACCATCAACGGGGAGCAGGTGGAGGCAGAGGAGGGGCAGACCATCCTGCAGGCCTGCCGTGTGCTCGGGATCGACGTCCCGACGCTCTGCTACGAGCCCAAGCTGGCGGCCTACGGCGCCTGCCGGATCTGTGTGGTCGAGGTCGAGGGGCAGGAGACGACGCCGATCAGCTGCGGCACCCAGATCGCCGACGGCATGGTCATAACCACCCACTCGGAGCGGCTGATCGAGAACCGCCGCATGGTGCTGGAGCTGATCTTCAGCGACCACGACGCCTATTGCCTGCCGCCCTGCCAGTTCAAGTGCCCCACCCGGGTCGACATCCCCGGCTACCTGAAGCAGAACTCGCTCGGCAACTGGGAAGAGGCGACCCGCATCCTGAAGCGCTCACTGCCCTTCCCGGCCATCCTGGGCCGCGTCTGCCCGGCGCCCTGCGAAACCCACTGCCGCCGGGAGGAAGTGGACACCGCCATCGCCATCCGTGACTCGCACCGCTACTGCGCCGACCGCGTGCTGGAGGTCGACGCTCCGGCACCCATCCCGTGGCCCAAGGACCCGGACACCGGGCGCCGGGTGGCGGTCATCGGCGCCGGGCCGGCCGGCATGTCGGCCGCCTATTACCTGCAGCTGCGCGGCCACCATTGCGACGTCTTCGAGGCCGATCCGGAGCAGGGCGGCATGCTGCGTTACGGGATCCCCGAGTACCGGCTGCCCAAGGCCTGGATGGACCGGGAGCTCGATCACGTGTGGGAGCTGGGCGCCACCTTCAAGCCGAACATGCGCCTCGGCCGCGACTTCCACATCGCCGACCTGCTGGAGCAGGGCTACGACGCGGTGTACGTCGGCATCGGCTGCTACAAGTCGAACGAGCTGGGCATCCCCGGCGAGGATGCCGACGGCGTGGTCAATGCGCTGGAGAACCTCTACAACTCGACCCGTGGCCTGCCGATCCCGGCGCTGAAGGGCGCTCGGGTCGTTGTCATCGGCGGCGGGTTCACCGCCATCGATTGCACGCGCACCAGCCTGCGACAGGGCGCCGCCGAGGTGTCGATCGTCTACCGCCGCGACCTCAAGGACATGCCGTCCCAGGACGAGGTCCACGAGGCGATCGAGGAAGGGGCACGCGTCATCTTCCAGGCGGCGCCGGTTCGGATCGTGACCGATAAGTACAACAAGGTGACCGGGGTCGAGTTCCAGCGCATGAAGCTGGGCGAGCCGGACGAGAAGGGTCGCCGCCGGCCGGAGCCACTGTCCGGCACCGAGTTCATCATCGAGTGCGACACCGTGCTGGGCGCCATCGGCCAGGGACCGGAGCTGTCCTGGGTGGAGAGCGAGCCGGAGGAGATCCGATCCCAGCTGGAGGTCAGCCGCCGCGGCACCCTGGTCAGCGAAGAACACATCTTCCGCACCGGGCTGCCGAAGGTCTTCGCCTCCGGCGATGTGCGCGCCGGAGCAACCACCGTGGTGGAGGCCATCGGCGAGGGGAGGCGGGCGTCGTACGCCATCGACTACTGGCTGCGCGGCCACGATCTGGACGACCCGCAGGTGCGTCGCATCGTCTCCGAGCCGCAACCCAGCTTCCTGACCATCGTGCCCTTCACCGACGACGTGAAGGAGCCGAAGGCGGTGATGGGCAAGCTCGGCGCCGAGGAGCGGAAGACGAATTTCGACGAGTACGAGTTCGGCTACACCCACGACCAGGCCATGAGCGAGGGGGCCCGCTGCCTGCAGTGCACCTGCGAGGCGATCGGCCACTGCGACCTGCGCGAGGCCGCGATCGAGTACGAGACGACGCTCAACATGGCGATCGACGAGCGCTCGATCCAGGACAACCCGTACGTCGGCGCCAACCACGGCTACGGCCGCGACGAGACGCACTCCTTCATCCTGCGCGACTACTCACGCTGCATCGACTGCGGCCGATGTGCGCAGGTCTGCAAGGACATCGTGGGGGCCGGCTGCTACGACTTCATCGGCAAGGGCTTCGACTCGCTGGTCACCACTGCCGATTTCGTGTCGTTGAACGAGACGCCGTGCGTCTCATGCGGCCGATGCGCCGAGACGTGCCCGGTCGGCGCGCTGATGCCCCGGCCGCGCACGCTGGAGACGTACCAGCTGGACATCAGCCGCTGCATCTTCTGCGGCATCTGCGCGGACGCCTGCCCGTACGACGCGCTGCGCTGCGGCCCGGAGTTCGAGTTTTCGGAGTATCAGCGGGATCTTCCGATGCTCGACATCCTGGAGATGTCCGATCGGGAGCGCCCAACCCGCTGAACATTCCTAGACCGATGTCTGTCGGTCGTTGTGGCGTGGGCGAAACCCATCCTTGGCTGGCTATCGCAACAGCCTGCGGACTGGTCCGCCCACGCCTCAACCGCGGGAAGCTGCATCGCTCACTGAGTGATCGGCGGCTAGCGAGTTA
>CBFGSY010000197.1:0-3100 GCA_965651545.1 uncultured bacterium | reverse complement strand
TGACGCGGTCATGGCCGCCTTCGGAGCCCCGACCGCGCTGGAGGACCATGCCGAACGGGCGCTCCACGCGGGGCTCGCCATGCATGACCGTCTGGCGGAGCTGTTCGGTGGACGGCTGGCCCTGCGTATCGGCGTCAACACCGGCGAAGTGATCGTCGGACAGCCGCGGGAGGGCAGCTCCTTTGTGACCGGGGACGCCGTCAACGTGGCCGCCCGACTGGAGCAGGCGGCCCAGGCCGGGGAGACCATCGCCGGAGAGCGGACGGTCGCCGCCGCACTGGGGGCATTCGAGTTCGGCGACCCAACCGTCATCGAGGCAAAGGGCAAGCCCGAAGGCGTCCCCGCCCGCCAGGTGCTTCGTGCCGTCTCGCTCATGCGGCCGCGCGGGCTGCGCGGGATGCCAGTGGTCTTCATCGGGCGCGAAGCCGACATGGCCGAGCTGCGGGATCGGTATGCCGGCGTCGTCGCGTCAGGCGAGCCTCACCTGGTAGCCACCCTTGGCGACGCCGGGGTGGGGAAGAGCCGGCTCATGCGCGAGCTGCACGAATGGCTCGGCAGCCAATCACCGGCGCCGATCCACCTGACGGGGCGCGTGCTCTCCTATGGGAAGGGCACCACCTACTGGCCGATGGGCGAGGTGCTCAAGCAGCACTTCGGCATCTCGGAGGGAGAGAGCGCGGAGGCGATCAGCGCCAAGCTCGCCGAGCACCCGTACCTCGGCTTGACGCTGGGCATCGCGTCGGACGAGGACCTCCACCCTCTGGTGGCCCGCGAGCGCCTGCACGATGCCTGGGTCACCTTCCTGGAGGGACTGGCGTCGGAGCGACCGGTCGTGCTGCTGATCGAGGACGTGCACTGGGCCGAGGACCAGCTGTGCGACCTCATCGATACCCTGGTGGCGCAGGTATCCGGCCCACTGCTTGTGCTGGTCACCGCCCGCCCGGAGCTGCTGGAACGACGCCCGGCCTGGGGCGGTGCGCGGGATCGCACTTCGGCCCTGCGCCTGGACGCGCTGCCGCCGGCCGACACGGGGCGGATGCTGGGAGAGCTGCTCGGGGCGGAGATCCCCGAGCAGATTCGCAGCCTCGTCGTCGACCGCGCAGAGGGCAATCCCTTTTTCATCGAGGAGCTGATCGCGACCTTCGTCGATCGGGGCGTGCTGCAACGCCACAACGGGTCCTGGGCCTTCGGCCAGCTGCCGGCTGGCTTCAGCGTCCCGGACTCCGTCCAGGCCGTTCTCGCGGCACGCATCGACCTGCTCGCCGACGCGGAGAAGGAGGCCCTGCAGGCCGCCTCGGTTATCGGTCGCACCTTCTGGACGGGCCCGATGTACGAGCTGGTCGCGGGAGCGCGCCCGGACATCGGCGTGCTCGAGGAGCGCGAGTTCGTGCGCCGCCGTCCGACGTCGACGCTTCCGGGAGAGCGCGAGTACGTCATCAAGCACGCCCTCACCCGGGAAGTGGCGTACGGCAGCCTACCCCGCGTCCGTCGCGCTCAGCTCCACGCCACGTTCGCGGCGTGGCTCGATCGCCGGATGGATGGGCGCGACGAGCTGGCGCCGATGCTCGCGCACCACTACGCCACTGCTGTCCGGCCGGAGGACCTGGACATCGCCTGGGTCGGGCGGGAGAGCGAGGTTGCGGAGCTGCGCGGCAAGGCGGTCACGTGGCTGCGCAAGGCCGCCGATCTGGCCATCGGCCGCTACGAGATTGACGACGGGATCACTCTTCTGCGGCGGGCAGTCGAGCTCGAATCGGACCAGGCCCGGCAGGCCGAGCTCTGGTATTCGATCGGTCATGCAAGCGCGCTGAAATATGACGGCGCGGGCCTGGTCGCCGCCATGGATCGTGCGCTCGAGCGGGGCGCATCGCCGGGCGACGTGTATTCGGAGCTCGCCTTCCAGTGGGCACAGCGATCGGGCATGTGGCAGAGCCGGCTTGATGACACCGTGACCGCCGGTTGGGTAGAGCGTGCGGTCGCGGACTCGCAGGATGGAACGCCGGTGCGGGCCCGCGCCCTGGTCGCCAAGAGCCTGGCGGACACCGACCTTGATGCCGCACGCGGGGCGCTGGCGCTCGCGGAAGAGCTCCATGACGCGGTGCTCCGCTTTGACGCGCTCGGTGCGCTTCAGATCGTGCTCCAGGACGCAGGGGAATTCGCTGAAGCCGGCGAGGTGACCCGCCGCAAGCAGGAACTTCTGCCGGAGATCCCAGATCCGGATCGCGTCGCTGACGCGTACATCAACGATTTCCATTACTTCGCGGCGACCGGCAGGCTCAAAGACGCGAGGACGATGGTGGAGCGCATGGAGGAGACCGTCTCTGGACTGACGCCGCACCATCGAGTCCACGGGATTGGCGCGCGCCTCTGGCTCGAAGCCGCTGTTGCGGACTGGCAGGTCATGCGGGAGCTCACGGAGCTGACGGAGGAGAGGATCGAGGCAAACCTGGCGACGCCGTGTCCGTTCAACCGCGGCCTGCTGATTCTGCAGGCAGCCGCATGGACGTACGCGGGAAAGGATGCTGAGGCGGAGCGTCTGCTGGCCCGAGCCGAAGAGGTCGGGATGGGCACCTACACGATGATTCACACCCCCCGCTGGCTCGCGTTGGCGATCGCCCGCCATGACGGCGACGAGGTGAGGCGTCTCATCGACTCGATTCGGCCTGGCTGGCTGGTGCCCAGCGCATGGGACCTGTGGGCGCTGCTGTTCGACGCCCTGGTCGAAGTCAACGACCGCGAGCGAATTGAGGCCGATGCTCCGCAATGGTTGAACCGGAACCTGTACCAAACGCCGTTTGCCACCCGGGCGCTGGCGATCGTCCGTGCCGATGAGGCACTGCTGGACCAGGCGGCGACCACGTTCGAGGCCATGGGGCTGGAGCGCCACGCGCAACTCACACGTGCGGCTGGAGTGGCGCGGTTGTCCGAGGGCTAAATTACGGCGACATGAGCCACAGCACCGGTTACCGCGAAATGAGCCACCGCACCGGTTACCCAGACATAAGCAGCCGGTAAGCCGGCACCCCCACGATGGCAACATGTCGGCGAATCGATCGAGCGCGCTCCATGAGGCAACGCTCCAGGCGACCTGGATGCTGCA
>CBFGSY010000196.1:0-3117 GCA_965651545.1 uncultured bacterium | reverse complement strand
CATCTGAGCCGGGATGTCCCGGATGGACAGGATGATGGCAAGCAGGAACACGATGCCGACGATGCCGCTGATCCAGACCGATGAGAGAACCCCACGGGGCGCCTGCCGGCTGGCGTCGATCGTCTCCTCTCCGAACGACCCGGCGGTGTCGAAGCCGTAGAGGATGAAGACCGACATGAAGAAGCCGAGCATGAAGGTGGCGAGCAGATCGCCGTTCTGTGCCTCCTCGGCGCCGAACGTCTGGAACAGCACCTCCGGAGACTGGTGGTTCGCGAAGAACAGCAGGATGAGGGCGAAGACGAGCATGCCCAGGATCTCGGTGGCGACGCCGATGTTGTTGAGCAGCGCCAGCAGGCGCACGCCGAAGGCGTTGATGGCCGTGGTCAACACCAGCGAGCCGAGGGCGATGAAGGTGAACATGGTCGTGATGCCGGTCGGATCGGGCGAGTCGAGGAACCCGACGTCTCCGACGGTCGGGCTGCCGAGCAGGCCATCCACCACGAAGGCCACGATCACCGCCACGGCGGTCACCGTCAGCACCTGAGCCCAGAAGTAGAACCAGCCGGTGAACCAGCCAAGCGTGCGGTTCGAGAGGCGCTTCGACCACTGGTAGATCGACCCGGCCACGGGGTAATGGCTCGCCAGCTCGGCGAAGACGAGGGCGACGAGCGTCTGGCCCAGCACGATGATCGGCCATGTCCAGAAGAAGACGGGTCCGCCCATGCCGATGCCATAGCCGAAGTTGCCGAACGATCCGGTCGAGACGCTGATGAAGCTGAAGGCGATCGCGAAGTTGGACAGGAAACCCAGGGTCCGCTTCAGCTCGGGAGTGATGCCGAGCGATCGGAGGTGCGCGTCATCACGCTCAATCTGCTCGCTGGCTGTCTGGTCCGCGGTCAAGTGGCTCCTCCTCTCCCCCACACCGATGGTGCGGCCTCCGTTCGAGGCGGGTTCCGCGGGGATGGCGCCGGGTTTCGCGCAGCGGGAGCCCGGGCTGCGGGGCAGCATAGGAGCCGCCCATCACCCGAGTCAACGGATTTCTTCGACGGCCCGATATCACCACATCCCACCGTCGGGAGCGCAGTAGCAGGCGTTCGCTCGTTCGCTCGGATGGGTGCCGATGAGAACGGCACTGCGGCGACGGAACGGTCCGGGCCATACCGCTTTCGCTCCCAGCTCGGGCGTGATGCTGGTGTGGCCGGCACTGCGGCGGTGGTGACCCGTCCATGAGTCGCTGGATCGGGAAGCACGTGCGTCCGTTCGCCGTAGTGCCGGTGCGACCGGCACATGTAGCGAGCGGGCGACCGGGGTATCACCGCGCCTTCGAACGCCTCGGGCAGCGTTCGTCGAGGCGGCTAGGTCAGGTCGACGTAGACGTTCTTCAGCTCGGTGTAGAGCTCCAGCGCGTGCATCCCCAGCTCGCGCCCGACGCCCGACATCTTGTAGCCGCCAAACGGCGCCTCGGTGTGGACCGATGCGTTCGAGTTGATGCTCAGCACCCCGGCCTTGACGCCCCTGGCGACCCGCAGTGCCCGCCCGATGTCGCGGCTCCAGATCGAGCCGGAGAGGCCATACAGGCTGTCGTTGGCCAGTCGCACCGCCTCCGCCTCGTCCGCAAACGGGATGACGGTGACCACCGGCCCGAAGATCTCCTCGCGCACGATCCGCATGTCCGGCCGGCATCGGTCGAAGATCGTTGGCTTGAGGTAGGCGCCGATGTCGAACGGCTCGCCTGTCGGCGCCTCGCCGCCGATCACGAGCTCCGCTCCTTCGGACTTGCCCGCATCGACGTACTCCATGACCCGTTCGCGCTGCTTGAAGCTGACCAGCGAGCCGACCTCGGTGTCCTCCTCCGACGGAGCGCCGAGCTTCACCTTGGCAGTGGCCTCGTTGAGCAGCTCCACGGCGCGGTCGTGGACGGATGCCTCCACGAAGATCCGGCTGCGCGCCGTGCAGTCCTGCCCGGCGTTATCGAACACCGCATACGGCGCTTCGGCCGCCCAGCGCTCCAGGTCGGCGTCGGCGAAGACGATATTCGGGCTCTTGCCGCCCAGCTCCAGGCTTACCTTCTTCACGTTGTTGGCGGCCAGCCGCATGATCTCCTGCCCGGTGGTCGTCTCTCCGGTGAACGCCACCTTGCCGACGCCGCCGTGCGCCGCCAACGCGGCACCAGCCGAGCCGCCAGGCCCGGTGACCACGTTGACGACTCCCGGCGGAATGCCGGCCTCCAGCGCCAGCTCTCCCAGCCGCAACGCGGTGAGCGGCGTGTAGCTGGCCGGCTTGAGGATCGTCGTGTTGCCGGCGGCCAGGGCCGGTCCCAGCTTCCAGGAGGCCATGTTGATCGGGAAGTTCCAGGGCACGATGAGCCCGCAGACGCCGATCGGCTCGCGCAGCGTGAAGTCCAGGCCCGGGGCGCTGACCGGGATCGTCTCGCCGAAGAGCTTGTTGGCGGCGCCGGCGTAGTAGTCGAAGACGAGGCTGACCGCGAACGCCTCGCCGCGGGCGCTCTTGATCGGCTTGCCGACGTTCGCCGACTCCAGCTGGGCAAGCTCCTCGTTCGCCGCCTTCACCAGGCTGGCGTACTTGGCCAGCGTGCGACCGCGCTTGGCGGCCGCCCACGAAGCCCAGCCCTTCGGATCGTCGAAGGCGCGCTGGGCCGCGACGACTGCACGATTTATGTCCTCCGGCCCGCCGAGCGGGACGTTCGCGATCACCTCGCCGGTGGCCGGGTTCACCACCTCGAAGGTCTGCCCGTCGGCGGCGTCCGCCTGCTCCCCGCCGATGATCATCTTCAGGTCAGTGGCCGTCGTTGCGGCCCGAACTTCCGTAGTCATCGGTCCATTCTAGGAGTCCCGTGCGTCCAGGCCCATTCGCGCGGCCAGGGAATGAGGGCTGCGGTTACGCACAGTGGCCCTACGACCGCCGAGCCACCCGGCCGAAGCCTGAGATCGAGCGCTCGCCGGTTGCATGGTCTCTTCCTCGCAACCATCAGACCGTCGGCGAGTGATCCCGGCGGTCAAAAGGTTGCGGATAGTGGCGGCGCCGGGCGGCGCTACGCGATACTCAGCCACGTGATCGTGGTCACCACGCCATACCTGAGCGGGCACCGCGTCGCGG
>CBFGSY010000195.1:0-3123 GCA_965651545.1 uncultured bacterium | reverse complement strand
TACTCGGAGACCAACTTCCACACTCCCACAGGTCGCGGGATGCCCTTGAGCTCGTGCTCGCCGCGACTCTCGAAGCGTAGGCTGGTTTCCGCAACCAGCTCGCGGGTCACGTCCGAGATGAGCACCTCCCCCGGCCCGGCGAGGTTAGTCACCCGGGTGACGAGGTGGACCGCGACGCCGCGGACGTTATCGGTCAAGCGCTCAACCTCGCCGGTATGGATGCCGATGCGTATTTGGATCCCCAGCGCATCCGACACCCGGATGATGGCCGCCCCGCAGTGGATGGCACGCTCGGCGCCATCGAACAGGGCCAGCAACCCGTCGCCAGTGGTCGCCGCCTCGCGACCGCGATAGCGATCGATCTCGCGTCGGGTGGCCGAGGTCTGCTCGGCGATGAGGTCACGCCAGGCCGCATCACCGATGCGGCTTGCCGTCGCCGTGGAGTCGACGATATCGGTGCACATGATGGTGGCCAGCACGCGCTGGCCGCTGCCGACCAGGGGGCGGGCGAAGGTCCGCATGCCTGCGAAGTCGAAGATGATGCACGCTTCGTCGCCCAGGACCTCGGCGTCATGTCCAGGGCCGACTTCGAAGAGCATGCCCGGCCCGACCTCCATCTGGAGTCCATCGGGCGTGGTGAACAGCAACCGCCCCTGCTGCACGATGGCGATGTGGTGGTACTCGCACTGGTCGGTCATCGCTACGGGCTTCACGTCGTTCGACCAGCGCCAGCCCGGCTCGAACACCTGCTTGCCGATGACCGTGTCGCCGAGTTCCCAGATCTCCGCTCGACCGTGGGTGAACGGCCGAACCTCGTCTGGGGTGCTGAGCAGCTTGCGCTGCATCTTGGCCATGGATCCCTCCGCGGGCGCGCTCGCATGGTACGAGAGCCGTCACGTCCGGCGCCGGCGTGGATGCCGTGCGCCAGCGCTCAACCCCTACGGAGCAACTCGAGCACGGGCGCCATCGCGTCGACCGCGTCAATCGAATGCGGCGTCGGGATCAGCTCGAGCTGGCTGAAGCCCATGGCGCGAAGCTCGCGAAGACCCTCCGCAATCGTCTCGGCGGAGCCGGCGATACTCGTGTTGGGGGGCGCCTCGTCAGCACTTCCGGCCAGCGGCGCGACATCGATGCCCGCCGATCGACCGATAGTCTCGGGGTCGCGCCCAACCTCGGCGCAGGCGGCATCGAACGCAGCGATCTTGCGCTTCAGCTCGGCGCGATAGTCCGGCTCCTCGACGTAGCAGCTCCAGACGTCGGCCAGTTTCGCAGCGTGTCGCATCCCCTTGGGCCCGTGGCCACCGATCATGATCGGGATCCCGTTGGGCCGCGGACCGACCGGGCGCTGGGGAAGGTCTCGCGCCGCGTGCCAATGCCCTTCGAAGTCGGCACGGCCGCCGCGCAGCAACGGCACGATGATCTCCAGCGCCTCCTCGAACCGCGCGTAGACCTGATCCTCCGGCAGGCCGAACGTCTTGGCCTGTCCGGGCCACGCGTGCCCCGCGCCAAGACCGAACACGAAGCGCCCACCACTGATCTCGTCGATCGTCTCGACGGCCTTCGCAATGATCCCGGGGTTGCGGTGCAGTGCCGACATCACCCAGCTGCCGATCCTGATCCGCGACGTCACGGCCGCCAGCGCCCCCAGCATCGCGACGCCATCCCAGAAGCCACGCTCGGTTTCGGGCGTGCGGCGCCAGAGGAGCTCATCGGGCGCCCACACGGTGTCGAACCCGATCTCCTCGGCCCGCAGCGCGAGCGTGCGGAGCTCCTCCCATCGGGCCGTCACTCGATCCGGACCGACGTCCCCCGTATATAGCACCAGGCCGATCTCCAGCCGTTCGCCGATCGTCATCGGCCGATCATACGATCGGTTGCTCAGCGGGCTCCGTCGGCAATCGCAGGCATGTCAAGGCCGAGATGGTGCGCCAGGGCCTGCCGTACGGCACGTCGCCGTGTTCTGTCCTGGAGGACGCCCAGCGGCGCGGACTGAACGCGACCCAGCGAGATCGTCCGCAGCTGCGACGTCAAGATCACGCCATCCCGCGTTTGACCCGCTTCGCCGGCCGGGATCGGCACATCTCCCGGGTACCGCGCCTCGGTGCGAGCCGACGTGATCGGGCAGACGGTAGCCAGGCCGGACCGATGAAACGGCTCGTACGAAACCACCAGTGCCCGCCTGGCACCGGCCTGCTCGTGACCCCTGACAGGATCGAGCTCGACGATGACCACCGACCACCGCAGCGCGGGTCTCAGGCTGGCCACGTCTCCCGGTCCACGGCGCGCCAACCCGCCTCGAGCTCCGCGGCTTCCGCGACGAAGGCCGGATCAGCGGCCGCCTCTGCCCACGCATCCGCCTCCCGGTCGTCCCTCAGGCGCCGCTCCAGTTCGTCCACAGCGAGTTCGATGACTGCGTCCTGCGACGGCGCCACGCCGTACTCGTCCGCCATCTCGCGAACACGACGGACCGTTGCAGGCGCCAGGTTGTACGTGCGCTTCACCCGCGTTGCCATGTACAAAGGATACGCACGTCCCATTATGGGTGTCAATCGACGTGTATCAACTGGCCGCTTACCTGCTTCACAGCCAACCGCCGGACCGTCTGAGTTGCCGTATGCGACTGGGGGGAGCGTTACGCGCCTCACGGCCCGATTTCGGAAGCCGGACCAGGCGCGGCTGAGCACGGATTATGGACTGGACGGGCTGAATTCCGGCTCTCAACCCGCTTAACGCTCACCCCATTCGCATATGGGCAGTCGCGCACCGTTCAGCTGCGGAATGACGGCTGAAACCGACAATCCGATGCGAGGCGGAGCCGCACCGAGCGCATGCGGCTCCCCCTCGTAGGCAGTTTTCCGCTGACTAGGACGCCAGCTCGACGATCTCCGTGATCACGAACATCTGGCGGCATCGCTCGACCACTGCCGCATCCGGCTCCGGCGACGTGTCGGGGAGCGCGAACGTGTTGCGGCAGGTCTGCGCCGCGGGATCATCGAAATGACCCGTGACCCGGACATCGGTCCCCGACTCCGGATACGAGGTGATCACGGACGGTGGATCCAAAGCAACGTCCAGGGTCGGTGCGCCGACCTTGCGCGTCTCGCCAACCATCTGCAGCCAGAA
>CBFGSY010000194.1:0-3265 GCA_965651545.1 uncultured bacterium | reverse complement strand
AGCGCAGCTGGGAGCCAGCCTGCGCGCTGTACGACGCGACCGGGTGGCCTTTGCCGTCGCACTGCTTGCGGCGGGCTTCGTCGGCCTGGTCCTGGATCGGAGTCTCTGGCACCTGACGCCGAGCGGGGTAACTGCCGGAGGATCGAACTGGAGCGACCTGGGCGTCCATCTGTCGATC
Source organism: uncultured bacterium (assembly GCA_965651545.1). Lineage (GTDB taxonomy): Bacteria > Chloroflexota > Limnocylindria > QHBO01 > QHBO01 > DASSCW01. The sequence goes on along the minus strand of CBFGSY010000194.1, from coordinate 3,087 downwards.
GCCCAGTCCCTGAACGCCGGCAACTTCCCGCCCGACGTGCCGTACTTCGCCGGCGCTCCGCTGGTCTATCACTGGTTCGCGGACTTCCACGCGGCGATCGCCGCCGAGGCGGCGGGGACCTTCGCCATCCCCGCCTTCGTGTCTTCGTCGGGCATCCTGGCCGGAGCGCTGGGGCTGCTGGTACACGGGCTGGCGCGAACCCTGCTGCGCGGTCGGGGGGCGCGGCGTGCCGCGGTGCTGGCCGCCGTGCTGGTCGTCTTCGGCGGCGGCCTGGCCTGGATGCGGCTCGTGGGCGACCTGGCGACCGGCGTCGGCGATCCGATCTCGCTGGTCACCAACAACTCCTATGACAACAGCTGGTACGACGCCGCCGGACATGACGACCCGATGTGGCCCTACTTCCGCATCCCGTCGGTGATGGGCACGGGCCTGCTCGTCCATCGGGCCACCACGCTGGGACTGCCGATCCTGGTGGGTGCCGTCCTGCTGCTGGCGGCCGGCCTGCCGACCCGGAGCGCGCGGGCGGCCGGCTGGCGGGACCGCCCCATGCTCATCCTGCTGGCCGGGTTGCTGGGCGCGCTGCTGGCGCCCTTCCACTTCTTCTTCTTCCCGGCCTTCGTGCTGATTGCCCTGCTGTACGTGGTCATCGGCGGACGCCTGTTCGACCGCGACGCACCTCGCAACGCGGCCCTCCTGCTCGGCCCCTACCTGCTGGCCGCGCCGTTCGTGATCGCGCCGCTCCTGAATGCGAGCGGCTCGGGCGCGCTCAAGCTCTCCCTCGGCTGGGAATCCGCGCCATTCGCCGACGGCCCGCTGGCGGTCCTCTTCTTCTACGTCACGAACCTGGGCGTTCCGTTCGTCCTGGCCATCGCCGCCCTGTTCGTCCACGACCTGCGCGCCCGCCTCTTCCTGGGCGCCTGGGCGGCCGCTCTCTTCCTCGTGCCCAACGTGATGCAGGTCAGCGATATCGCGTTCGACATGAACAAGTACTTCCAGGCGATGTGGATCGCGGTTGCGCTGCTGGCCGCGTGGCTGATCCGGCGCTGGCCATGGCCGGCCGTGGCGGTGGTGCTGCTGCTGTCACTACCCTCACCGCTGCTGGTCGCGGGCTGGACAACGCTCTCCGCGACCCATCCCGAGAGCGGCCTGGTGGTGCTGGACCGCGACGGTCTGGCCGCATCCGAGTGGATCGCCGGCAACACGCCGGAACGCTCGGTGTTTGCGACCGATGGCTGGCTCAACTCACCGACCGATGCGGCCGGCCGCCTGCGGCTGCTGACCTACACGCCGTACGTCCGAAACCTCGGATTCGACCCGGACCAGCGCCAGGCCCAGGTCCATGAGATCTATTGCTCGGGCGACCTCGCCCGCAGCGTGGCTGTCCTGCGCCAGCTCGGCGCCACCTACCTTCTGGACTCCGGGCGGCCGGCGGACTGCGTGACGCCCACCGAATTCACTGAGGGCGGGCTGCTGCGCAGGGCCTACGCGAACGACTCGCTCCGCATCTGGCAGGTGGTCGAGCCCGGCCTCGCCGGCGGCTGAGGCCGGGGTCCGTATCATCTCGCGGTGAGCAGCTCCCCCACCGGCGCCGTTGTTGCCCTCGATCGCGTCACCAAGCGGTACGGAAGGCCCGGCGCGCCGGCCGCCGTCAACGAGCTGACGCTGACGATCGAGGCGGGCCAGATCTGCGTGCTGGTCGGGCCGTCCGGCTGCGGCAAGACGACGACCATGAAGATGATCAATCGCCTCATCGAGCCGACCTCGGGTCGCATCACCATCGACGGCGAGGACATCATGCGGCTGCCGGCGGTCGAGCTGCGGCGGCGCATCGGCTACGTGATCCAGCAGGTCGGACTCTTCCAGCACATGACGGTGGCCGACAACATCGCGGTCGTGCCGCGCCTCCTTCGCTGGTCGCCGGAGCGAACCAGGGCACGGGTCGAGGAGCTGCTGGACCTGGTCGGATTGGACCCGGGCAGCTACGGTCGGCGCTATGCCGCCGCGCTCTCCGGGGGCGAGCGCCAGCGGGTGGGGGTGGCACGGGCGCTGGCAGCCGACCCGCCGCTGATGCTGATGGACGAACCGTTCGGCGCCGTTGATCCCATCCGCCGCGAGCGCCTGCAGAACGAGTTCCTCCGACTGCAGGCGAAGGTCCGCAAGACCGTCGTCTTCGTGACCCACGATGTCGACGAGGCGATCAAGATGGCCGACCGCATTGCGATCCTGCGGCAGGGCGGAGTGCTCGCTCAGTACGACACGCCGGATGCCATCCTGGCCAACCCGGCCAGCGAGTTCGTGGAGCGCTTCGTGGGTGCCGATCGGGGGCTCAAGCGGCTTTCGCTGGCGAGGGTGCGTGACCTGGAGCTCACAGAGCCCATCGTCGTGCGGACTGGTGAGCCGAAAGCCTCGGCCCGCGACCGACTGGACGGATCCGCTGTCGACTACGCGTTGCTGGTCGACGACCGGGATCAGCCCCTTGGCTGGATCGACAACCATGACCTCGCGGGGGACGGGCCGATCGACCCGGAGGCGGCCACGCCCGGCGCCCCCCCGGTCCAGCCAGAGACGACGCTGCGTGACGCGCTCTCCGGGATGCTGGCCTCGAGCGTCCAGCTCGGCGTCGTCGTGGACGATCGGGAGCGCGTCATCGGCCTGATCAGCGTGGACGCGATCAGCGCCGCGCTGCAGCAGCCCCTCGGCGAGCCACCCGCGTGATCGATCAGCCGCTCGTCGACTTCGAGTGGGTCGTGGACCACCTGGACGACATCGCCCAACGCACCGGCGAGCACGCCTTCATGACGCTGGTGGCGGTCTCCATCGGCCTGGTCATCAGCTTCGCGCTGGCGCTGCTGATCCGATCCAATCGGTCCTTTTACGCACCGATCTTGGTTGGGGCCGACATCGTGTACTCGATCCCCAGCCTGGCGCTGTTCGCACTCCTCATCCCGTTCACCGGGCTGTCGATCCTGACCGCCGAGATCGCGCTTGTCGGCTACACCCTGCTCATCCTCGTCCGCAACATCGTGGCCGGCTTCGACAACGTGCCGGCCGAGGTGATCGAGGCGGCCAAGGGCATGGGCTTCACCT
>CBFGSY010000193.1:0-3282 GCA_965651545.1 uncultured bacterium | reverse complement strand
ACGCGCGCGGCACGAGTCCGATCCGACATTCCAGCAGCGTATGCGTCCGTCACCCTGCCTGATAGATCAGGGCGGGCGCCCGCGCCGATCGGAATTGGCGGCTGATTGGACCCATATGGACCAGCTCATCCAGTGCCCGCTACGTCTCATCGATCGCGGTCTGAGTCGACGGCCGGTGAATGTTAAAGACGTCGATGTAGTCGGTCTGGCGTCGGCGCAGGCTCGCCTCGCACGCCGCGATCACCGTGCGGCGCGACGTGCCTCCGGAGTTCGGGTCCTGGATGTTGGTCGCACGGAGAATTTCGTGGCCAGGATGAGGCGCTCGCGCCCTTCCGGTGTCTCGCCGAGCTGGCGCTGGGCGCCGACGACGCCGTGCACGCGGGTCCGGTCGGGCCCGGGGGGCCGGCTGGATCGGCGGCCAGGTCAGAAGCTGACCAGCGGGTCGCCGAAGAAGTCGGAGATGAAGTTGATGAAGAAGAAGCCAAAGAACACCACGTTGACCAGCAGCAGCACGGTGTGCCACCACTTCGGGCGGGCGGTTTTCGGCAGCCTGCGGTTCAGGTAGATCAGCAGGAACGGGAAGATCAGCGCGCCGAGGTTGGACATGTTCGCCGACCACTGCACGAGGTTCACCGGCAGCGCGAGGTGCAAGATGATCGAGATCGCGACCAGCAGGATGAACATGAACGGGAAGTAGAACCGGCGCGGGTCGCCCTCGATCAGGCGGCGGAGCCGGGGGCTATTGGCGTGCGAGGCGTCGGTCGTGACGCGGACCATCGCCTCGAAGATGCCGAGCTGGGTGCTGAACAGGATCAGCACGCCGATCACGAGCACGATGTAGAACATGCCGCGGCCGTACTCTGCGCCGAGGGCGGAGGCCACGAACGTCGGCACCGTCGCCGTCGTGGGCTGCTCGCCGGACGCCTGCACCGCGTAAGCCATCAAGATGGTGGGCAGCAACATGCCCAGCATGGCGCCGATGAAGAATATGCCCCACTGGTCGGCGAGCAGCAGCCGGTACCACCGCTTCCAGCGAGCGGCGTTCGCCGCGTCGTCGGTGAACGTCGTGCCGTTGTCGCGCAGGGCGCGCTCCTCGGCCCGCAGCCCGCCGAGGTAGCCGGTGCGGTAGCCCATGCCGTAGCCCTTGTCCCGGTAGTGGCCCATCACGTACCAGTTCAGGCCGGACGCGAGCGCGGTGAAGCCGGCGAGGCCGCCGAGTTGGGTGGCGGTGATGCCCTCGGGCGGGGCGGCCGGAGTGACGAAGCCGCGGATGCCCTCCCACCACAGGTTGAACGGGACGATGAACAGGTCGATGAGGATGAGGCTGACCAGGATCGTGCCGACCATCACCCAGTTGGCCAGCTCCAGGGAGCGGTGGATCCGCTTAGCGAAGAGGGTGAGCAGGAACACCAGCACGAGCAACGCGATCGCCCAGATGCGCGGCTCCTCCGCACCGCTCGGCGCGATTTCACCGTGCACCAGGGCGTACATGCCCTGGCCCGCCGCCGCGGCCCAGCCGCCGGCGATGAAGGCGAATATGACGACGAACACCGACAGCGGCGCCCACAGCAGGTAGCCGGGCGGGACCCGGCCCCACCCCACCACCGGGGCCTCGCCAGTCGCCATCACGTAGCGGGAGATCTCGACGTTGTAGAAGGTCTGCAGCAGCGCCGAAACGAGGATTACCCAGCCGACGCCGACGAAACCGAACTGTCCGACCGCCTGCGGACCGAGCAGCCACTCCCCGCTGCCGATCGAGATGCCCAGGGCGATGAGGCTGGGCCCGAGCGCGTGCATAAACAGCTGGCGCGGCCCGATCTTGCTAACACCGAAGACCTGTTCCGGCTCGGGTAGGTCCTCGACGGCGAGTGGGGGACGGCTGACGCCTAGCGGTTGGGTCCTTTCCTCGACTTGATCCATGAGCCCTCCTCGTTGAGAGATCACCCCGGAGCCCCGAGCATTATCCTCAAATTACCGCCGGAATCAAGAGTGCAGCAACGATCGCGCCGGCAATCCGCGGATCGACGCGTCAAGCACCTGTACGGTGTGTGCCAGACCGATCGCGCCACCGGCACGATGTATTGCCGCGGCCACCTGCATCAGGCAGCCGGGGTTCGCGGTCACCAGGAGGTCGGCGCCCGTGGCCAGCACGTCGCGCGCCTTGAGGTCGCCGAGCTCCCGAGCCGGCTCGGGGTTGAGCACGTTCCACACCCCGGCCGAGCCGCAGCAGATCTCGGCCGAGGCGATCTCGCGCAGCGACAGGCCGGGAATGTCCGCAAGCAGTCGGCGGGGCTGGGCCCGCACGCCCTGCGCGTGCGCGAGATGGCAGGCATCGTGGTACGCCACGGACAGCGGCAGCGGGTGCCGGGGCGCCACCGGGCCGAGCTCGACGAGCACCTCGGAAACGTCGCGCACCTTGGCGGCGAGCGCGGCGGCGCGCTCCGCGTATGACGGGTCGTCGCGCAGCAGGTCGCCGTACTCCTTCAGCGACGAGCCGCAGCCGGCGGCGTTGACCACGAGGTAGTCCACGCCCGCGTTTTCGAACGCGTCGATAAGCGAGCGCGCGAACCGCTGGGCCTCCACCTCCCGCCCGCTGTGCACGCTCAGCGCCCCGCAGCAGCCCTGCGCCCGCGGCAGCACCACGTCGCAGCCTTCAGCGGCCAACACCCGTGCCGTGGCCGCGTTGACGTCGGGGAAGAATGCCCGCTGGACGCAGCCGGTGAGCATGCCGACAACCGCTCGGCGGGGGCCGACGGCCGGCACCCGCTCGGGCAGCCGCTCGGGCCGACGCAGCCGCGGCGCGAGTGACTCAAGCGTCGCCAGCGTCGGAGTGCGCGCCAGCACTGGACCGAGCAGGCGCCGCACCCCGCTGGCCTGGTACGCCCGCAGCGGCCCGCGCAGCAGCCGCAGCCGCCGCGGGTACGGGAAGAGCCGGAAAATGGCACCGCGCAGCAGGCGTTCCGCGCGAGTACGCGGATGCCGCCGCTCCACCTGCGCCCGGGTGTCCTCGATGAGCCGGTCGTAGCGGACCCCGGACGGGCACGCTGAGACGCACGCCATGCAGCCGAGGCAGCGGTCAAAGTGCTGCACCATCGAGTCGGTCATCGGCTCGCCGGCCAGGCCCGTCTCCATCAGGTAGATACGCCCGCGCGGCGAGTCCGCCTCCTCGCCCCACAGCACGTACGTCGGGCAGGTGGGCAGGCAGAATCCACAGTGGACGCAGTCGTTGATGAGGTCCTGTCGCGGCGGGCGGTGATCATCGAAGGCGGAAGAAAACAGGTC
>CBFGSY010000192.1:0-3368 GCA_965651545.1 uncultured bacterium | reverse complement strand
CCGCGACGACATCGAACGCCGCGTCCGTCAGCTAATAGAGGAACTCGAGCTCACTTCTGCCGCCAACCAAAACATTGGACGCCGATAGCAGGCGAGTCCAGCAGTTGTCCCACACGTCCGATGACGACGATCAGTCTGCGCGCAGCTGACCCACTGATGGGGCGAACTCCGACGGAGCGTCCTGGATGAGCTTCCCTTCCGGGATGTTGCGAGCCCCCGCTCCCGCTGGGCGAAGCCGGGGTAGCTGGCGCCCCAAGGCGGCCGGCGATCCGCCGAACCACGGCGGCTCGCACAACCACGACAGCGCGTCGTCGACGTCGGCCGCGTGAATCCTGAATCCGTCGAACTGTCCGTGGGAGCCGTAGGTTCCGCGCGGGCTCTGATACAGCGCCTGGGGCCGCGTACGGCGGGCCCAGAGGCTACCGTTACCGGGTGACACCGGCCGACGAGGGGGTCGGTCCAGCCGCAATCAGTCAGATCCGAGCGGCGGATCGAGTGCGCCGCTCACGGATGGCGGCGTTCTCCGCCGGCGCTGCGGTCGGGCTGCTGGGCGGCATGATCGGTCTTGGCGGTGCGGAGTTCCGGCTGCCGCTGCTGATCGGGATGTTCGGCTTCCTCGCCCTACAAGCGGTGATCGTGAACAAGGCGATGAGCTTGGCGGTGGTCTTGACCGCGCTGCCGGCGCGGCTGGTTCCGGTGCCCTACAGCGAGCTAACGGCGCACTGGCCGGTCGCGGTCAATCTTCTTGCCGGCAGCCTCGCTGGCGCCTGGGCCGGCGCCTCATGGGCAGCCCGGATGGCCACCGCAACCTTGCACAAGGTCCTCGCCGGCCTGCTCGTGCTAATGGCCACCGCGCTGGTTTGGACCCACCTCGACGCCCCCACCCACAGCCTCGGCCTCTCCGGACCAGTCCAAGCCATCATCGGCCTGGCCGCCGGCTTCGCCATCGGGGCCATCGCCGCGGTCATGGGGGTCGCCGGGGGCGAGCTGTTGATCCCACCATCGTGCTGCTGTACGGCATCGACATCAAAGTCGCCGGCAGCCTGTCCTTGGCCGTCTCGTTACCCACGATGCTCGTCGCGTTCGCCCGCTACAGCCGCGACCAGGCCTTTACCGTGCTACGCAGCAACGGCCGCTTCGTGATTGCCATGACCGCCGGATCCATCGCCGGCACCCTCGCCGGTGCCCTGCTTCTCGGCATCGTCCCTAACCTCGTCTTGATCCCCGCCCTTGCCCTGCTCCTCTTGGTCTCTGCCGTCAAGCTTTGGCGTCACTAGTGGAGACGTGGTCGACTGACGGCTCGTGCGGCCTGACGGTTCCGGCGGTACCGTCGACGGTCACCAGCTGACCCTGGGACAGGCGGGTGGTGGCGTCACCGGTCCCCACCACGGCGGGGATGCCGTACTCGCGGGCGACTAGGGAGGCATGGGCGGCGAGGGTGCCGCCATCGGTGACAACGGCCGCCGCCTTGCCGAACAGTGGCGTCCACGCCGGAGCGGTCGCCTTCGCCACCAACACGTCTCCGTCGCGGAATCCATCGAAGTCGTCGGGCCCGTGCACGATGCGTACCGGGCCGGTGGCCCGCCCGGCTGAGGCCGGATGCCCAACGATCGCCCCGGCGGCCACTTCCCGAGGGCCACGCGCTTCTTCTACTGCGCGGTCGATCACGTCGCCGATCGGGCGCGCTGGCGTGCCGAGGGTCAGTGGCGCGGCTAGGCCGCGCTGGCGCTGCCAGCGCTGGCGCCGCTCGGTGAGGGTTTCTGGCTGGAGCGGCCCGGCGTCGCCGGCCAGGCGGGCTGCAACCTCGGCGCGGGTGCAGAAGAACACGTCTTCGCGATGGGTGAGGATGCCGGTCGCTGCTAGGTGTTCACCGAGACGGCGCACGCATGTGCGCAGCACGGGCCAAGCCAAGGTGAAATCGCGGGCCTGCTCTTCACGGATGACCGCGTACCGCTGGTTGACCTGCAGCAGCTGCTCGAACTCGGCAAGCAAGCGCGGCCGTTGGCCGAACTCGGTCCGGCACGCTTGCTCGGCGCCGGCGCGTTGCTCGGCGAGTTGCGCATGTCGCTCGCGGGAGCCTGCAATGGGCGAGCGATGGCTAAGTTCGGAGGCAACCGGGTGATACCAATCGGCGCTGAGCACCGCGTGTCCAAGGTCAACTGGTTGGGTGCCGGGCAATCCGCGCAGGAGCACCTGGGCGCCGCCGTGCTCGTCAGGCAGCACCTCGGCAAGGTGCTGGCGGGCGAAGCGGGTCAAGCAGGCCTCCATCTTCCACGCAGACCCGCCCACGATGGCCAGGTACCACAGGTAGATCCCGGCCTCCCGGCCTAGCGTGTCGATCAGCTGCACCAGGCGGCCCGCTGGCGCTGTCGGAGCCTCAGCTGCGGCGGCGGCGACTCGCTGCCGATACTCGGGCAGATGAACCTCTCGCCACTGCCGGTCCAGATCGGACAGCACCGCCCGGTCGGCGGCGGCGGGATTGCGGCTGACTCGGATCAGCGCGTTGAACAAGACCTTCACCGCGTGGCCGCGCCCCTGCCACAGCACTCGCGCCAACAGCCTTGGTGACGGGATCGGAGGGGCGTTGTAGTACCAGCCGTTGACCAGCGCATAGCGAAACGGCACCCGGACTCCGACGGTGGTGTGCATGCCGTCGAGGTAGCCACCCTCCAGCACCGGCAGCAGCCATGTGGCGAATAACGGCGTGACGGCCTCGGGAAGCCACTCGCCGAGTCGGAAGTTGCGCATCCACAACCCTGGGCCGGGCGCATTCCACGACACCGCGTCGGGCACGGCGGTCATCGGCCGGGCCTGCAGCAGCCACAACGTGCCGGCGCGATCGATGGCCCACTCGATGTCTTGTGGCCGGTCGTAACGCTCGCCGACGTCTCGGGCGAGGTCGGCGACCGACTGCGCCTGCCCGGCGGTCAGCACCCGAAGATCTGCTCCGATTGGCCTGGTCAGGGTGGCCGTCTGCGGGGTGACGGTCCATTCCTCGCCGACCGCTTCACCAGACACCAGCCGATCACCCAGACCGGCGACCGCGGTGATCACCGTGAGGTCGCGGTCGCCGGTCACCGGATGGGCAGTGAATGCCACCCCGGCCGCGACCGGGTCGATCATCTCCTGCACCAGGACCGCCATCGCGGCGGGACCGCCGCCGTGCCGCTCGCGGTAAGCCGAGACGCGCTCGGCGCCAGCAGCGGCGAAACACCGCCGCACCGCTTGCACCAACCCTTCGAAAGGAACGTTCAGAAAGGTCTCATAAAGGCCGGCATAGGAGGCGTCGGGCAGATCCTCGGCCGCGCCGGATGACCTGACAGCGAACCGGGAGCCGCCCAGTTCACCCGCGGCATCGGCGAGCGCCA
>CBFGSY010000191.1:0-3405 GCA_965651545.1 uncultured bacterium | reverse complement strand
CCAGGCAGCGACCTCCCTCTCAACAGTGTCGTGCAAGCAACCTGAACTGCTCTGGGGGGCCCATAGAAATCGTTACTACCGGTGAGCAGCGATGGTCGCGACTAACCACGGCAGTGCGATGAGAGCGGCGATGGGGATCGCAAGCAAGGCGACCGGCGACCTCCAGCGCGCGACCCAGAAAAGCCCAACGCTTGTGGCCATGTAGATCGAAGCTTCCGGATGGCTGGATAACGTGAGCCCCGCGAATAGTCCCAGGAGCGCCCAGTCATGACGGACAGTCGCCCAGACGGCAAGGATTGCGAAGATCAATCCGGCGCCGCGAGCGAGCCCCCCCGGCCATCACGGAGATCGCAGCCACTGCGAATATCGAGTACGTGGAGGCTGCGATCAGGGCAAAGCGGTCTCCAAGGAGATCGCGCGCGAGCAGCCACACCGTGCAGGCCGCCACGATGCTGAGGAGCGGTGGGAGCCAGCGTAAGGTATCGGATGGCTCGCCCGGGATCGCAGCGAGGACATACAGAGGCAGCGGCGGGTAGATCCACGGTGAACCGTAGTAACTGACTTGGGGCGGCGGACTGAACCCATTCGCTCGCAGATCCAGCGACATTTGGGCGAACAGCCCGCCATCTCCGAGAGGGAAGTCGGCCGACATCACCGACGGCAGCCGCACGACGGCCGCCATAACAACTACCAGCAGTAGCGGGTGGCGGTTGAGCACCGTGAGGGCAGTGGCGGCTGGAGCGGTCATCGACGCCGACGCGCAGCTGGGCGCGCAGCGCGCTCAATGGGCTCGGTGACGACCGCAACATACGCGGCATCGGGGAGCCAGACGCGCGGAACGACGCTCGGAATCGCGGCGGCGGCAACTAGCCATGTCCAGCGTGATCGACGCCAGGCCAGGAGCGCTCCCACCCCCAACAAGGCCAGGCCAGCGACCACGCCCACAACCGGGTGGAGGGCAAAGAGCGATAAGCCGCCAACGTAGAACGAAGAGCCGGTGACGGTGGATGTGGGATAGGTGTCGATCCCGAAGGCGAGCACGTGCAGCCACAGGACGGCGGCCACGCCCACGGCGATCGCCGCATCCCGCCAGCGACGCTCCGCGATGTAACCCATGACCAGCAGGAGCGGGAAGACCTTCAGCGAGCCCGCCATCCCCAGCAGCACCGGGCCGGCGCGGGTGGGCAGGCCGATCGCCAGCGCGCCGATCATCAGCGTGGTCACGTTGGCGGCCGGCAGGTTGCTGATCAGCAGGCAGAAGATGAGCAGGGCCAGCGTCAGGCCAGCCGGGCTGGGGCGCCGCACCAGCGGCACCACCGCCGCGCAGGCGGCAACCAGCAGGATCCCGCGCCACACCGTGAAAGCGGCATCCTGCGACAGCACGGTGAGCGGCAGCCAGGCGAACGCGAACCATGGCGCATAGCGATAGATCTCGGTCTCATCGGGCCCAGCCGGCAGGTAGAGCGGCTGCCCCTCTCGCAGGCGCTGGGCCGCGAACCAGTAGGCGTCGGCATCGGGCTGCACATCGGGCGTCCAGCCTGCGCCGATGACCAGGATCCCGCCCAGCGCGGCCACCACGAAGGCGGCCAGTCGCGCGACGCCGATCCAGCTCACGAGCCGATCCGATCTCGCGCGCCGCTGAGCAGGCCTATCGCCAGGTAGGTCGCGTAGGTCACGTGCGACCGCGGAGCGACCAGCATCACGGCCACGGCCACCGCCGGCCAGACCCACTCAGACCGCCGCCATGCCAGGTAGAGCGCCACCGCCATGGCCGCCACCGCCCCAACCGCCCACGCCTGTGGCGAGGCGTAGTAGTAGAGCGAGAAGGCCGAGCGTCCGGGAACAGTGACGTAGCCCGACAGGTCGTACAGCAGGAACGACGCCGCCAGCACGGCCGCAACCACCAGCGACGCCACGATCGCCAGCCACTGGCGGCGGGCCAGGTAGACGAGCACCCAAAGGATGGGAACCGCCTTCAGCGAGGCCGCGATCCCGATCCACAGCGGACCGCTGCGACGCGACACGCCGAACCCCAGCGCGGCCACCACCAGCGGCTGGATGTTGCCGACCTGCACGAGGGAGAGCAGCCATGGGGCCAGCAGCAGTCCCAGCGCCACGCCCGCCGCTCCGAGCCGAACGAGTGCGATCAGGATGGCGGCGGCCGCCACCGCCAGGATGGCGCCCCACGCCACCTCGACCAGCGGCTGCGGCAGTGAGGTGAGTGGGACCCACAGCCACGCAAACCAGGGCGCGTAGCGGAAGACGCGATAGTTGTCCGGGTCAACGCCAGCCGGATAGAGGTCACCCCCGGCCTTGAGGCGGGTGGCGGCGTCCCAGTAGGCATCCACGTCCTGCATGCCCCACTCGCCGGCAATGAGCCAGACACGAATGATCGTGGTGGCGAACAGCAGGCCAAGGACGAGTCCCACAACCACCCGCTGCCGCACCACGGGGAGAGTATTGTCTGGCGACGTATGCATCGTGCGTCCCGGCCTGCACGGACTCCGGCCGGCTGGCTGGCGTTCGGAGCCGGCGCGGCGTTGCTCGCGGTGCTCATCGCGCTCACCTCGTACGCGCTCCTCACCTACGCGCTGTCGCGCGAGGTCGGGATTGACGTCACCGCCTATTACGGGGCCGCCGAGCGCCTCCGGGACGGGGACACCCTGTACGCGGCCCGCCCGGCCAACGCGTCGGACCTGTACCGCTACGCGCCGTGGTTCGCGGTCGCCTGGATCCCGCTGACCGCCTTTCCGATCGAGACGGTTGCCGCGGCATGGGTTGGGCTGATGGCCGCGGCCGCGCTCCTGTCGACGCTGCCGCTGCTTCGCTTCGGGTGGACAGGCCTTGCCGCCGTCGCCTTCTTCCTGCCGCTGCAGCTTCAGGGCGCGGCGTTCGGCAACGTCCAGCCCTTGCTCGTGCTGCTGCTGATGCTGGGCGTCAACCGGCGCGCGGGCCCCCTGTGCGTGGCCATCGGCGCATCGCTGAAGCTGGCGCCCATCGCGCTGGTCCTCGTCTACGCCGGGCGCGGTGAGTGGCGACGGGTCGTCATCTCACTGGGCCTGACGGCCCTGCTGGTGGCGCCGATGCTCCTCTTCGACCTTTCCGGCTACTCAACCGATCCGGGGCCCAGACAGGACAGCCTGGCGGGCTACTCGTGGCTGCTGTTCGCGCCGGTCGCCCTCGCCTCGCTGGCCGGCGCCTACCTGCTCGCACGCGAGCGCTACGGCTGGACGGCCGGAGCTTTCGCCATCGTCGCCAGCCTGCCGCGGCTGCTCAGCTACGAGGCGGGCTTCCTGCTCATCGGCCTGGCCGACCACGTCCGCAAGCCGATGTCCGACCTGCGCTCATGACCCGCGGACTGGCCCTCCGCGCGCTGAACGCCATCGCCCTGGGAGCGATCATCTT
>CBFGSY010000190.1:0-3466 GCA_965651545.1 uncultured bacterium | reverse complement strand
CGCGCCGGATCCTGGCGGGGCTCGGGTTTGCCGATTCGGACATGGAGCGGCCAACCGTTGAGTTCTCGGGCGGCTGGATGATGCGGGTCGCCCTCGCCCGGCTGCTGCTCCGGAACCCGGACCTGCTGCTGCTGGACGAGCCGACCAACCACCTGGACCTGGCGTCGGTCGAGTGGCTGCAGGATTTCCTGGCCGACTACGCCGGCGCGATCATGCTGGTCAGCCACGACCGGGACTTCATCAATACCGTCGCCAACCGCGTCGCCGAGCTGCGAGCCGCCACGCTGACGGAGTACGTCGGCGACTACGCTGACTTCGTCGAGCAGCGCGACGAACGCATCGCGCAGCTGGAGCGCCAGGCCGCGGCCCAGGGACGCAAGGTGGCGCAGGTCGAGCGCTTCATCGAGCGGTTCAGCTACAAGGCTACCAAGGCGCGGCAGGTGCAGAGCCGCATCAAGGCACTGGACAGGTTGGAGCGCGTCACCGTCCCCAGGACACGCTCGCGCACGGTCAAGTTCCGTTTCCCGGAGCCGCCACGCAGCGGGCGGACGGTGACCACCCTGGAGGGCATCGTCAAGCGCTACGGCCGGCACACCGTCTACGACGGGCTGGACCTGCAGCTGGAGCGCGGCCAGAAGGTGGCGCTCATCGGTCCGAACGGAGCCGGCAAGAGCACCCTCCTCAAGCTGCTGGCCGGTGCGCTGGAGCCGGACGGCGGACGCCGCGACCTTGGCTCGAACGTGCGGGTCGCCTATTTCGCGCAGCACCAGATCGACGCGCTGAACCCGACAAACACGGTCTTCGAGGAGCTGTCGGGCGCCGCCGCCCGTATGACCAGCAGCGAGATACGACGGCTGCTCGGCGCATTTCTGTTCAGTGGCGACGCCATCGAGAAGCCGGTCGAGGTGCTCTCCGGCGGCGAGCAGACCCGGCTGGCGCTGGCCAAGCTGATGGCCGATCCGGCCAATCTCCTCTGCCTCGACGAGCCGACGAATCATCTGGACATCGCCAGTCGCGACGTGCTGGAGGACGCGCTGAATGCCTTCTCGGGCACGATCGTGCTGATCACCCACGACCGTTACCTGATTCGCAGCGTGGCGAACGCGATCATCGAGGTGAACGGTGGCCAGGCCACGCTCTACGCCGGCGATTTCGAGTATTACGCCGCCAAACGCGGCCTGGACATCGAGTCCCGCGGCGCGGTCGAGGGCCGCAGCAGCCCACGGGGCATCGAGTCCGCCCCGGAACGCCCACGAGAGTCGGCCGCCCAGGCTGCCGCTCGCCGACGGACGGAGGCCGAGGAGCGGAATCGGCGATATCGGCGCACTCGGGGCCTGCGGGCCGCGCTGGACGGCATCGAGGCCCAGCTGCAGGCCAACGAGGCGGAGCTCGCGGTCGTCAGCCAGCAGCTCGCCGAGCCATCGGTCTACGCCGATGGCGATGCGGTTCGGGCGCTCATTGCCAGGCATAACGCGGCTCGCGACGCGGCCGAGACACTGGCGGCCGAGCGGTCGCGGCTGACCGAGGAGCTGCAGGCCGCCGAGGCGGCCGATACGGTCGGACCAGCCGCCCGGTGAGCGGGGCCTCTTCGCGGGCCGGGGGAGGCCGCGACCTGGGCGGCGCCGCCCTGGTCCTGGCTGCGGCCGCCTTCTTTGCCACGCTGGGTCCGCTGTCCGTGTTCGCGGCGCGCGAGGGCGTCTCGAGCCTCACGCTCGTGGCTTGGCGCGCAGGGCTAGGAGCGACCTGCGTGCTGTTCCTGGTCAGCGCTCGGCGAACGGCCGGCCTGGGCAGCGGCCTGGTTCCGCTGGCGGCGATCCCGACGCGCGACCGCTGGTTCGTGGCCGCCGCGACCGTGGCCAACGCGGCGCTCAACCTCAGCGTCTTCATCGCCTTCCAGCGCGTTGGCATCACGCTGTCCCTGCTCGTGTTCTACCTGTATCCGGCCCTGGTGGCGCTGGTGGCGGTCGGGTGGCTGGGCGAGCGGCTGGATCGCATCCGCTGGCTGGCGCTGGTCATGTCGCTGGCGGGATGCGTGCTGGTCGTCGCCGGCGCGGGCGACATCGGCAGGCTGGATGCGCTTGGGGTCGGGCTGGCGCTGGTGGGCGCCATCGGCCAGACCTTCTACGTGATCGCCGCCCGTTACGGCTTCGTCCGGGTGCCCGGAGCCCAGGCGGCGATCCTGACGATGGCGGGCGCCGGCGGCCTGTACCTGGTGGTCGCGACGCTCTTCTTCGGAGCAGGCAGCCTGCTGCAGCCACTGGCCGGGTGGGAGGCAGCGTGGCCGGTGCTGCTGGCGGGTGTCATCGGTGCCGGCGCGCCAACCGTGCTGTACATCACGGGCATCCGACGGCTGGGCGCGCCGCGGGCGGCCATCCTGGCCACCTTCGAGCCAGTGGTCGGCGTGGCCCTGGCTGCCCTGCTGCTGGCGGAGCGCCCGGGCGTGGTGCAGCTGCTCGGCGGGTTGCTGGTGATCGGCGCCGGGATCGTGCTCCAGATCCGACCGGGTGCCGACGTCGGCGAGCACGAGGCAGTCGACGGCGCCAAGGAGACCGGCTCGGTCAGGCCATGAGCACCGCGTAGACGGCCTGGGCGGCGGGCGCCGCCTGCTCGAGGGGAACCTCGGCCCAGACGACGCGCATCTGACCCTCGTCGAAGCTGCCGGCGCCATGTGCCGGAATCGGCAGCAGCTCGGGAGTCATGCCCGCCGGCCCCACCACGCTGACTCGGGCGATTCGCTCCTTGCGGTCGACCGCCAGCATAAGCACACCGTCCAGGCGTTCCCCGCGGCTGGCAGCGGGGCGAACCGCGGTCTGGGGGGCATCGGCCTCGACGGCGCGTACGAGCAGTGGCAGCCGCCCGCGCCGTGCGCGACGCACCGCCACCGGGTGGACGACCTCGGCTCCCAGCTCGGCAAGCAGCTCCAGCTGCAGGGCATCCACCTCAGCCAGCAGGCGCGCAGCCGGAACCAGGTGAGGATCGACGTTCATCACGCCCCCGACATCCTTGAAGAGCTCACAGCGCACCGCCCGCAGCGCAACTGCCAGCACGACCGCCGAAAGGTCGGTGCCCCCGCGACCCAGCGTCGTCAGCTCGCCGTGAGTGCCGATCCCCTGGAAGCCTGCCACGACCGGTACCAGGCCCTCGGCGAGCGCCTCGCGCAGCCTGCGGGGCAGGACGCGCCGCACCTCAGCTCCCAGGTGAGCGGCCGCGGTCCTGATGCCCGCTTCCGCCCCGCTGAAGGAGCGTGCCGGTATGCCGCGCGACTGGAGGCCCAGCGCGAACAGCGCGGCCGAGAGCGCCTCGCCGGTGGCCAGAGCGCGGTCAGTCTCGCGGGCGAAGGCCGATGACGCCTCGTGACCCGGCTCACGCAGGGCCGCGCCACCATCTGGCAGCAGGACCGATGCGGAGGCCAGGATGGTATCGGTCACCCCCTCGAAGGCCGACACGACCACGACCGGGAGCATCC
>CBFGSY010000189.1:0-3472 GCA_965651545.1 uncultured bacterium | reverse complement strand
CAGTATACGCCGACCGGACAAAGAGCGGCGCCGGGGCCGAACCTCCGACCCCGGTGCCGCCACGACGACCTGTCCTGCTTCTTGCTGCCGAGCTTCTACTGCTCCTGCGTCAGGTCGTCGCCTTGCCCAGCTTCTGCTGCAGCTCTTCCGCCTTGTCCAGATGCTTCTGGATCACCGGCTTGGCCTTCTCGATCAGGGCCTTCAGCTCGGCATTCTCGGTGTCGCCGTGAGCCTTGCCGGCCAGGTCGAGCACGGCCTTATGGATCGTGACCTCCTGGTCGATATAGGCCTTGTCGAACGCCGCGCCGGAGCCAGCCGCATTCAGCGCGTCCATCTCGGCCGCGCCGGCCTTGGCCACCGGATCATCCGCCGGCGCCGCGGGCGTCACGTTCAGTTTCTTGGCCAGCTTCTGGCCCTCGACGCGGAGCGCGTGGTGTTCGCCCATCATCAACTTGGCGAACGCCTTCACGCCCGGATCGCTCGCCTTCTTGAGAGCGAACGCGCCCGCCGAGCTGTCGGCCTTGTTGGCCTCGTCGAGCAGGGCGACGATGTTCGGGTCGGTGAGCTTGGCGTTGCTGGCGGCGCTGGCAGAAGTGTCGGCTGCCATGCCGGTAGATGCGGTATCGGTGGCGGCGGGGGCCTCGACTCGGGCCGACTCATTGGCCGGCCTTTGCTTGCTGCAGGCCCCGGCGGCAAGTATGCCGAGCCATGCCAGTCCCATCAATGCGTGGCGCGCCTCGCGCGCCCGATCTGTGCGCATACGACCTCCTGTCCGAACCTCCATCCTAGACTGCGGGGCAGGCTGGAGGTGTGATCTCCGTCACCAATCAGGGACCGTTACCGCAGCCCCATCCGCGCCTCGATCCGGCGGAGGCGCGGATTCCGGCGAAGCCCATCCATCATCGGGTCGGAGAAGTCCGCAGGAAGAGGATGTCGCGCACATCGAAGGCACGATTGAGGTATTCGAACAGCACCTTGAGGGCGACGGGACCCTTGTGCTTGAGATCGCGCGCCAGAAAGACCGTGGCCATGCCGCCGCGACCGAGCTCCCGCTCGAGCAGGTAGCGGCCGGCCAGGGCTTCGTGAAGCCGTGATGGGGTGTCAGGCAGTCGACTGGTCCAAGGACGGAGAGTCTATTGTGACCCGTCGCTCAGGGGCAGTCGAGAGGACGAAGCAGGGACTACCGACTGGGCTGGGCTGCCGCCGCGGCCAGTGTGGACTCGTGGCTGTAGCCCAGCACCTCGCCTTCGAGCGCCACGCGGTACCAGCCGTGGCTCAGCGAATCCACCACGACCGTGTCACCTGGCAACAGCACTGCCGCGAGATCGGCACGGGTGCTGCGCCCGGTCCGCACCTTGGCCCAGGTCCGGGCCACGCGGAGCTCGGCCGCGGGCGTCGGGGTAGGGGGCAGGGGAGCGGCATCCACCCGCGGGGCGGCCGCGACGGAGGAGGTCTCCTCTTCCATCGGCACCGGAGGCCGGGATGGCCGATCGAGGCTCGCGGTGATCGAGGCGGCCCCCGCGGCGAGCGCCGCAACGACCACCACGGGTGGGAGATAGCGCCCGAAATCGAGCCCCAACCGCTTGTGGCGCTCAGGCTTGGGGGGGAACTCCCGGCCGCACCCCGGACACCGGGTGGCGATGCTCAACGCCCGCTTGCCGCACTCGGGGCACTGCATGTAGGACCCGCTCATCACCGCTGCTCCAGCCCTGGACGTTGCTCGAAGATGCAGGGGGAAGTCCGGCCCGGCTAGACGGGCTCGAGTCATGGCAAGCGGCGGAAGTCTTCTGTCGCCGCCTCCTCACTACGGTAAATGGAAAGTCGGGTGCCAGAGCAGGCCGAGCGAGCCGAGGTAGTTTTCTCCTCCATGAGCCGATCTCCCATCGCCGACTACGCGCTGTTGTCGGACTGTCACTCCGCCGCGCTGGTCCACCGGTCCGGCGCGGTCGAGTGGCTCTGCTCCCCGCGCTACGATGGCTCGTCGCTCTTCGCGCGGCTGCTCGATGACCAGGGCGGCCACTGGACGATGAGCGTCCCGGACGCGCACATCGTCCGGCGGAGCTACCTGGACGGCACGCTGGTGCTGGAGACGGTCTTCGAGGCTGCCTCGGGCCGGCTGGTGCTCACCGACACGCTCGCCGTCGGGTTGGAAGCGGACCACCAAAACCTCGGTCGGCGCTCGCCGCACGTACTGCTCCGCCAGGCCCGCTGCACTGCGGGCGAGGCCGTTCTGGAGGTGGAGTTCGCACCACGCCCCGACTACGGCCGCGCGCGCCCCATGTTGCGCGCCGCGGCGGGCGGGTTGCTGGCGGACGGCGGACCCCCGCTCCGGTTGTCCGGTTCAGCGCTGGAGCTGCGGGACGATGTGGCCCGCGGCCGGTTCCGCCTCCGCGGCGGCGAGTCGCGCGCATTCGCGTTGCATCTTGGCGGCGGACAGGACGGGAAGGCCTTCTGGGACGAGTCGCGGATCGCCCTGCGGATCGACGAGACGATCGCGGCATGGCGGAGCTGGTCCAAGCATCATCTCCACTATCAGGGACCGTGGCGGGATCTGGTCTACGTCAGCGGCCGCGTGCTGCAGGGGCTCACCTACCAACCCACCGGCGCGATCATCGCGGCGCCGACGACCTCCCTGCCCGAGACGATCGGCGGCATGCGGAACTGGGACTACCGCTACACCTGGGTGCGCGACGCGAGCCTCACACTCGAGGCGCTCTGGGTGGCCGCCTGCCCCGACGAGGCGAATCGGTTCTTCGACTTCCTCGCGGGGGCCGCGCGGCGGCAGCTCAAGGAGGAGGGCGACCTCCAGATCATGTTCGGCGTCACCGGCGAGCGCGACCTCACCGAGCGGGAGCTGCCGAATCTCGCGGGCTGGCGCGACAGCCGTCCGGTCCGCATCGGCAACGGCGCGTGGCGCCAGCGGCAGCTCGATGTGTACGGCGAGGTGCTCGGCGCGGTGCACCGCCTGCGAGAGCAGATCGGGCAGCTGAGCCCGGACACCGCCGCGTTCCTCACCGCCGTGGCCGATACCGCACTCCGGCGCTGGCACGAGCCGGATCACGGCATCTGGGAGATCCGTGACGAGCCCCGCCATTTCCTCCACTCCAAGCTCCTCTGCTGGGTGGCGCTCGACCGCGCGATCGATCTGGCCGGGATGCTCGGCGCCGACGCCGCGACGGTCGGGCGGTGGACGGCCGGCCGAGACGAGATCCACCTGGCGATCCTGGAGCAGGGATGGAACGTTCGGGTCGGCGCGTTCACCCAGAGCTTCGGCAGCGACACGCTGGACGCGTCGACGCTGCTGCTTCCGATCGTTGGCTTCCTGCCGGCGCGGGATCCTCGGGTGCTCGCGACCATCGACGCCATCGCCGAGCGCCTCACGGACGACCATGGCCTGGTGTACCGCTACCGTGCCGGAGACGGGCTCCCGGGCCGGGAAGTCTCGTACCTGCTCTGCACCTTCTGGCTGGCG
>CBFGSY010000188.1:0-3498 GCA_965651545.1 uncultured bacterium | reverse complement strand
AGGCCAGCAGGGAATAGAGGGGACGTCCCAGCAGCGGCACCCGAGGCAGGGTGCGGACGGTCGCCGACTTCGTCTCCTGGTAGGCGCGCGTGAGCCGCAGCTTGTTGAGGCGGGTCGAGAGTCCACCGACCGACGGGCTGATGCTCATCTCGTTGTCGTTGAGCACGATCAGCAGCCGATGCCGAGCGTGGCCCAGGTGGTTGAGCGCTTCCAGCGTAAGCCCGGTCTGCAGCGCCGCGTCACCCACGACCACTGCGATGCGCTGCCTGCGAGACGGATCTCCGTGCGGCCGCAGGTCGCGAGCCGCTGCCAGGCCTATGGCGATGCTCACCCCGGTTCCGGCGTGGCCGCCGTCGAAGACATCGTGCTCGCTCTCGCTTCGGCGCGGGAAGCCACCCACGCCATCCAGCTGGCGCAGGGTGTCGAATCGGTCGGCTCGGCCGGTGAGCAGCTTGTGGGCGTAAGCCTGGTGTCCGGTGTCCCACACGATCCGGTCGCGCGGCGAGTCCATCACTCGGTGCAGCGCCAACGTCAGCTCCACCGTGCCGAGCGAGCTGGCCAGGTGGCCGCCCGTGTGATGGACGGTGCGGATCATCTTGGCGCGCAGCTCGTCCGCGAGCGTCGCCAGCTCGGTTCGGCTCATCCCGCGCAGCTGCGCCGGATCATTCAGTGAATCGAGTATCGCCATGCACTGCTCCTGGGCCTGACGGCGCGAAAGTATAGGCCGATGCCCTCGACGCGCCTCGACCTGCGCCTGTTTCGCGTCAGATCGCCTTCTCGAAGAAGTACGACGTCTTCTGCAGGACGTAGCCCTCGCGCGCGTAGAACCGATGCGCCCGCTCCCGCGTGACGCGCGTTCCCACCAGCACCCGGTGGCAGCCACGCTCCAGCGACCATGCTTCGGCTGCTGCCAGCAGCTCACGGCCGACGCCGGCATTGCGCGCCGCCTCGTCGACGACCAGGGCCATGATCTGCGCCGTGGCCGGCGCCACCAGCGTTCGCCTCAGCTCCACCTGCACCCAGCCGATGACCTGGTCGGCGGCATCGGTGGCCACCAGCACGGCGGCCTGATCGTTCGCGCCGACGGCGACCAGGCGCTGGCGGAGCTCATCGACCGCCACCGGGTAGCCGAGCTGCGCCGACTGGTCGGCGATCGCCGCCGCATCGGACTCCCGCGGCCGGCGTATGGCGAGCGTCGTCCTCACCGAGCTAGCCCTCCGATTCCGTCGGGCCGGCCTCCTCGACCAGGCCGCGGCCCAGCTGGGAGATGGTCAGCTCGGCGTCGCGCAGCCGCGCCTCGCAGGCGGCGTGCAGCTCCAGCCCTCGACGATAGAGCGCGATCGAATCCTCGAGTGGCAGGTTGCCAGCCTCCAGCGACTGGACGATACGCTGCAGCTCACCAACCAGCTCGTCGAAAGGCTTGCTGGCGAGCTCGGTCACGGTCGGCGCCTCGGTCATTCCAAATCCTCGGACGTGGCCTCTCCCTCCACGCGGGTGGAGAGCGTACCGCGCGCCACGGTCACACGAAGCTCGCTACCGGCCGCGGCCTGCGCGGCGTCACGAACCACCGTGCCGTCGCTGAGCCGGGCGATCGCGTAGCCGCGTTCCAGCGTGGCCGCCGGCGAGAGGGCGCGCAGCCCGTCGCCCAGCGCGGTGACAGTTGCTCGCTCACGCGCTGAGCGCGCGGCCAGCGCGCGGTGCCCGCGGTCGACGAGATCGGCGGTTCGCTGGCGGGCGGCGGCCACGTCCGGCGCCAGGCGCGACAGCGCGCGCCCCTCCTCTGCCACATGGCGCTGACGACCGGCCAGCGCGGCCAGCAGCGCGGTCGAGGCCCGGTCGCGGAGCCGGGCAAGGATCGCCGGGAACTGGGTCATGTCCGGCGCCGCCTGCTCGGCGGCGGCGCTGGGCGTTGGCGCTCGGACATCGGCGGCGAAGTCGGCCAGCGTCACGTCGCTCTCATGACCGACGCCCACGATGATCGGCACCGGCGCCGCGGCCACCGCGCGCACCACCCGCTCGTCGTTGAAGGACCACAGGTCCTCCAGCGATCCGCCGCCACGGGCCAGGATGACGAGGTCGATGCCCGGCTGCGCGTACAGGCGCTGGAGCGCCCGCATGATGCCGCCGGCCGCTGTCGCGCCCTGCACGCCGGCCGGCGACAGGACGACGTGGGCCAGCGGGTATCGGCGGCGCAGGACGTTGCCGATGTCCCGCCACACCGCACCCACCGGCGAGGTGACCACGCCGATCCGCCGTGGCCAGCGGGGCAGCGGCCGCTTGCGGCCGTCTTCGAAGAGTCCCTCCGCGGCCAGCTTGGCGCGCAGCGCCTCGTAGCGCTGGTGCAGGTCGCCAGCTCCCGCCGGCGTTACGGTCAGGACGTAGAGCTGATAGACGCCCTGCGGCTCATAGGCGCGCAGCCGCCCATGGCAGATGACCTGCATGCCGTGCTCCGGCCGCACGTTGGCCGCGGCGAGCTCCTCGCGGAAGAGGACAGCCCGGATCTGGCTGCTGGCGTCCTTCAGCGTGAAGAAGCAGTGGCCGGACGGCGGGAATGACGGCTGGCTCACCTCGCCCTCGACCCAGACATCGGCGAGCTGCGGATCGCCGTCCAGCAGCTGGCGCACGCGCCGGTTGAGGTCGCTGACGCGCAGGATGCGTGGAGCTGCCCGGACGGGACCCGGCGCGGCGGGTTCCATCGGGCCAACCCCCGGGCCACCTTCGGGCTCGCCTGGATCGGACTGGTCCCACAGGGTTGGCTGCGGCTCGCTCACCGCCATGCTCCCCTCAGCCCGATATGACCGCATTGTCTTAGCACCGCCCCGACCGCCCAGATTCTCACGCAGGCCTCACGACCAGGGGTCATGACCGGTGCGCGGAAGTTGCGCCAGGACGTCATCGTTAAGACAAGGGAGTCATAAGCGGCCATCCGCGTCGCCTATTGGAGCCGGGTGACGTACTCGCCGGTGCGCGTGTCGATGCGCAGGGTGTCACCCTCGTTGACGAAGAGCGGGACCTGCACCACCAGCCCCGTCTCCAGCGTGGCCGGCTTCTTCGCCCCGGTGGCGGTGTCGCCGGCAAAGCCCGGATCGGTCTGTACCACCGCCAGGTCCACGGTCACCGGCAGGTCGACGCCCAGCACCTCGCCCTCGTGCATGCTGACAAAGGCATCGGTGTTCTCCTTCAGGTAGCGCGCGTCGTCACCCAGCATCGCGCGCCGGACGGCGAACTGGTCATACGTCTCGACGTCCATGAAGTGGAAGGCGTCGCCGTCGTTGTACAGGTACTGGACCTTGCGCGACTCAACGCGGGCGCGCGGCCAGCGGGTGCCGGCCTGGAAGGTGCGCTCGGTGATGTCGCCCTTGCGCACGTTCTGCAGTTTCATGCGCACCTGGGCGGAGCCACGGGCCATCTTGATGTGGGTCCAGTCAAGGACCTTCATCAGCTGCCCGTCGAGCTCGATGATGACGCCCTTCTTGACGTCGCCGGTGCTGATCAAGC
>CBFGSY010000187.1:0-3529 GCA_965651545.1 uncultured bacterium | reverse complement strand
ATTGCCGCGCTGGTGGCGATCGTGGGTTGGACCCTGATCGGGATCCTGATCGAGGCCATCCTGCGCATCCCGGACCGCACGGCAGCCTGAACACGTTGGCGGTGCCGCCCACAGCGCCGCCGACGGATTCAACAACCGGGCCTGGAGGGCAGTCGGCCTTCGTGCCGACGGGGGTACTGTCTTCCGGGGCCCGGTTGCCTGTTCCCTAGACCGGCGGGACCTCGAGCGCCGCGCGGCCACGCGGGCGACGCGGCGAGCGGCCATCCCCATCCAGTGAACCACTGCCCCGCAGGGCGGCGAGCGCGCCCGCGCGCTGCAGCTCCTCGTCGTACAGGGCCTCGATGCGCCGCACGTGCGCGTCCATGCTGAAGCGATCCGCCACGATCCGGTAGCCCGCGTCGCCCATCCGCTCACGCTGCGGCCGGGAACGAACAAGGCGGATCAGGGCCTCCGCCAACGCCGGGGGCGAGCCCGGCGGGACCAGGATGCCGGAGACGCCATCGGCCACCACCTCGGGGATGCCGCCGACCGCAGTGGCCACCACCGGCTTGCGACGTGCCATGGCTTCGAGGATGGAGATGCCCTGCGCCTCGCGCAGCGAGGGCAGCACGGCAATGTCCATGTCCGCGGTCATCGCGCTGACATCCTCGCGGCGGCCGGTGAAGATGATCCGATCCCCCGCGCCGCCCGGCAGGGCAGCGGCCTGCTCGCGGAGCGTCGTTGCCTGCGAACCCTCGCCCACGATCGCCAGCCACGCGTTCGGCGCCGAGCGAAGGATTGCGGGCATGGCGTTGATGAGGTGCGTGTGCCCCTTCTCTGGCTCCAGCCGCGCCACCACACCGAGCAGCACGTCATCGTGCCCGACGCCGTACTCCGAGCGCAGGCCGCAGGCCGGTGCCGGGGCGGCGAAGCGCGACAGGTCGACGCCGTTGGCGATGACCGTGAAGGCCGCTCCCCCACGTCCCTCGGCTCGCACCTTGGCCAGGATTGACGCCGACGGAACGATCAGCCGATCCATCGCCGGCGAGAGCGCGGCCAACGCGGCCACGTCCTCCTGAGAGCGGACGCGCGACGAGTGAACCGTCGCCATGATCACCGGCGTGCCCGCCGCCAGCGCGGCCCGTGTTCCGACCACCTCGGCGCGGTACATGTGCGCGTGGACGAGGTCGATCTCCTCCCGCCGCAACCACGCGGCGAGCTCACGGACCGCGGCCTCGTCATCGGGCTCGTCCAGGACGTCGACCGCCAGGCCCAGCCTCCGCAGCCTCTGCACGGCGCTCCCGGCTGACAGGCTGAGCGCGCGGACCTCGTATTTGGACCGATCCAACCGCAGGAGCAACCCGGTATAGCTCTCCTGCGCACCGCCGTTGCCGCCGGTGGCAAGCAGCTGCAGCAGCCTGGGTCGCTGATGGCCCCTGGACCGATATATGCGCCGGTGCCTCAGGTACGCCGCGCCGGCGATCGCGCCCTCGTGGTCCGGGGCAGGGGCAGCCGTCCTGCGGACGCGACTGGGGGTCATGCTCGTGATGCTACGGCCGGCCGCTTTACCCGTCAAAGCGCCAGGCTATGGTCCGCGCCGGCTACGCCCGCCTGGCGAAGGTCAGGCGGAAGGTGCTCCCATCACGGTCCAGCTCCAGCGTCATGCCTCGTCGTTCGGCGATGCTGCGGAAGATGAGCTCATTGGCCCGATCGTTGTCCGCGATGGTGGTTCCCGTGTCGTCCAACCACTCCTGTTCAGGGCCCTCAGAGGTAAGCACGGCCGTCGATTCGTCGCCGGTGATATGTACCGGGCGGATGTCTGCGCTCGACGCGTAGTTGAGCGCCGCTCCGCGGGCAACGTCCAGGGCCGACGCGTTATCGCCCATGCCGTCCCAGCTCGGGGCGAACTGCTCCCCGACGAAGGAGGCCCACCCATCCACCGAGCCGGTCTGCTCCCGAGCCCAACGAAGTGTCACGTGCCACAGGGCCGATTGATTGCCGCTCGCTTGCTCGGAGATCTCGTCCGGCGAGAATTCCACCGATGCCATCGCTTCCTCCCATGGGTGCGGCGCCAGCGCGTCCGCCCGATGGTACGCGCGCGAGTATCGTGTCGGAATAGCCCGCCGCAGCGCGCGCCGTGCCGTGTCATCGCTCTCCGTGCAGCACTGCAACCGTGCAGCCGTGCTGCACGGAAGGCTTCGACAGCGTATGCAGCCCCACCAGCAAGCCACCGTCATATGCTCCGGGCGTGACCAGAGGGACGTGGTACGACCGCATCCGGAACCCGGTCCGGCGCGTGGGCGCCGAGTCGTATCTCCTGCTGATGCTCATCTCGTTTGGCGGGAGCGTGATCCTGACCCGCTGGTACCTGGAGCTGGCCGGCTACCCGCGGATCGCCACCGGGGACCTGCACATTGCGCACGCGTTGTGGGGCGGGCTGCTCCTGTTCATCGCCAGCGGGCTGCCACTGCTCTTCGCCGGGCGGGCAGTCCTGCCGGTCAGCGCCGTGCTGAGCGGGGTCGGCATCGGCCTCTTTGCGGACGAGGTCGGCAAATTCATCACCACCGAGAACGACTACTTCTACCCTGCGGCGCTGCCGATCGTGTACGCCATCTTCCTGATCGCGGCACTCGTCTACCTTCGCTACCGGAGGCCGCTGGCCCGCGATCCGCGCAGCCAGCTGATGGCCGTGCTCGACGAGCTGGAGGAGGCGGTCGAGCGCGACCTCGAACCCAGCGAGATAGGAATGCTGGAAGAGCGGCTCACCAGCGTCCAGGCCGGCGCCGAGTCGGAGGATCAGCGACGCCTGGCGGCAACCCTGCTCGACTACGTCCGCCACCCACGAACCCGGGTCATAGAGGAGCGTCATGGACCGATCGAGCGCCTGTCCAGATGGTGGCAGGACCGCCGCGATCATCTCTTCGGCCGCCGCGGGGCGAAGTGGCTCTACGGCGCCACGCTGACGGTGACCGCCATCCGGACCCTGATCACCGTGGCAGCGCTGGTGACCGGAATCATCAGCGTGGTCTCCGGCGCCCGGACGTCCAGCAGCGCCATCGAGACGATCCAGCTCTTCGTGGAAGGCTTCGCCGGCGCGTTGCTGGTGCCCGGCATCCTGCTCATCGCGCTGGGACGCGCCCAGCAGGGGCTGCGGCTGACGTCGCTCTCGCTGGGGCTGGCGCTGCTGGTGCAGGACACCATCGGCTTCTACCTCAACCAGTTCGACGCCGTCTGGTCAGCCCTCTTCCACCTGGTTCTGCTGCTCGGCCTCGTCGCCTACCGGCCGCCTGTGGCCGCCGCAGAGGTGGGCGCCTCCCCCGAATCGGCCTGAGGTTCGAACTCCCAGCCGGTGGGTCACTCGACCATGGAGCCAGGCGCCGCGTGGCCGTCTGATCCACATGTTGGGAATTTCGCCATAGAACCGGCCTCGGAGGCCATGCAACCAGGGCTCCGTGGTCCGGTGACCCAGATGGTGCAACCTGCCGAGGGCGAGGAGAGGAACTCAGTTGCAGTCACCGTCCCCCGCATCGGTGAAGCCGGACGTGCCGAG
>CBFGSY010000186.1:0-3530 GCA_965651545.1 uncultured bacterium | reverse complement strand
GGCTCCCACGGCGAGGGTCACGACGGCGCTTGCCCGCCTGTTGGCATGCGCGATCGCCACCGCCACCACGGCCACCAGCCCGGCGGCCACCTGGACGGAAAGCAGCACGCCCACCATCAGAAGCAGCCCGATCCAGAAGGCCCTCGCTAGAGGGATGGCGCCGTCTGCACGGACCGCCATCGCCAGGGCAACCGCCACCGGCAGCGCGGCCACCGGCTCGGTCAGCCCGCCGCCCAGCGCCAGGAGGAACTGCGCCATCAGCAGCGTTGCGATGACCGCGGCAACCAGGCCGGCGGCGGGGCTGGCGCCGAGCCGCCGGCTGATGACCTGGATGGTGGCGGCCGTGCCAGCCGTAGTGAGCACCGACAGGATCCAGCTGACCAGCCACGGCGACAGGAATGGCAGCGCGACCTGGCCCGCCAGCAGCAGCAGGTAGATGCCGGGCGGCTTGTGGTCCCAGGCGTCGAGGTAGAGGGTCGCGCCGTCACGCATGCGGTCGGCGACTTGGACGAAGACGGCGGCGTCCAGCGACGGCCCGATCATCAGCCCCGGCGACAGCAGCAGCGCGGCAAGGGCGGCACAGGCCAGGAAGATCCGCACGACCGGCAGATTGTCGCTGAGCCTAACTACACGTCACTGGCACTATCTGCCTACCGCGCCACATGAGCGCGCGGGTCAGACTGCGGAGGTGGAGCTCGGCGTGACCGGCGAAACGGCGCAGCCCGGCGCGATGACGGCGGAACGATCCGCGGTCGCTGCCAGGGTCGACGCCGCGCGCCTCCTCCTTGGCGGTGCCCTGCTCATTGGCCTGGTGCTGCGGCTGGCGCCGATCCTGATCAGCGACTTCCCGCTGCGTGACGGCGGCCTGTTCGTGACCATGGCCCGCGACCTGCGGGACGCCGGCCTCAGCGCGCCGCTCTTCTCCAGCTTCAACACCGGCGAGGTGCCGTTCGCCTACCCGCCGCTGGGGATCGTGATGCTTGCGCTGATCCCCGGCGACCCGATCGACACGGCCCGCTGGCTGCCACTGGTGTGGAGCATGCTGGCCATCGTCGGGGCGTGGCTGCTGACCCGTACGCTGACCGATGACCTCACCGCCGGGGTGGCGGCGCTCCTGTTCGCGGCCATGCCCATCACCTGGGCCATCGAGGGCGGAGGAGTTGCACGGGCGCCTGGGCTCGCCCTCCTGCTGCTGGCCCTGTGGCGCGTCGCCGTACTGGTGCGCGTGACATCGGCCCTGAACATCGTCTTCGCCGGCCTGCTGGCCGGGTTGGCGCTGCTCTCCCATCCTCAGGTCGGGCCGAGCGGGCTGGCCAGCGCGTTGCTGCTGCTCGCCTTCCGTCCGAGCGTGCGCGGGGCGGTTGCGCTGGTGGCTGCCGGCATCGTCGCCCTGCTGGCGGCAGGGCCATGGCTGTTGTCCGTCCTGGTCCGCTACGGGGCAGAACCACTGTTCACCGCCGCCGGCGCGCACGACACCGGGCCGGCCTGGGCGCGAATGCTGGTCTTCGGCCCGACCTGGCTCGGCGTGCTGGACTTCGTCCTGCCGTTTGCCGTGCTGGGGCTGGCGCTCGCCATCCATCGGCGCCAATGGTTCGCGCCCGCCTGGTTGGTGCTGCTGCTGATCGTGCCCGGAGGTGAGGGGCGGTATGCCGCACTGGCGCTGGCAATGCTGGGAGCGGTGGGCATGCTGGCTGCCTTCGAGGCCGTCCGGGCTGTCGGGGCGCAGCGCCTGGCGCTGGGCATCGGCCTCGCCTACATGTTCCTGGCGTCACTGGTGGCCGGCTACCGTCGCTTCGACGCGATGCCGGTAGCGGTGCGTGAGGCGATCGTCGAGGCCGGACAGACGACGGAGCCGGGGACGCGGTTCGCCGTACAGGCGCTCGACCCGTCCGACAGCCAGCCGCTGCTGGACTGGTTCCCGACCCTCAGCGGCAGGGTGAGCGTCGGCACCTACCAGGGCCTGGAGTTCACAACCTACGACCGATGGCTGGATGCCGTCCGGACCGATGAGCAGATCCACGCCGGGACCGTGCCGACGGACGTTCAATACCTGTTCACCGAGCTTCCGGATGGCGGCGACGTGACGCCGGTGCCATGACCACCTCGCCGATCCTCAGGCGGCTGCCGCGGCTCGTTGCCACCGCCGTGGTGATCGGCGTCGGCATCAACTTCCTCGTCTGGGCGGCGGTGGACTGGGAGATGCCGGACGCCGCCGCCTACTGGCACGCTGCCCTACGGCTTCGCGCCGGCCAGGAGCTCTACCCGGTCTTCACCAACGTCGAAGCCTCGGAGGTGTACCGATACGCCCCGTGGTTCGCGTGGCTGGCCGTGCCATTCACCTTCCTGCCGGTGCAGGTGGCCGGGTTCATCTGGTCGGTCATCCTGGTGGTGGCCAGCACGCTGGCCGTCTGGCCCCTGGTCCAGGAGCGCCGCTGGCTGCTGGTCGCCTTCTTCTGGCCGGTACTCATCGGCATATCGGCGAATGGGAACGTCCACGCCCTCATGCTCGCCCCGCTGGTGCTCGGGTTGGAGCGGCGCTCCGGGCCGTTGTGGATCGCGCTGGCCGCCTCCCTGAAGGCCGTCCCGATCCTGCTGGTGCTGGTCTACGCGGGCCGCCGCGAGTGGGGCCGCGTGGCGGCCACACTCGTGCTGACCGTCGTGCTGGTCGTGCCAGTCCTGCTGTATGACGTTTCCGGCTACACCACGAATGTCGGCGAGGCTGGCCTGCTGATCAGCTACCCGCCGCTGTACGTCGCGGTGGGCGCGGTGGGCGTGGGGCTGACCCTGCTGCTCGCTCGCAGCCGATGGGCATGGCTGTCGGCGGCGACCACCATGGCCATGGCCCTGCCGCGCTTCTTCGTCTACGACGTCACGCTGCTGCTGGTTGGGACGGTGCCGTCGCGAGAGACGGTCGACCTCCGAGCCAGGCTGGCAGCCGCTCGCGGTAAAGCGGAATCAGCGCCACCAGGATCGACAGCCCCGACGACCACGTAACGGGCAGCGCCAACGTGGCAGCCACCGGGACCGTCCAGCGCCATCGCAGAACGCCGCCGGCGAGGGCCAGGATGGCGGCCGCAATTCCCCTCAGCCACAGCGGACCCGGGATGATGCCGATCTCGGGTGGCACCGGGACGGTGGAGCTGGCGGTCAGCAGCTCGATCCAGTCGAGCCATTGCCAGGTGGCGATGACGAACGAGACAGCGCCGATGGCTGCGGTCACGCCCAGGGCGATGGCCAACGAGCGCCAGGCTCTGGCACCGGCGAACCACAGCACGCCGACCCCAGGCGTCACCTTGGTCAGCAACGGCAGCGCGTATGCGGCCGGGTACCGGAAGCCGATGACCAGCGCGGCGGCGATGAGCAGGTGCAGGTTGCCGGTGCTGATCTCGTCGGTGACCGGCGAGAGCGGGATGAACAGCAGGTGGGCGGCCAGCAGCGGTCGTGCCATCCAGTCCAGGGCCACCAGGTTCAGCCCAGACCAGAGCGCCGCATAGACCGGCCACGGCAGCAGGGTGAGCGGCCACATGAGC
>CBFGSY010000185.1:0-3582 GCA_965651545.1 uncultured bacterium | reverse complement strand
GGCGAATGAGCAGTCGCTGGCCCAGCCGCGTAGCGCGTTGCTTGGTCCAGTGACCCAGCCGCTGGGACGCCATCGGCCTGGACGAGGCGTCCTTCGTGCCACCGCAGCCGACGCGTACGACAGGCCGAGCTGGCACGAACCCTGCGGCTGAGATCGGCGAGAAGCGAGGAGGAATGAACCGTGCAGCTTGATGGGCTTCGCGTGGTGGTCCTGGCCACCGATGGCTACGAGACGAGGGAATTGACCGATCCGACGCGGGCACTGCAGGAGATTGGCGCCCAGACCACCCTGGTGTCGAACCATGACGGCGAGATCAAGGGCAAGTCCGAGGGCGACCGAGCCACCGTCGACCTGACCCTCGACGAAGCCAATCCCGATGACTTCGACGCCCTGCTCCTGCCAGGTGGCGTAAAGAATCCGGACACCATGCGCCAGGAGCCAGCGGCGGTCCGCTTCGTCCGGAGCTTCCATGACGCCGGCAAGCCGATCGCGGCGATCTGCCACGCGCCATGGATGCTGGTCGAGGCGGACATCGTCCGCGGCCGACGGTTGACCAGCTACCCCTCGCTGCGGACAGACATCCGCAACGCCGGCGGCGAGTGGGTCGACGAGGAAGTGGTGGTGGACATGGGCATCGTCACGAGCCGGACGCCCCGCGACATCCCGGCCTTCAATGCGAAGATGATCGAGGAGTTCGCCGAAGGCATCCACTCCGATCGCCAGGCCGCTGCGTCATCAATCGCTCAGACGTAGTCAGCGTCGGCATAGTCCCAGGCCCTGGTGGCCTTGGCGTCGACGGTGACGACGACCCCATCGGCTGGTCCGATGTACTCATCGACGCTCGCAGTGGGTTCGTGAGCCGCCAGATACCGCGCCGCGATGCCGCGAGCGATGTCGCGGAAGCCGCCCGACGTGACCTCAGCGGTGCCCTCCACCTGCATCGTGCGGAACGGATGAGCCGAGTCCGCCACGATCAGGCTGATGCGCGGGTCCTGACGCAGCATCGCGATCTTGCGGTCCCCGGCGGGGATGTAGAAGCGAAATGCGCTGCCAGTCCATTCGTGCCAAACCGGCGTTTGCATGACCGAGCCGTCACCACGGTGCAATGCGATGACCGCGTTCAGCGGGAGCTGGAGCAGGTCTCCCAGCTGGTCCGGCGGCAGGTTGCGACGCATGACGGTGATGGTGGCATGTCTGAGGGCGGCGGGGCGGCAGCACCCGCCAAGGAGTGGAACAGGTGACGCGGCCCTGCCGCGTCGTTCTGCTGGGCATGATGGGGAGCGGCAAGTCCACGGTCGGCAAGCAGCTCGCCAAGCGGACCGGCTGGCCGCTTCTCGACAACGACGTGCTCCTCCGCGAGCTCTTTGATGCGACCCCGCGCCAAATTCTGGCGGCCGGCGATGAGGCCTCGCTGCTGGCGGCGGAGGTGCAGGCCCTGAACGCCGGCCTGGCCCGACCTGCCCCGGCGATCGTCGGAGCGGCCGGCAGGACGATCGTCGACCCAGGCGCGCGCAAGGCGATGGGCAATGCCGGCATCCCGATCTGGCTGCGCGTCACGCCCGAGACCTCATTGCGGCGCTCGGCGTCCGGGGCTCATCGTCCTTGGCCCGACGCGGACCGCGAGCGGTGGGTCAGGTCTGCCATGAAGGAGCGGAACGGCCTCTACGCCTCAGTCGCCGAGCTCACGCTCGACGCGGATGCGGCGTCCCCATCGCTCCTGGCAGACCAGATCCTTGGCTACCTGCGCGGGACCGATGCGTGCGCGGCCGTCCTGGCCTAGGCGGACTGCCGGACCCGGAGCACCTCCGCCATGAAGGCCGTGACCCGGTCCGGATCGACCGGGTTCCACGTCTGCCCATCCACCTTCAGCCCGGAGCCGACGATGACGCCGTCGGCGATCTCCAGGAAGCTGGCAATGTTCTCGGCCTTGGCGCCGGTGTTCATGAGCACCGGCACGGCATCGCCAACCGCTGCCTTGGCCTCGGCGATGGCGGAGCGGTCCGGTTCGGCCCCGGCCATCGGCCCTGCGATGAGCAGCACGTCGACCAGCGAAGACAGGACGGCGCTGCGCGCGCGTTCGGCCACATCGCGGTCGCCGAGCGGTGACGCGAATTCCGGGGTGATGTTGGCCATGACCAGCACGTCATCCGCGTCGATCTGGGACCGATAGCGGGCGAACGCCGCCGCATCCGGCGCCCAGAGGCCCATGTCGCTCTCGTATGCGCCGGTGATGACCTCGCGCATGAAGGCGGCGCCGGTGGCCTTGGCCAGCGCGATGGCCGCGCGCGGGTTCCAGAGCACGTCGACCCCGAAGGGGATCGTGGTGGGGCGCAGCTCCGCCACCACGGCCGCCATGGCCGCCACCGTCTCCAGCGCCACGTCCAGCGAGTACGGGCGGTCGTCCTCGTTGCAGAACATGACGCCGTCGACGCCGCCGGCGAGGAGGTGCTGGAGGTCCTGCCGCACGCGTGCCACGTGGCCGCGCAGGCCGCTGCCCCGCTGGTAGCGCGGTGTGCCGGGCAGCGCGGGCAGGTGCGCCATCGCGATGACGGGCTTGGTTACGCCGAACAGGTCGGTGAGCTTGGACATCGCGCCGGAGGGTAGCACCGGCGGGATACGGCTCAGTCTGGTGGCATCGCTACGGACCCCCCGCGAGCCCCTCGCGCTGGGCGATGGCCGCCACCTGCGTCCGTCGCCGGACGTCCAGCTTGGCGAGGATCTTCGATACGTGCGCGCCCGCCGTCTTCTCGGTGATGAAGAGCTCGTTGGCGATTTCCCGGTTCGTTCGCCCGGCAGCCACGAGCCGAAGCACCTCCGCCTCACGCCCGGTCAGGCCGAATCGGCGAGCCGCCGCGTTGGGAGATGCGTCCGTCGCGTCTGGCTCGGGGCTCCCGAGGTCGATGCGAGCCCGGCGCGCCAGCGTCTGGATGTCGGCCATGAGACCCTCGGCGCCCAAATCGGTCGCGGTGTCGTAGGCGGCCGTCAGGGGCTCGCGGACGGTAACCCGGCCCGCGTGCGATGCCAGCAGCACCTCCGCCTCCCGGTAGCGGGCATATGCCTGTTCGTATGGGCGGCCCAGGTCTGCCCACCGCCGAGCGAGTGCTCGCCAGTCGTCCGGAGCGATGTGCCCTTTCGCGCGGGCGGCCTCGGTCCGTCCCAGGGCAACCCATGCGTCGACTTGCGGGAGATACGCAGGCCGTTCCCGGCTGGTCGCGGTGCGGAGCGTGGCGAGCTGGCCGAGATAGCCGTCGATTAGATCCGTCTCGGGCGCGGTCCGCGATCGATTTGCGCTAATGATCTCCACCTCGACGCGGATCGCCCGCGCGTAGTCATGCGCAAAATAGGAGGCCGGCTGGTCCGAGCGTTGCATCAGGTCGAGCTTCTTCCGCAGATCGTCTCGCGCATCGAGCCATCGACCTTCAAGCGCGGCCAGATCAGCTCGCACATCGTGCACCTCAAGACTGATGTCCAGGTCCGGATCGTCGTGCAGGAGCGCTTCGAGTGCGGCCACGTGCTGGCGTGCCTCTGCCGGTCGACCCCGAGCGATGGCAAGCTGGGCCGGTGCCGCTGCCATGATCCTCG
>CBFGSY010000184.1:0-3613 GCA_965651545.1 uncultured bacterium | reverse complement strand
CGTCGAGCAGGATCGCGTCGTATGGGTTCTCGGTGCCGGCCCAGATCGCGTCGGGGCCGCTGCGCGCCACGTCGACGGCGTAGCCCTCCTCCTCCAGCCCTCGCCGCAGGAGCCCGGCCATCTTCACGTCGTCCTCAGCGACCAGGATCCGCATTGCGCGCAGCGTACGCCGCCGAATATGAGAATGGGATGAGAGCGGTCAGCCTCCACGCGGCAAGCTGACGGCGAGGTGCTGGGCGCCGGCGGCGGTTCGCGCGGTCTCCACGCTGACGCCGAAGACGCGCGACACCAGCTCGGGAGTCAGGACCTCCAGCGGCGGCCCATCGGCCGCGACCGTTCCAGCGACGAGCACGACGGCGCGCGGCGCGAACGCGGTCGCCAGGTTCAGGTCATGCAGCACCGCAACCACGGTCAGCCCACGCTGCGCCTGCAGCCGGCGGATCGATGTCAGCAGCGACACCTGGTGCGCCAGGTCCAGGTGCAGGGTCGGCTCGTCGAGCAGCAGCAGCTCGGGCTCCTGCGCCAGGGCCATCGCCACCAGCACCCGCTGACGCTCGCCGCCAGACAGCTCGTGCGGATGGCGGTCGGCGAGGTCGGAGGCGTCGGCATCGGCCAGGGCGTGGCGGATGGCGCGCTCGTCATCAGCAGTCGAGCCGAACAGCCTGCGGGCATGAGGTGCCCGGCCCATCTCGACCAGCTCGGCGACGCGGAAGCCATCGGGCAGCTCCAGCTGCTGGGGCAGGACCGCCACCCTTCGCGCCAGGGCGTTGCGATCCCAGGCGCCCACCGGCCGTCCGCCGACTTCCACAGCACCGACATCAGCCTGCAGCGCGCCACTGAGCAGGCGCAGCAGCGTCGTCTTGCCGCTGCCGTTGGGACCGAGCAGCGCGACCACCTCCCCGCTCGCCAGCCGCAGGTCAACCCCGCGCAGCACCGGCCGCGGGTCGGCGCCGGGACGTGGGTAAGCGAAATGGACGCCGCGCAGGGAGGCGATCGCCGCCTCGGTCTGGACCGTCATCCGGTCAGCTCCGCCCGCATCAACCGCGAGCGTCGCAGCAGCCATAGGAAGAACGGTGCGCCGATGAGGGCGGTCACCACCCCAACCGGGATCCCACCGCCGGGCAGCAGCCGCGCGCCAAGATCCGCAAGAACCAGCAGCCCGGCGCCAACCAGCACTGAGGCGGGCAGCAGCAGGCGATGGTCTGGACCGATCGCCAGGCGCAGCAGGTGCGGCACCACCAGGCCAACGAAGCCGATGGTCCCCGAGATGGCCACCGCGGCCGACGTGGCCAGCGTGGCCAGCACCGTGAGCGTCAGCTTCTCGCGTTCCACGTTCAGTCCCAGGCTGGCGGCCTGGGCGTCACCGAGCAGGAGCAGGTTGAGGCCACGCCATCGGGCCAGGAGTCCAATCAGGCTGGCCAGCATCAGCGGCGCGGCGAATGCCAGCGGCACCCATTCGGCCGCCGCCAGCGATCCCATCAGCCAGCCGAAGATCGCGCCCAGGGCTCGCCCGGAGACGAACATGAGCAGCGCGACCATCGCCGCCAGCACGGCGGAGATCGCGTAGCCGGTCAGCAGCAGCGTCACCATCTGGACGCGGCCGGCGCCACGCGCCACGGCGTACACGAGCAGCACCGTGCCGAGGCCACCCCCGAAGGCTAGCAGCTGGACCACGCCCAGCCCCAGCAGCGAGCTGCCGGCGCCGATGGCGAGGCCCGGCAGCACCAGGGGTGCGGCGATGCCCAGCGCGGCACCGAAGCTGGCGCCGGCGGCGGTGCCGATCACGTACGGATCGGCCAATGGGTTGCGCAGGAGCGCCTGGAAGACCGTGCCGGCCATCGCCAACCCGCCGCCGACCAGCATGGCGGTCATCACCCTGGGCAGCCGGATGTCCAGGATGATCTGCTCCGTGCTGGGAGCCCATGTCTCGGGGATCGGCAGCGCCAGCAGCCGGCGTCCGAGGATCGCCGCCGTCTCGCCCAGGCTCACGTCGGCACTGCCCATGGCGACCGCCACGACCACCACCGCTGCCAGGGCCAATCCGGCGCCTCCCAGCACGATCACCGTCCGGGTCAGCGTGATGCCGATGCGCAGGCGGGCGGCCTGGGTGGCGGTGGCGGCAGCGCGCATCAGTCGAACGCCTCCGGGTGGATGGCGCGCGCCATCGCCGCCAGGCCCTCGACGATGCGCGGGCCCGGCCGTGTGATCAGGATGTCTTCGGGTAGCGGAATCACCCGCCCCTCGACCACGGCCGTCATGCCGTCCCAGCCACCGCGGGCGGCAACGGTCTCGGCCGTGATGGTCGCGTCGTAGGCCGCGTCGCCCAGCAGGATCACCTCCGGATCGGCGGCCACCAGGTCCTCCAGGGCGATGGCCGTGGTCGTGGCGTCGCCGGTGATCGGCTCGCCGCCGGCGATGTCGATGAGCGAGGCAATGAACGAGTTCTCGCCCGCGGTGTAGATGGTCCCCTCGAAGATGCTGACCTCGTAGAAGGTGCGGGGCCGATCGGCGCCGGCGACCGCCTCCTCGACAGCCGATACCCGCTCGGCCATATCTGCGGTGACGGTGGCCGCCTCAGGCTGCCGGTCCAGCGCATCGCCGACCAGCTCGATGTCGGCGCTGACCTCGGCCAGGCTCTCCGGATAGAGGACCAGCACGGCGAGGCCGAGGTCGGCGAGCGCCTCGATGTCGTTGCTGGGGGTCAGCTCGTTGCCGGCCGCCAGGATCAGGTCCGGCTCGGTCTCGACGATCGCCTCGCGGTCCACCGGGCCGAAGCTGACGACCACCGGCAGGTCATCGATGGTCGCCAGCACCTCCTCCGGGTAGCCAACCCTGTACTCCGGGACGCCCACCAGCCGGTCGCAGGCATCAAGCGCGCAGACGATCTCGGTGTTGGATGGTGCCAGGCTCACGATGCGCTGGGGCTCGGCTTCGATGACCACCTCTCGTCCGGCGTCATCGGTCAGCGTGAGGGGGTAGCTGGTCGCCGGCTCGAGCGTTGGCGAGGCGGTCGGGATCTGCGTCTGACTGGCATCGGGTGGCGCCGATGCCCCCTGCCCGCAGGCAGCCAGAAGCAGGGCACAGAGGAGGAAAATGGGGGCGCGAAGCCGGGTGCTCACGGTGATGCCTTCCCTTTCACACGAGGGTTCGGACATCGCGACCTGGCTGGGCGACCTGGCTCCCGGACGCATCGGTCCGGACACAGTTGCGGGACAGCGCCGGCCTCTCACCGGCTTCGCCATTTACCCGCCGGCCTTTCGGCGGCGGCACCCGTCGCGGTCTTCGATTAGTCGACGAATGGTATCACTGATCTCGGTGGCTAATCGGTTCTGGCACCGACTGTCGCACCGGTAGCGGCGACGAGTCTACGGAAACGGTGGACATCGGTGTCGGGCAACTTGACGGGGTAGTAGTTGGAGGGGCGCAAAGTTGCCGCCCGGGACAAGGCAGCACCCGAGGGAGGCAACGGGCAGTCCCAGTTAGTCGCACCCGGATGGCGGGAACACAGACCATCTCCGGCGGGAAGTTCGAAGACTTAGTACCCCTAGAAGTATCCCGGCGGTGCTGATAATGACAACGAGATGCGTGTAGTTGTCCGGTCTTGGTAACGCCG
>CBFGSY010000183.1:0-3623 GCA_965651545.1 uncultured bacterium | reverse complement strand
GGCACGCACGACATGATGGCAATGCCCTTCAGCGAGCCGCGGCCAGCACCTCTGCCTGAGCCCGAAGCGCATCGGTGATTCGGGAAAGCGGCGGCAGGAAGGTGGGGATGCACTCGTCCCGGCAGCGCGTCGCGAGGTCGGCGATCTCCCGCATCCGCTCCTCCATGATCGCCCAGGCTGCGGCGCGATCGGGCAGCAGGTAATCGGTCTCGTAGAACAGCTCGAAGGCCGGGCCGGCCGTGCGGTCCGGGTGATCGGGCCCCATCGGCATACGCGTCACCAGCGAGCCGAGCGGCTTGACGACGGTTTTCATCAAAGCCACCGCCACCTCGCTCAGCGCCGACAGCTGCTCGGGCGTCTCGTCGGTGTGCGCGAAGTAGCGCGCCAGCAGCTGCAGGATGAGCTCATACACCGCGTTGAGCAGGTCGGCGCATCGGGCCGTGAAGCCATGGCCGATGAGGGTCACCTCCGCCCCCCTGGCCAGCGGGCGAACGTGGGCCAGCATCACCGGGCGGGTTGGCTCGAAGTCCGGGTGCTCGGCGCGAATGGCCAGGTACTCGTCCAGGACGCGGATCAGGCGCCCGAAGTGCGCCTCACGCCAGTCGCCTCGCGCGCCCTCACCCTGCTCGACGATCACCTCGATGGCCGCCCGCGCCGACGCCAGGTCCGTCACTGGCACCAGCTCGTCGAACTCGATGTGCGTGGAGGTGGCCTGTGCCCTTTCTGGCCCGATGAACAGCGACTCCTCCCCCATCCGCTCGGCCAGGTTGGCCAACCCGTCCTCGATGGACCGGTACAGGTGCCCGACCGTCTCGAAGTCCTGGAGGTGCGGCCCGATCTCGTCGGCCTCGTCGTGCGGCAGCTCGCGCGACTTGGCCAGCGCCGCGAAGCCGGCTTGGTCCGCCATGTCCATCCCCTCCGGGCGCTCCAGGTAGGCAAAGTGGCGCAGAGCCGCTTCGCCAAAGGGCATGAGCGCCATCTGCACCTTGGCCGGCATGGCCTGTGGCGGCAGCGGGAAGTTCGGCCGCCCCAGTCGTGGCGCAGCGCCGACGGCCGCCAGCAGGTTCTGCACCAGGGCCAGGTGCAG
The DNA here is from genome assembly GCA_965651545.1 of uncultured bacterium. Lineage (GTDB taxonomy): Bacteria > Chloroflexota > Limnocylindria > QHBO01 > QHBO01 > DASSCW01. The sequence continues at coordinate 2,536 of CBFGSY010000183.1, read as the reverse complement.
CATCTCCTGCTCGCCGATGTGCATGAGCTCCTTCCTCCAGCCCTGCACGGTGGGAAGCAGCTCCTCCGGGACGCCCTCCGTGCTCGATTCCTTGAGCGAGAAGGCGGCATACAGGTACTGGCACATGACCAGGTGCTCCAGCTCGGCGGCCTTGCCCAAGGTGTAGATCAGCGCCTCGCGATGCTGGATCGCCATCGGCGTCTCGGGATCGGCCGTGGCACCGGCCCGCGTGGCCATGACGTGCGCCAGTCGTCCCTGCGGCCCCATCAGCCCCGCATCACCCACGGCAGTCAGTCTACGCAGGCGATCCCCGGCGATCCTGTAAGGTCACCCGGATGAATCCGAAACGGGAGCCGCGCGGTCCCCTGCCCTCGCGTCCGGGTGCAGGCCAGCTCGTGGCCGGAATCCTCGCCGGGATCGAGCACCTGATTGCGAACCGGCCGCGGGCCGTGCCGCAGATCGAGGAGGAGTACCGCGATCCGTGGGCGTCCATGGACGGCATGACGGTCGAGGGCCTGGACGAGCCGATCGACCGACCCGAGCCTCCGGATCGGTCAGGAGCACGCCTCTAGGGTGTCCGATACGTCCTGGGACTGGGCATACGTCAACGAGTCCGCACCCTGGGACATCGGGCGACCTCAGCCGGTATTCGTCGGTCTGGCCGATGCCGGTGAGATCACCTCACCCGTCCTCGACAGCGGTTGCGGCAGCGGGGAGCACGCGCTGATGCTTGCCGAGCGCGGCATGCAGGTCCTGGGCATCGACGTCGCGCCGACAGCCATTCGGCGCGCCAGGGCCAAGGCCACCGAGCGCAGCCTCGACGCGGAGTTCGTGGTCGGCGACGTCCTGGAGCTGGCGCGGCTGGGCCGGACGTTCGCCACCGTCATCGACTCGGGCGTCTTCCACACCTTCGACGATCGCGATCGGCCGCGCTACGTGACGAGCCTGGCCGCCGCGACGCGCCCAGGCGGCGTCCTGCACCTCTGTTGCTTCTCCGAGCACACGCCAGGCAGCTGGGGTCCGCGCCGCGTCACCCAGGCCGAGCTGCGCGCTGCCTTCGCCGATGGCTGGCAGGTCGAGCGGATCACGGCCGCGCAGTTCGAGGTGCTGCCCGGGATTGCCGCGGAGGCGCCGCGGGCGTGGCTGGCTCGGATCGTCCGCATCGGCTCATCCAGAGGCGCGTAAGAAATTCGCCTCGGCGACCGTCTTGGGACTCGCACCGCAGTGGTGCCGCAGTGATCTTCATCTACAACCCGGTTCATGAATTCATTCGGATCTTCTCCAAACCAACCTTCCGCACCTCATGAGTCCAGGCCACAGCAGGTTGTGCCGCTGTGGCAGCGCGATGGGTTCAGACAGGTCGTCGTCTGGCTGGCGGCCGGTTCCGCCGCGGTAGCGGCGCTGCTGGTGGCGGTGCTGGTGGCCATGGGCGGCAGCAACGATGGCGCCGGAGCCGGCGCCTCCTCCATGCCAAGCGCATCCCCCTCGGGAGTTGCGGCGGCGACAGCCAGCGAGACCCCGACCCCCACGGCCGCGGTCACGGCCACCGCAACGGCCACTCCGACGGCGTCACCGGCGACCACGACCGCGCCGACAGCGACAACGCCACCGGCCACTCCAGTGCCAGTGGCGCCCGCCGGACTGGCTCGTGGCTGGGCACGAGTGAACACCGGCTTGAACCTGCGCGAGGAGCCGGGAATCGGCTCCGCCGCCGTCACTCGCCTGCCGAACGATGAAGTGGTATGGGTCGTCGGTGGGCCGCAGTCTCGCGACGGTTACGACTGGTACGAGGTCCGGACGCTGGGGAATGACCACGGCTGGATTGCCACAGGACCGGCGTCTGACCCGTTCGCAACCAGCATCAGCGAAGAGGAAACGCTCCTCTCGTGCGGGCCGGTCGACTCGGATGACGCAATCCGGGTTGATGGCCTGCGACCCGGACCTCTCGATGCTGGGCAGCGCGGAGGACTGGAGCTGGCCGATGCCATCCAAGGCGAGGCATGTGTTACGTACACCCTCCTGGCCGATCGGCCCATCCGCTACCTGGACCTCCTGCTGGATGCCTGCGGCGCGCCGGTGTGGGATGGCAGTCACCTGCTGCTGAAGCCGACGAGCTGGGGAGACGTGATCCCCGACTACAAGGTGAAACGCACCGTCGAGGTGGCGAGCGCCCTCCTGACCGAGCTTTCCGCCGTGGACGCCGATGGCATGACCAACAAGCTCAAGGTCCTCATCCTGGGCGGCCAGCTCGCCCAGCCGTTCGCCTGTATCAGCGTCTACATCCAGGAAGAAGGGCGCGATAGCCGCCGCGAAATCGAGACGTGGCTCGGCGGCGAATGCCTGATCATGACGGAGCTGACGGACAGCCACGTGGTCGTCAAGCCCGCAACGGGCGGGACAGGGGTATCGCTGACACGCATCTCAACCAGGGAATTCCAGACCATCACCCTCGGCCAGCCGACCGTCGTGAATCTCTTCGCCGGGACGTCGACGGCCGAGCGCTTGTGGATGGGTGGCTTCGGAAGGTGCTGACAAG
>CBFGSY010000182.1:0-3634 GCA_965651545.1 uncultured bacterium | reverse complement strand
CGGCTCGAGCTGCGGCGCCAGCGTCAGTGTCTCTTCGGCTGTGCCCGCTTCTCCAACGACTTCGATATCCGGAGCCGCAAGGGCCTGGCACACCGCACTTCGCACCAGGGCGTGATCGTCGACCAGCATGACCGTGATCGGCTCGCTGCTCATTGCGATGTCGCCCCCAGGGGCAGGTTCACGATGACTCGTGTGCCATCCTGCGGTCGCGAATCAAACGACAGTCGGCCACCGATGATCTCGGCTCGCTCCCTCATGCTGGACAGACCATAGCCCGATGGGCGGGGCTCATCGGGCGCGAAGCCTCGGCCATTGTCGGTCACCGTCATCCGGAGGCCGTCTTCACTTGGCGCCACGTCGACGCGCACGAGGGTGGCATCGGCGTGCTTGCGGACGTTGGACAGGGCCTCGTGCATGATCCTGAGCAGCTCGGCCTGGGCCCGTGTGCTGAGCCCTTCGGCAGCGGCGTCGCAGGTGACCTCGGTTGCAATCCCGAAGCGATCCGAGAAGTCCGCCACATACTGCTCGACAGCCTCATTGAAGCTGCGGCCTTCCGTCGGCCGCAGGGCCATGATCGCCTGGCGTGCCTCTGCCAGGGCCGATTCGATGGCCCCTTCCACTTCCTCCGCCAATTCGCGTGCATCGCCGGGGACGTCCGTCAGACTCAATAGGCGGCCCTGCTTCAGCTTCGCGTACCACAGCTCCTGCGACATCCCGTCGTGGATTTCGCGTGCCAGTCGCGCACGCTCCTCCGCGGTGGCCCGTGCCACCTCCGCGTCGCCAAGGCGGATCAGCTCGACGTTGGCCGCTCGCAATGCGCGAATGTCGCCGCGGACCTCCACCGCCAGCGTCGCCAGCAGCGTGACGTAGAACGCCACTCTCAGCACGTCTCCGCTCGTGACGAGTGAGCTGAAGGCCGCTGGATGGATGGCGAACAGGACCTGGCTGAACGCGGCGAGCAGCAGGCCAACGGTCAGGGTCGCATCGGTTCCGCGGCCGTACCACCGGTAGGCGCGATACGACAGCGTTGCAGCCGCCAGGTAGCCGATGCCAATGGCGATCTCCAGCACGGCCAGGGGCCCCGCCGACCCGACCGGCAACGCTGCGCGCGGATTCGCGCTCATGGAAGCGAGGCCGGCGCCATTGATGAGGGGCGGAAGGACCTCCTGGTATGCCGCAGCCACGATCACCAGGACGAGCGTTATCACCGCCGGCAACCAGAGGACCAGCACCGGCGGGAGTCGCCTGGTGCGGTGCTGGTCGATAGCCGCCAGACCGGCGACCACGAGCAGGGCGGCGGCCGTGGCACGTGTGAGGACAGTCATCCATAGGGGAAGCTGCCCCGGCGCCTCGAGCGAGTACCCGAACGCAGCTTCAGCGCCAAGCACCGTCACGGATGCGGTCAGCCCATTCATCGTGCCGAGCGCCACCAGGGCAGAGCCTCGCCACAGCGCGACCTGGTCGCCCGTCTCGCGGTAGCGAATCCAGCCGAGGACCGCCACGGCCACCGCAACCAGCGTGGCGGCCGTGTCGATTGCCAGCGACAGCGCCTGGTTGATGAGGACGCCAGGGGTGCGCGACGTGGCAAGGATCCAGAAGGTCAGCGCGGCCAGGACGAGCGGCACCAATGCCAGGAGGAGCTCACCCCTGCGGCTTGCGCCGGCCATCAGCGCTCTTCCAGCAGAGAGACGACCGCCTGCTCAACGAGGCCGTTGGTGGCGAGTGCCTGCGGCCCGTGGTATGACGGTTGCCCGCTGAAGTCGGTCAGCCGTCCCCCGGCCTCCTCCACGATCAAGGCCGGCGCGGCCAGGTCCCACAGGGTTGGGCCGATCTCCAGCATCACCTCCGCCGCTCCCTCGGCAACCAGCATGTAGCCCCAGAAGTCGCCGAACCCCCGGTCCCGCCAGACGGCGTCGGTCAGCCTGGTGACGGCATTCCCAAAGCCTGCCCGATGCATCGGCTGCAACCCGGAGCTGAGCACCTGCGCCTCGCCCAGCTCGGCGACGGTCGAGACGTGGATCGGCCGCTCCCCGATGAGGTCGCGCGCGAAGGCGCCCTCTCCCCGGACGGCATGCCAGCGACGACCGAGCGCGGGCGCCGATACGGCCGCAGCCACCAGCACTCCCTCCCGCTCGACGGCGATCAGAGTGGCGAACACCGGGATGCCGCGCACCAGGTTGTGCGTCCCGTCGATGGGGTCGATGATCCAGCGCGTCTCCGCATCGGCGGCCAGCGTCCCGAGCTCCTCGCCCACGATGCCGTGATCCGGGAAGGCGGCCGCGATCCGTGAGCGAATCCGCTCCTCGATCTCCGTGTCCGCCTGGGTCACCAGCGTCGCGTCCGGCTTGGCGTCGATCCGCAGCTCGCCGGCCAGGTGGCGCAGGGCGATGGCATCGGTCTCGTCCAGGACCTCGAGCGCGAAGTCGCGGAGCTGGGCAGGCACGCGCGGAAGGATAAGCCCACCCGTGGCGGAGATCACTCGCCCAGCTGGCGTCTGAGCTCCTCGTTGACGAGCCGCGCGTCCGCGCGGCCGGCGGTCCTTTTCATGACCTGGCCGACCAGGAAGCCGTAGATCTGCTGCTTTCCGGCGCGGTACTCGGCGACCTGATCGGGGAATTCGGCCAGCACGGCGCGCACTGCCTCCCCGATGAACCCGGCATCGCTCACCTGCCCCATCCCCTCGCGCTCGATCACATCCCTGGGCGATTCCCCGCTCGCGAACACGGTGGCCAGCACCGCCTTCGCGTTGGTCGCCGAGACATGGCCCGCCTCCACCTCGCCGATCAGCTCGGCAAGGCCAGCCGGAGGCAGCGCGACTGCCGATGCACGCAGCCCTTCCGCGGCGTGCTGATTCAGCAGCCGGCTGAACTCGCCCGTCACCCAGTTGGCGGCCGTCTTTGGCGCGATGCCGGCGGCAACCACCTCCTCGAAGTAGGCGGACAGCGCCGCGTCCGCCGTCAGTACATGAGCGTCGTAATCGGACAGTCCCAGCGCGTCCAGGTAGCGAGAGCGTCGCGCCGCCGGCAGCTCGGGCAGGCCGGCCCGCAGCTCCGCCACCCATTCCGGTAGTCGTTCGCCTCTTCCTTGCTGCGCTGCACGATCGTGCGGCCGGCGTTCTCATTCCAGCCACGGGTTTCCTGGACGAGCGGCTCGCCACGCTCGAGTGCCTCCGTGTGTCGCGCGACCTCGTAGTCCATCGCCCGCTCCAGGGAGCGGAAGCTGTTGAGGTTCTTGACCTCGACCTTGGTGCCAAAGCTGGCGGTGCCCATCGGCCTCAGGCTGATGTTGCCCTCGATGCGCATCGACCCGGTCTCCATGTCGCCGTCCGAGGCGCCGATGTAGCGCAGGATGTCGCGCAGCGTCTCGCCGTAGGCACGAGCCTCGGCAGCCGAACGGATGTCGGGCTCGGTGACGATCTCCATCAGCGGCACGCCCGCCCGGTTGAAGTCCACCAGGCTGTAGCCGCGGCCGCCGTGCTGGAGGCGGGCGGTGTCCTCCTCCAGGTGCGCCCGGGTGATGCCGATGCTGACCTCGGCCTCCTCGCTGGGCACCGGCACGCTCAGTCGCCCCTGCGAGCACAGCGGCAGCGCGTACTGGCTGATCTGGTAGCCCTTCGGCAGGTCCGGGTAGAAGT
>CBFGSY010000181.1:0-3663 GCA_965651545.1 uncultured bacterium | reverse complement strand
GACGTCAGCGGCATGGTTCCGCCGCCGGTCGCCCAGGCACTGGCCGCGAGGTTCCGCCAGCAGGGTTAGCTGGCCTCCGCCCGTGAGGCTCTCGTGCTAGTCGTCGCGGGCCGCGGACTGTCTCAGATGGGCACCGGGTGAACGCTACGTCGTCGCAGGGCCGGAATTTGTCTCAGATATGCACCCGCGGAGTGTTAGCGGTGGCTTCCAGGTGAACCAGGTGCCGCCGCTGGCCGATTTGAGCTCAGATGCCAGGGCCCTGGACGCCGGGGAGCCGGAATATCGGGCCATCAATCTCTCCAAGGTTCCGGTGGTGTTCATTTGAGAAATTCGTACCGAGCTCGCACCCAGCTCGCACCAGCTGGTTCCAGCCGGCGCGGGGAGCGTGCGGGGCGGGACTATAATTCGCGCCGACCGACGGAGGGCAATCAACACGGACATCATCTTCCTCGTCGAGCGCCTCGAGAGCCTGGTGGCGGCCAGCAAGAAACTGCCGCTCACCAACAACGTCGTGCTGGACCAGGCGGCCGTCCTGGAGCTGATCGACCAGCTGCGCGTCGCCGTCCCCGACGAGGTCCGGCAAGCGAAACGCATCACCGAGGAGGCGGGACGCATCACCGAGCGCGCGCGCGAGGAGGGCGACTCGATCATCGCCCGCGCCCAGGAGCAGGCGGCCCAGATGATGGAGGAGCGCGAGCTGGTGCGGATGGCCCAGCAGCGCGCCGGCGAGATCCTGGAGTCCGCCAACAACGAGGCCGCCGAGGTGCGCCGTGGCGCCGACGAGTACGCCGCCGGCGTCCTGATCCGGCTGGAGGGGGAGTGCATCAAAGCCCTGACCAGCATCAAGCGTGGCATCGACATGCTGGACGAACGGCACCGCGTCCCCCGCTCGTCGGATGACGGCACTGGCACGGGCACGCTGACCGTCGAGCCGGAGGCGACCGAAGCCGCCACTCGGCCGTGACCGCCTTCAACGTGGCGGGTCTCCTCCGTGAGCCGTCCGGAGCGATTCGAGATCACCGCCTGCGCGATCGGTACGTCACGCTGGGTCCGGACGTGGAGCTGGCGGGACCGGTGAACGGCACGCTGCGATTCCAGCGCACCAACCGGGGCATCCTGGTGCGCGGCAACCTGGACGCCGCCGTTCGCCGGACCTGCGCGCGCTGCCTGGAGGCCTTCGTCGAGCCGGCCCACATCACGATCTCCGAGGAGTACGTGCCCAGCATCGACCCGGAGACGGGCGCGGCAGTTGAGCGCGACGCGGCGGACGAAGCGGTGCAGCTGATCGACGAGCACCACGAGATCGACCTGACGCCCGTCCTGCATGATGAGTTCGCGCTGACGGAGCCGATGCACCCGCTGTGCAGGCCGGACTGCCCGGGGCTCTGCGCGGATTGCGGAGCACGCCTGGACGAGCGCCACGTCGCCCACGCCACCGATGAGATCGATCCGCGCCTGGCTGGGCTCGCCCGCTTCCTCGAGCGCGACAGCTAGCCTGCCCGGCGCACGGATATGCCGGTCAAGCCGGCGCTGTGGCAAAGGACTCCGATGCCCACCGCCGCGTTGCCGATCACATCGGCGCAACGCCGCGGCTCGCGCCGATAGGCGCCGTGCGAGCGGCCCGATCGCCGGAGTGCCAGTGTCAGCGGCACCCCCTCATGGGCAATGGTCGAGGCGCGCGGAGGCGGCTATACTGCGGCGTCCCCAGGAACAAGCCAGGAGTCACGCGTGGGCGTCCCCAAGCGAAAGGTATCCAAGGCGCGACAGGGCGAGCGGCGTGCGCACCTGGCCATCAGCGCGCCGCCGCTCGTGGAGTGCACCCACTGCCACGAGCTCAAGCGCGCCCACCACGTCTGTCCGACCTGCGGCTATTACGACGGCCGCGAGGTGGTGCCGGTGGAAGTGAGCACACCGGCCGAGGGCGGGCCGCGCTGACCTGCGGCCGCTGATGCGCATCGCGGTAGACGCGATGGGCGGCGATTTCGCCCCGCGCGAGATCGTCCGTGGCGCCATCAACTACGCAGCCGCCAATGCCGACGAGGTGATCCTGGTCGGCGACGTTCCGCGCATCGAGGCAGAGATCGCCGAGTACGGCCGTGGGCGGCCGGCCAGCGTCAGCTTCGCCGATGCGCCGGAGGTGATCGGCATGGGCGAGTCGCCGGCGACCGCCATCCGCTCCAGGCGGCGTGCCTCGATCCGGGTCTCGACGGACCTGGTGCGCGACGGCCTGGCCGATGCGGTGGTATCGGCCGGTTCGACCGGCGCCACCATGGCCGCGGCGGTGTTCCGGCTGGGCCGCATCGAGGGCATCGAGCGCCCCGCCCTGGGCGCGCACCTGGTGACCGCCACCGGGCCGATCATGCTGCTCGACGTGGGCGCCAACGTGGACTCGAACGCCACCAATCTCGTCCATTTCGCGGTCATGGGCTCCATCTACGCGGAGCACGTCCTCAAGGTGCAGCGCCCCCGCATCGGCCTCCTCAATATCGGCGAAGAGGACGAGAAGGGGGACGCGCTGTCGCGAGAGGCCAATGCGCTGATGCGCGACCTGGACCTGAACTTCGTCGGCAACGTCGAGGGCAACGACCTGATCAGCCACGTGGCCGACGTCGTGGTGTGCGATGGGTTCGTTGGCAACGTGGTGATCAAGTTCTTCGAGGGACTTTCGAGCTACATCTTCCGGTCGATCCGGACCGACCTGCAGCAGGGCCCGGTGGCGCCCGTGGCGCTGCTGGCGCTGAAGCCGGGCTTCGACAGGCTGCGACATCGGTTCGACTATGAGCGCTACGGTGGCGCCCCGCTGCTCGGCGTGCGGGGCGTGAGCATCGTCACGCACGGACGGGCCAGGGCCAGGATGATGGAGCACGCCATGCGCGTCGCCTCGGAGGCGTCCGTGGAGCGCATCCCGGACCTCATCGCGGAGTGGAGCCTTCGCCATCCGGCACTGTCGAGGCCAACGGATGTCGATATCGTGGCCGGGCCCGGGACCAGCCCGCTGGCGCCCACCGGCCCGGGGGCAGAGGTCTGAGCTCCGTGGCCGCGCCGCGCCGCCGAGCCCCGACCGGGTCCGGCCTGCAGGCGCGGCGACTGGCTCTGCTGGCGCTGTTCGAGGAGGAGTTCCGGCCGGCGCGCGCCCTGGAGGCGCTCGAGAGGTTGGCCGAGGAGAAGGGAGCCCGACGTCAGGTCGTGGACCATGCCCGCCAGATCGTTGCCGGCGTGCTGGAGAGGCGCGTCGAGCTGGACGCCGAGATCGCCAGATTGGCCCCCGTCATCCCCGTCAGCGAGCTCGGCAAAGTGGAGCGGAGCATCCTGCGGAGCGCGCTATATGAGGTGCTATACTCCGCCGCGACCCCGAGCGGGGAGACGATCCACGATGCCGTTTCCCTCGCCCGGACCTACGCCGGAGACGCAGCCCGCCGCCTCGTGAACGGCGTCCTGGGGAGTGTCACGCGGCCATCGGGGAGCGAAGCATCGGGAAGAGGAGCCTAAGACGGGTGACCGACGGAACCACCTTCGAACGCCTCAAGAAGATCATCGTCGAGCAGCTCGGCGTCGATGAGGAAGAGGTCACGCCACAGGCGTCGTTCGTCGAAGACCTGAACGCGGACTCGCTCGACCTGGTCGAGCTCATCATGAGCCTCGAAGAGGAGTTCGGCATGGAGA
>CBFGSY010000180.1:0-3668 GCA_965651545.1 uncultured bacterium | reverse complement strand
TCGCGGTCATCGCGACGATCGCGATCCGGCGCCCATCGCGCTCAAGTTTGCGGATGGCGGCGGTCGCCTCGAATCCGTCCATGTCCGGCATCTGGCAGTCCATCAGCACCAGGTCGTAGGGAAGCCGGCGGACCGCCTCCACGGCTTCGAGTCCGTTCGCGGCGATGTCCGCATGGTGGCCGAGCCGTTGCAGGATCCCGAGCGCCACCTGCTGATTGATCTGATTGTCTTCGGCCACCAGGATGCGGGCCCGTTCCGCGGCTCGTGCCTCGGCGAGCGTGTGGCGCGTGACCAGCGGCGCACGGCCGGTCGCCTCACGGTTCGAGGCGCCGGGCAGGCCCATCACCGTGGCGATGCAGTCGAACAGCGCGGACTGGCGAATCGGCTTCGTGAGATAACCGGCGAACCCCATGGCATGGGCTTCCCGCGCCTGCCCGCGTAGCGCGATCGAGCTGAGCAGGACCAGCCGCGTCGTCGCATGGCGGGCCGATCCGCGGATCGCCCGGGCCACGCCGAACCCATCCATGCCGGGCATCTGCATGTCGATGATGGCCAAGTCATAGGGCTGCCCGGCCTCGGCGGCCCGATCCAGCAGATTCAGGGCGCCGGGGCCGCTCTCGACCACGTCGTTCCGCATTTCCCAGGCGGTCAGGAGCTGGGACAGCAGCTCGCGGGTGCTTCCGTTGTCATCCACCGCCAGCACGCGGAGGCCGGCGACCGGGCCACGCCTCAACTGGCTGGCAGCAGCCGGGGCGGCCGGGGAGAGCCGCGCGGTGAACCAGAACGTGCTCCCCTCGCCCTCTCGGCTCTCGATCCCGATCTCGCCGCCCATCAGCACCGCCAGGCGCCTGGAGATCGCGAGGCCCAACCCGGTCCCGCCGTAGCGGCGCGTAGTCGAGGGATCGGCCTGGGAGAAGGCCTCGAACAGGCGCGCCTGGGCTGCGGGGGAGATGCCGATCCCCGTATCGGTCACCTCGAACCGCAGAAGCACGCTCCCCTCACGCTCTTCGGCGAGCGAGGCGCGGATGATGACCTCCCCCTTGGCCGTGAACTTGATGGCGTTGCCCGCCAGGTTCACCAGGATCTGCCGAAGCCGGCCGGGGTCACCGCAGACCATGCGCGGCACGCGCTCGTGCACCACGCAGGTCAGCTCCAGCCCCTTGCTGGCCGCCCGCTCGCCCAGCAGGCTGGCCACGTCTTCCAGCGTCGTGCGGAGGTCGAAGTCGAGGAGCTCCAGATCCATCTTGCCCGCCTCGATTTTCGAGAAATCCAGGATGTCGTTGATGATGGTGAGCAGCGCCTCGGCCGACTTGTGAGCGGTCGTCGCCCGCTCCCGCTGCTCGGCCGTGAGCTCGGTGTCGAGGAGGAGGCCCAGCATGCCGAGCACGCCGTTCATCGGCGTGCGGATCTCGTGGCTCATGGTGGCCAGGAAATCCTCCTTGGCCCGCCCCGAGGCCAACGCCGCGTCTCGCGCCGCGGCGAGCTCCTCGGCCTGCATCGTGAGGTGGTGCGCCTGCTCCTCGATGCGGTCCCGATGCTGCTCCAGCTCGAGGGCATGGCGCCGGGTCGCCTCCTCCGCCCGTCGCCGCTCGGTGACGTCCACCGCCACGGCCAGCTGCGCGGGCCGCCCGGAGAACACAATGGGGTGCGACGTGACCTCCACCTCGATCCTCGTGCCGTCCTTCTTGACGTGCCGCCACAGGCCGGTCAGCTCTTTCGGGTGCTCGGCATCGGCGGCGTGGTGAGCGGCGACGTGGTGAAGCGGGGTCTGCTCCTCGGCGGGGCGCAGGTCGTCGAGGGTCATCGAGAGCAGCTCAGCCCGGGAGTGGCCGTAGCACTGCACCGTCGCCTCGTTGACCTCCAGGAACATGAGCGACGTGGCCTCGCACACCCACAGCGGCAGCGGCATCCCCTCGAACAGCAGGCGGTGCCGCGCTTCCGAGGCGCTGAGCGCCTCCTCCCATTCCCGGCGGCGGGAGACGTTGCGCAGGTACAGCGTGGCGCAGGGCTGTCCCGCGAGATGAACGGCCGACAACGACACCTCGGCGGGGAAGACCGAGCCGTCGGCCCGCATGGCGGTGATCTCGATCCGGTCGCCGGGCCGGGTCGCCGAGTCGCGCAGCGCCTGGAGGATGTCTTCGCGGTGCCGCTCGCGCTGGGCGGGAGGCACCACCACGTCTTCCAGCCTGCGGCCGATGACGGCGGCTCGCTGGTAGCCGAACATGCGCTCGGCCGCGGGATTGAATTCCGTGATGACGCCCTCGTGGTCGATGCTGACGAACCCGTCGAGCGCGGACTCGAGCATCGCCCGGGCTCTGGCCTCGCGATCGCCCGCTTCCGCCACCAGCCCCCGGAGACGCTCGGCGCTCTCGCGGAGGTTGCTCACCATCGTCCGGAAGGCCACGGCCAGTCCGCCGACCTCGTCGTCGCCCGCCGAGGGCACCGCGACGTCGTAGTTGCCTCGGGCGACCTGGTCCGCCGCTCGACGCAGTTCGACCACCGGGCGCGTGATTCGATGCCCGACCAGCAGCAGCACCGCGCCACCGAAGAGGAAGATGACCAGGCTGGCGGTCAGCGCGACGTGGCGCGAGCGCTGGACCTCGCGGTCGAGCTGATCCATGGACAATCCGAGCAGGAGCGTGCCGTAGCGCGCCTCCTCGAACGCGATGGGAATCGTGATCTTCACCATCCCCTGGTCCTGCCGCAGCCCCGTCAGCGCCACTTCCTCCCGCAGGACCAGGTTGGGCCGCCGGGGATTGTAGCTCGCGAACGTCTCCCCCGTGGAATCCACCACGAGGACATACGCCAGCGACGAGTCCCGCTTGGCCCATTTGACGGCCGGGCCGACCTCGGCGTAATCGCCGAACCGCATCGCCTTGCCGACCCCGAGCGCCACCAGCTCCGCCATGTTGGTCGCCCGGCTGCTCAGGGCGCGGATGGCCGCCTGTTCCTCGCGATGCGGGAAGTAGACGTAGACGAAGGCGCAGATCGGCAGCAGCACGGCGATCGTGCTGCCCACCAACCTGGCGCGGATGGAGGAGCCGAGCAGGCGTGCCGGCGCGCGGACGTGCCAGGCGACGTTCACTGGACCGGATAGTCCGGGTCGCCCGGCTGTGCGCCGTGGATCTGGAGGACCTTGACGGTGCTGTCGGCCTGCGAGGCGCTGATGTACGCCACGGCTCCGCGATGCCGTCCGACCAGCAGCTTCAGGGTCTTGTCGCTCGCGACCTGCTGGGGCGGAGCCGCGGGATCGCCGGTGAACACCAGACCGATCCAGTAGCGGTTGAACTCGTCCACCGTCATGCCTAGCGCGGACCGGTAGAAGCGCTCGCGAAGCCCTTTGGATTCGAGTAGCAGCACCGGCTGTCCGTTGGGAAAGGCGGTCCGGACGCCCAGATAGAGGTGCCGGATGTCCTCGACGGCGATGTCGCTGACGGGGTTGTCCCGATTGACGACGATGGCGATAGGGCCGCCGTCCCGCGTATCAGCGAGGGCAGCGCCACCGAGCAGGAGGCCGAGCGACGATGCGAGACACAACACGCGGACGTGCACGGATCCTCCCGATCCTTTCCAGGCACAGGGGTGGGGCTGAGAGCCGGCCGGAGATCTGGTTTGGGCCCAACAGCCCAGCTGGAGTGGGGGATTTCGCGAGGACGATGCCAAAACTT
>CBFGSY010000179.1:0-3750 GCA_965651545.1 uncultured bacterium | reverse complement strand
CAGCGAAGCGATCTGCCGGTACCGCTCGTCCAGCGCGGCCGCCAGCCTGCGCTGGGCCCCTGACAGCGCGTCCGGCGTCATGTCCGCTCCCGGTGCGCCGCGCTCGGCAAGCTCGACCAGGACGCTCAGGTCGCGAGCGATCGCCCGCGAGCCGACCACCGCCACCACCACGGCCCAGATGGCCCCTCCCAGGGCGGCAAGCAGCAGAGCGGTCCCCGTCCCCACCCGCGCCACCCAGTCGGGCGCGAAATACAGGAGCCATGCCACCAGCGGCGGCAGGGCAACCGCCCCGAATAGCGCCAGGAGGCGCAGGTACGGCCGGCTCAGGTCCACCTGGCTGGGCTCAGCCGGTCGAGGCGAGCCGGTAGCCGATGCCGCGCTCGGTCAGCAGGTAGCGTGGGTTGTCCGGATCGAGCTCCAGCTTGCGGCGCAATCGGCGCATGGAAACCCAGACGTAGGAGGGATCCGCACCATCAGCGTCCGACCAGACGCGGTCGAGCAGCGTCTCGGTGGCCACCGGACGATCGAGCGAGGCCATCAGCACCTGCAGTAGCCGCACCTCGATCGGCGTGAGCTGCTGCGTTCCCGCGGGGGTTGCGATCTTGCGAGCGGCCAGGTCGATCTCCACTTCCCCGTCGTCGAGGCGCAGCGTGCCGGCGCCGGGAGACGCGCGGCGCATGACGCGGCTGACGCGCGCCACCAGCTCATCGGGGTCGAAGGGCTTGGTCACGTAGTCCTCGGCGTAGTCCTCGAGGGCACGAACCTTCGACTCCGAGGCGTCGACCGAGGAGAGGACGATGATCGGCAGATCGGCGATGCGTTTCACGCGACGGCACAGCTCGAAGCCGTCCATGCCCGGCATCATCAGGTCAACGATCAGCAGCGCCGGCCAGGAGCGCTCCAGCGCGGCGAGGGCCGCGTTGCCGGATGTGGCGGTGTGAACGATCAGCCCTTCCCGGCCGAGGCGCCGTGAGACGACGCCCAGCAGCGTTGGATCGTCGTCCACCAGCAGGACAACCGGCCGCACCGCCGGCAGCATGTCAGATGCCGACGCCGCCCATGACGGTGACGACGGCCGGCCCCAGGATCACGATGAAGATCGTGGGGAAGATGCAGCCCACCATCGGGAACAGCATCTTGACCGGAGCCTTGGCGGCAGCCTCCTCGGCGCGCTGGCGGCGCTCGATGCGCAGCTGCTGCGACTGGATCTGCAGCACCTTGGCGATCGGCACACCCAGCTGCTCGGCCTGGACGATGGCACCGATGAAGTTGGCGACCGGCTGTGCCTCGGCGCGCGACACGATGTCACGCAACGCGTCCCGGCGGGTGCGGCCCATCCGGATCTCGGCCAGCGCCTGGCGGAACTCGTTGACGAGCGGCCCCTCCATCTTCTCGACCACCTTGGCCAGCGCCGCGTCGAAGCCGAGGCCGGCCTCAACCGAGATGGTGAGAAGGTCGAGCGCGTCGGGCAGCTGGAGGATCATGTCCATCGAGCGCTTTCGGATGCGGCTCCCCAGCCAGAATTCCGGGGCGATGAAGCCGACGGCGGCTCCGAGCAGAGCGGCGACGAAGCCCAGCGCCGCACGCCCCATCAGGAGCCCCAGGAAGAAGAAGAGGATGGCGAAGACGATGGTCGACAGGATCTTGACGCCCATCCAGTCCGCGCCGCGGAGGCCGCCGGGGTAACCGGCCTTCTCCAGCTTGGCATCGGTGCGCGCGATGAGGCCACCCTGGTCACCACGGCGCCCAACTTTGGCGAGGCGCTTGATCAGCGGGCGCATCACGCGCTCGAAGAACGGCTGCTGCAGCTCGAACTCCTCGAGCGTCTTCGGCTGGGCGACCAGCTGCTCGAGGCGCGCCTGCACGGCGTCCTTCGGCGGGCGCGCCGTGACGCCGATGGTGATCAGCAGGACGGCGGCGGCGGCGAGCCCCGCGATGATTACTTCGGTTGGCATCGCATCACACCTTGATATCGACGATTCGGCGGATCAGCACGTAGCCGATGGCCATGCTGATGAAACCAAGGATGAAGAAGATGATGCCCGCCGGCAGTCCCAGGATGGTCGGATCGGGCTCCAGCATGCGGCCGATGTAACCCGGGCTGATCATGAACAGGATGCCGCCCAGGCCGATCGGCAGCAGGGTGATGACGTAGCCCGAGTAGCGCTGCATGGCGGTCAGGGTCTGGATCTCGCCCTGGATACGGATGCGCTCGCGGATGGTGAACGCGATCGAGTCGAGCACCGTCGCAAGGTTGCCACCCACCTGGCTCTGGATGTTGATGGCGGTGACCATCAGCTCCACGTCCTCGGAGGCCACGCGCCGCGCCAGGTTGTTCAGCGCCGGCTGCAAGGCCACGCCCAGGCTCATCTCGCGCACCACCCGCTCGAACTCCTCGGAGATCGGCGGGCGTGCCTCGCGGGTGACCAGCTCGATGCCCTGCAGGAACGACGAGCCCGCCCGCAGCGAGTTCGCCAGCAGGGTGATCGTGTCCGGCAGCTGGGCGCCGAACTGCCTCAGGCGCCGACCCTGGCGGTACTTCAGGTAGTAGCGCGGGAAGATCAGCCCCACCAGGAAGGCGACCGCGATCGCGATCGGGTTCCTGAAGCCGACGAAGACGAAGCCCAGCACGAAGGCGGCCGCGGCGAAGACGAAGGGAGACGCGATCCAGAAGGCAAGGAACTCGGCCGGCCGCAGCTTCAGGTCGGCGCGGGCGATCTCGGTGGAGAGGCGAGCGGCCAGGTCCTGGCTCTCGATCACGCGCGAGAGTCCGGCGATGACCGCTGAATCCCCTTCCGTCCCGGGGGTAGTCGACGAGTCGCCGCCCGAGCGCGCGTAGCGCTCCAGCCGGGAGGCCACGCCCCCGGAGCCGCCGCTCATGGCGATCCCGACGGCCACCAGCAGGACCGCTCCCGCGGCCAGGCCGGCGATGAGGATCTGCAGCATGCTGGTCAGGCCTTCCTAGAACGGTGAGCCGAAGACGTTGGGCGGCAGGTGGATTCCCGCCACCTCGAACTTCTCGACGAACTTTGGCCGGATCCCCGTTGGCTTGAGCTTGCCCTGGATCTTGCCCTCCGTCACGCCGGTCTGCTCGAACACGAAGATGTCCTGCATGACGATGACGTCGCCCTCCATGCCCTGCACCTCGGTGATGTTCACGATCTTGCGCGAACCATCCTTGAGGCGGTTCTGGTGGACGATCAGGTCGACGGCCGATGCGATCTGTTCGCGGATGGCCCGCAGCGGCAGGTCCATACCGGCCATCAGCACCATCGTCTCCAGGCGGGACAGCATGTCACGCGGCGTGTTGGCGTGGCCGGTCGACATCGAGCCGTCATGGCCGGTGTTCATGGCCTGCAGCATGTCGAGTGCCTCAGCTGAACGGCACTCTCCGACGACGATGCGGTCGGGCCGCATGCGCAGCGAGTTCCGCACCAGCTCACGGATCGGAATGGCTCCCTTGCCCTCGATGTTCGCCGGGCGCGCCTCGAGCGTGATCACGTGCTCCTGCCGAAGCTGAAGCTCGGCGGCGTCCTCGATGGTCACGATCCGCTCGTCGTCGGGGATGAACGAGGAGAGGATGTTGAGCATCGTGGTCTTGCCGGAGCCGGTGCCGCCGGAGACGAAGATGTTGAGGCGGGCCTTCACGCAGGCCTCCAGGAACTCGAACATCTCCGGGGTTGCGGTGCCGAAGCGGACGAGGTCCTCGACCGTGAACGGCGTTGCCGAGAACTTTCGGACGGTAACCAC
>CBFGSY010000178.1:0-3767 GCA_965651545.1 uncultured bacterium | reverse complement strand
GGCGCCACCCCTGCCAAGGGGTCAGTCGGTAACGATCACGCTGCCCTTCATGTCCTGCGGATGGAACGAGCAGTCGTAGTCGTGCGTGCCGGCCGTATCGAACGTGAAGGACACGCTCTCGCCGGGTGCCAGCTGCATGACCTCGCCCCCGTCATCCAGCAGCCGCACCGAGTGGGTGAACTGGTCGTTGTTCGTCCATGTCACCAGCGTCCCCGCCGGGACGGTGATGACCTCCGGTTCGAACCGATAGGACTGCGGCAGGTCGACCTGGTTGGTGGCGACCGGGCTGGCCGATGCCCCAGCGCCGCAGGCGCTGAGCACCAGGGCCAGCACGGCCGCAGTGACCGACCTCATGCGCGCGACGGGGATGCCGCCGTCGCCGTCCGCCCGATGGCCACGAACACCAGCACGAACGCCAGCAGGTCGAGGACTTCGGCGACGGTATGTGCGAACAGGAACACCGTCCAGTCGAGGTGGTAGGTCATGTACACGATCTCCGCCAGGGCAAACAGCGAGAACGCCCAGCCGAAGGTGGCCTGACTGGCCTCGAATGAGCGCCAGGCGAAGTAGGAACCGATGCCAAAGGCTGCCAGGTGGATGATCAGAAAGCCGATGGCCGGGATCTGGTTGACGAAATCTCCAATGGGCATGACAGGGTCTCCTTCGTTGCGCTAGTGGGTCTGGCGGCGCCCGAGCTGGGTGCCGCGGATGACGATCCCGGCCAGCGCCACCACCATCCCGATGAGGCCGACCAGGTGGGCGGCGTGCTCCGACAGCTCGAAGCCCTGGTGGTGGTGGGCACCGGCCGAGAGATGGACGGCGGCGTCGAGCACCAGCCCGGCCACCGCGATCTCGACGCCGACCAGGGTCAGCAGCGGCGGTCGGACCGGCACCAGCCGCCGTACCAGCGAGGTCATCGGCCGAAGCGCTCCGGGAACGCCGCGATGATGCCGTTCGAAAGCATGTCGGCCATCTCCAGGATCTGCTCGTGGACGGCGTCGTACGCCCTGATATCGGCGGCGTAGTCATCGCTCAGTCGCGCGACGGCTTCCTGCAGCGTCAGGTCGAGATGGGACCGCATGTGCGCACGCATCTCGTCGAACGGCCACGCGCGCGGGTTCGCATCGGCCAGGAAGCGAGCGATGTCGTCAGCGTTCGCGTACCAGGTGTCGAGCGTCGCCTGCAGGCCGGGGTCGCCGGCCTTCGCCTTTGCGATGGCATCTGCGGCGATGGCGATGTGGTCCCGGAGCAGCGCCGTCAGAGCATCCCCGGCCGCGTCGCCGTAGAAGCTACCGACTGCGGCTCCGATCTCGTCCTGGTTCGCAAACAGCCGATCTCCCGTTGGACCGATGTCGGGCAGGTCGCCGTCCAGCGTGGCGGCACTCACGATGTACTGCCGAGTCCAGGTGATGTGGTCCTCCCACAGCTTCCGCATGTCGGCCCGGAAGGCCTCACGCGAGGCACGGCCGGCGGCATCCGGCCCGTGATCGTGGGACGTGGGCTGCGAGATTGATGCACCGGCGGCGACGGCGGCAACGGCCGTGCTCAGTGCGAGGGCGGCCACAATTATGGCCAGCCGAGTGAATCGAGTCATTGGGCATCTCCCTATGTATGACTAACTTACGTTGGTTATAGATCGGCCGATGCGGGCTGTCAAGTGTTGCGCTAATTCCCGTTGGCGATAGAATTCGTGGTGCATGCTCAATGACAGAACGTCACAGGCCATCGAGGAGCTCTCGGTGCTCGCCGACCCGATGCGGCGGCGGCTGTACCTGCACGTCCTGGATCAGCCGGAGGCGGTGAGCCGCGACCAGGCAGCCGCCGCCCTGGCGATCGGCCGGCCGTTGGCCGCGCACCACCTCGACCGGCTGCTCGCGACCGAGTACCGGCGCCTGTCCGGACGCTCCGGACCCGGAGCGGGCCGGCCCGCGAAGCTCTATCGGTCCTCGGGCCGCGAGCTCGAGGTCAACCTCCCGCAGCGGCGGTATGCCGTCGCGGCCGAGCTGATGGCCACCGCCCTGACGCCGCCGTCCGATGGCTTGCAGACGCTCGAGGACGTGGCGCACGAGTACGGGAGGGGCCTCGGCGACGAAGCGCGTCGTCGGGCCGGAAAGCGAGCCGGCCGGGCACGCCGCCGCGAGGCGGTCGCTTCAGTGCTGAGGGACGCTGGCTACCTGCCCGTCACGCGGGACGACGAGCTACGGCTCCTGAACTGCCCATTCCACGAGCTTGCCCAGCGACATCGCAACGTGACCTGCGCGATGAACCTGGCCATGATTCGTGGGTTGCTGGCCGGCGCTGCGCTGCCGGAGGACGACGCCCGGCTGGATCCGCAGCCCGGCACCTGCTGCGTAGCGATCGCCTAGCAAGCACATCGGGCGCCTGTCGTGCAGCACGTGCAGCACGAATACGGCTCGATGGCACCGGCGGGCTCCCCAGCCGCACTCGTAACCGCCGCGAGTTTGGGCACCTGCTACCGTCCCATCCCGTGATGCGCCGCTCAGGCCCGCACGGTCTGCCGCCGATCTGGGTGATGGCGCTGCTGCTGGCCATCGGCATCCCGAACCTGGCGGCTGCCACTGCCACCATCCGGACCCTGCTGCTCGACGGCTACGCCTTCGACTGGACCAACTTCCTGCGCGCCGCCGAGCGCTTTCCCGACGCCAGCCTCTACCACTTCGCCGAGCCCTACGCGTTCCGCTACTCGCCGATCGCCGCCTGGCTGTTCGGATTGATCGCGCCTCTGGGCCTGACCGTCTGGCGGCTTGCTCACCTGGCCGCGCTCGCTGCGCTGCGCGACTGGCGGCTCATCGTGCTGGTGCTCATCAGCTATCCGTTCTGGTTCGACGTCGAGACGGGCAACCTGCTGACCTTCGTCGCGGTGGCCGGGGTGGCGGCGCTGCGCGGCAGCCAGCTGGCGACCGGCATGTACCTCGCGCTGTTCCTGCTCGTTCCCCGGCCGCTCGCCGTGCCGCTGACCGTGTGGCTGCTCTGGCATAGGCCGGAATGGCGGCTTCCGTTCGCCGCCATGTTCCTGGCCCAGGCGGCGATCGTGGTGGCGCTCGGCCTGGCCGGCCCGTGGCTGACCGCGCTGATGAGCTCGTCGAGCGAGTTCCACGCTGACCTCAACCTGGGGCCGACGGCGCTGATCGGCGCCTGGTGGCTGCTCGTCGCCATCCCGTTGGCCGCCTGGCTGACGTGGCGCGGCCGGCTTGGCCTGGCCAGCATCGCGGCCAGCCCCTACTGGCTGCCGTACTACTTCCTGATGCTCTTGCTCGAGCTCGTTCCGAAGTACCAACGTCCCGTTCCGGTGCGTGAACGCACCGGCTAGAGTTGCCGCCGATGTCGACGCTCGCTGCCGCCGGCACCGCCGAGGCGTCGCGCTCCGCCGCCTGGCTGCGCCGATTGCCGTCACCGCTAGCCATCTTCGCCGCCACCCTCGGCGGGGTGCTGGTCGGCATCACCATCACCAAGGGCGTGCAGGACCCGGACTACTTCTGGCATCTGACCACCGGGCGGCTGATCGCGACCACGGGGAGCGTTCCATCGGCTGACCCCTTCAGCTTCACCTGGGCCGGCCGGCCGTGGACGCCGCACGAATGGCTCAGCGAGCTGCTGATCTACTGGCTCGTCGACGGGCTGGGTCGCCTTGGGGCGCTGGTGGTGTTCGGGTTCTTCCCGGCGGCCATTGTCGCCGCCCAGGCGGCGATGCTCGCTCGCCAGGGAGTGAGCCTGCGTGCCTTCGCGCTGCCGGCGGTCCTCATCGG
>CBFGSY010000177.1:0-3838 GCA_965651545.1 uncultured bacterium | reverse complement strand
GCTTCCTCGGCGATCAGCCCGCCGTACATGACAAGCACCCTGTCACAGCGTTGTCCGACGACGCCAAGGTCATGGGTGACCATGATGGTGGCCATCCCCATCTCCTGGGAAAGGCCTGCCAGCAGCTCCAGGATCTGGGCCTGGATCATGACGTCCAGTGCGGTCGTCGGCTCGTCGGCGATGATCACGTCCGGGTTGCAGGCAAGCGCCAGCGCGATCATTGCCCGCTGCCGCATCCCACCGGAGCAGGTATGCGCGTAGTCGCGGGCCCTGCTGCGCACGATCCCGACCCGCGACAGCAGGTCCTCTGCCTGCCGATTGGCGGCGCGTCGGCCGATCTTCGGATCGTGGATGCGGATCGCCTCGGCGACCTGGTCGCCGATGCGGCGCACTGGATTGAGGGCGTTCATCGCCCCCTGGAAGACGATCGCCAGGCGCGACCAGCGAACGGCTCGCAGATCGGCGGCGTCCAGCGACAGCAGGTCCTCCCCCTCGAACAGCACCTGTCCGCGGGTCACACGGCCGCCCGGCGGCAGGAGGCGGAGCATGGCGAGCACGGTCGTCGTCTTCCCCGAGCCGGACTCTCCCACCAGCCCGATCGTCTCTCCTCGCCGGAGGTCGAACGAGACGCCATCCACCGCGCGCAGCGGTCCCGATGGTGAGTCGAACTCCACGACCAGGTCGCGCACGCTGAGCAGTGGCGCGCCGGGAACCGGCAGCGTCGGTCTCAGTGGCTGGATCGTGTCGCCTGCAAGGCGCGACGGAAGCCGCTCAAGTCGCCGCTCGCGCTCCAGGTGATGCCGCTTGAGGCGCGGGTTGAGGACGTCCTCCAAAGCGGTGCCGAGGAGCGTGGTGGCCAGCACCACCCACACGATTGCCATGCCGGGCGGAATGAGGGCCCACCAGGCGCCCGCCGAGATGGCACCGCGATTGAAGGCGAAGTTCAGCATCTGTCCCCAGCTGATGACGGTCGGATCGCCCAGCCCGATGAAGGCCAGCGTCGACTCCGACAGGATGGCCAGGCTGATGACCAGCACCGTGTTGGCGATCATCAGCGGCAGCACCGCGGGGATCACGTGACGTCGCAGGATGTGAGCGTCGCCGGCGCCGATGGCTCGCGCCCGCATCACGAACTTGCGCTCCCGCACCGATAGCGTCTGCGAGCGAACCAGCCGCGCGGTGGTCGCCCAGCCGAGCACGCCGATGACCAGGATGATGTTGATCAGCGACTGGCCGGCAATCGCAACGATCACGATCTGGAGTGCGATCTCCGGGATGACCAGGAAGAAATCGGTGGTCCCCATCAGCACCGCCCCGGTGCGACCGCCCCAGTACCCGGCCAGGATGCCGACCAGCCCGCCGATGACGGTGGTGATGGCGGCCGCCGCAAACCCCACGATCAGCGAGACCCGAGCCCCGTAGATCAGCGAGGAGAGGACGTCCTTGCCACCGTCATCGGTCCCCAGTGGATGCGCGGCCGACGGCGCCTGGAAGATGTCCAGGATCGTGACCCGCACCGAAGCGTACGGGTCGTAGGGGGCGATCAGGGGCGCGGCGAGGGCCACAATCAGCGCCACCAGCAGCATGACGGCGCCGATGAGCCCCAGCGGCCGGCGGACGATCCGGCGCCAGGACAGCCTTGCGGCCGGTGCTACCGGCTGGACGGTGGCCTCGACGACGGCGGTCATGCGTGCGTCACCCGTGGATCGAGCCAGCTGTATACGAGGTCGGCGATCAGGTTGGCCAGGACGACGGCGACGGCGATCAGCAGGAACGCTCCCTGGAGGACCGGGTAATCGCGCTGCGAGACGGCGTCGACGGTCATGTTGCCGATCCCCGGCCAGCTGAAGACCTGCTCGACCTGGATGGCGCCGGAAACCGTGAAGGCCAGGTTGATGGCGATCAGGGTGACCATCGGCAGCATCGCGTTTC
This sequence comes from uncultured bacterium, assembly GCA_965651545.1. Lineage (GTDB taxonomy): Bacteria > Chloroflexota > Limnocylindria > QHBO01 > QHBO01 > DASSCW01. The sequence continues at coordinate 1,906 of CBFGSY010000177.1, read as the reverse complement.
GCAGCGCGTGGTCGCGGATGATTCGCAGCGTGGAGAGTCCCTTGGCCTTGGCGGTGAGGATGTAGTCCTCACTGAAGACCTCCAGCACGCTGCTGCGCATGATCAGCATGTACTCGCCCAGCAGCACCAGCGTGAAGGCCAGCGTCGGCATGGCCAGGTGCCGCGCAACGTCGAAGAGCTCCTCCCACCACGAACCGTAGTCCGCGCCGATCGTCGCGCGTCCGGCTGTGGGCAGATCCAGGTAGTTCGCCCCGAAGACCAGCAGCAGGATGGCCAGGAAAAAGGTCGGCAGTGACCACATGAACAGGCTGAAGGTGAGGGCCACCACATCCAGAGGCGTCCCGCGTCGCCATGCGGCCAGCAGTCCCAGGCCCGTGCCGAAGAAGATCGCCAGCAGCTGAGCCGGCAGGATCAGCCAGATGGTATTGACCAGGGCTTCGCCGATGAGATCCGCGACCGGCTCGTCGCGGAAGGCGTAGCTCATGCCGAGGTCGCCGCGAGACAGCGCGCCGAGATAGGCGAAGTACTGCGAGTCGAACGGGTTGCCGCCCTCCAGGTTGATGAAGGCGGGCTTGTCCAATCCGAAGCGCTGGGTCAATGCCACGACGGATTGCGGGCTGAGCCGTGGATCCTTCGATCCGGCCTTGGCCGGGTCGCCGGGCAGGACGCGGAACAGGAAGAAGTTGAAGGTGACCACCACGAAGACGATCACCGCCGCCCATGCGGCCTTGCCGAGCAAGTAACGTCCGCGTCCGGTCATCGGCGAGGTGAAGGGAGCGAACCGATGGCCGTCACTGGTACGGCCATCGGTTCATTTGGCTGGGCTCGACCGTCTATTCGATGGGGCGCAGGACGGTCAGGGTTTCCGGCGCCGTCAGGCCGAAGGTCGGATCATCGGCCAGCCAGCCCGTGAATGTGTCCGTCCTCCAGGCCTCAACTGTCGGCTGATAGAACGGAACGATGTAGGGGACCGCGTCAAGGATCATCTGTTGCATCTCGTGGATGATCGCGATCCGCTCGTCGCGGTCGACGGCCACGCCCTGGTCCGCGTACAGCTGGTCGTACTCCTCCGTGCAGTAACCGGTCTCGCTGTAGCCGGTCGGGATCTCCGCGCAGGTGGTGACGCTCAACAGGAAACCGGGGTCGGGATCGGAGCCCCAGCCCCACAGGATCACGTCGTAATCGAAGGCAGGGCAGCAGATGCTCGTCAGCGTGTCGGGATCGAGCGCGCCGATCTGGATACGCACGCCGACCGCCTCCCACATGTCGCTGATCAGCTCAGCCTCGCGGGGCGCCGTATCGATGTCATCGGGGAAGTTGAAGCGGAAGGTCAAGTCGCCCTCCGGGCAGTCTTGGCCGGCCTTGCACTCACGGATGCCATCTCCGTCCTGGTCCACGTAGCCAGCCTCGTCGAGCAGCGCGTTTGCTGCTGCCGGGTCGTAGGGATAGTCGGCGTCGGTGCCGATGAAGTAGTCGCCCAGGCCCGGGGGCACGAAGCCGACGCCCTGGCTGCCGAGGCCCAGCAGCGCAACGTCGATCAGCTGCTGCTTATCAATGGCCATGGCCAGGGCCCGGCGGACCTCCACGTCCTGAAGGGCGGGATGGCCCGTGCACTTGCCTCCGTCTTCTACCGGGCAATCCTGCGGGCTCACCATGTTGAACAGGATGTCGCGGATGTCGCCTCCGGCCCCCACATCGGCAACGTGGACCTCGACGTTCTCGGCGTTGTTCAGCGCCGTGTACGCGGTGGGCGAGAACTCGCTGATGGCATCGACATCGCCGTTGAGCAGGGCCTGGACGCGCGCATCCGAGTTCTTGATGGTCTGGAAGATCACCTCGTCGATGAACGGGGCCCCCTTGAAGTAGTCCGGATTCGAGGCGAGGCGCGTGAACTCGCGCCGCTTGT
>CBFGSY010000176.1:0-3944 GCA_965651545.1 uncultured bacterium | reverse complement strand
GATCGCCAGGCGGCGACTTGGGCCCCCTCCTCGCGGGTCTCGCCGTGGTCGACGATCACGTAGTTCAGGGACGACGCGAAGAACACCACGGCCGGATGGTGTCCGGCGATGCGTGCCAGGGCGTCCTTCCGCCACGCCGTGCACTCCGGCAGCGGGCGCTGCAGCTGTGGGCGCCACACCGTTACGGCAACCGGCGTGCAGCCGGGCTTGACGATCGTGATGAGACGCCACCCGCGCTGCTCGGCGATGGCCTTCATGGCAGGCACCCACATCGCGGCGTGCGAATCGCCGATCACGATCGCCTCCGTGCCGGACGAAGCGTCGCCGAAGACGCACTCGGTTGCCACCGGATCGGTGATCCGCGGCTGGCAGCCGGCTTCCTCGAGGTACTGGCGGTCGTTCCTGGCCTCCAGAATCGGCGGCTGCAGGTCGCCTGGGATGGGCCCGCTCAGCAGCGGCGGCGGCAGCTCGGGTGGCGTGGCGTCCGCGGGCGGCAGTGATACGGCGGCCGACGCCGGACGCGCCAGCGTCTGGATGCCGCCGCTGGCCAGGAGCGTCGAGATAGCGACCACGACGGATGCCACGGCGGCAAGCGCCAGCGTCCGTCCAGCCGCGACGGCGGCCGGCCATCGGAAGCGGAATGGCTGCTCGATCCATCGCGTGCTGGCATCGGCGACCAGGACCGCCAGCAGGGCCAGCAGGACGCGTACCCACAGGTCGTGCAGCGCGAGCAGGTCCGTCCCCAGAATGAGGATCGGCCAGTGCCACAGGTACAGCGAATACGAGATGCGACCCAGCCAGCGGAGGGGTGACCGGGCGAGCGCAAACCCGGTCCAGGACGGGCCATGGCCCGCGAGGACGACCATCGCGGCCCCGGCGGCTGGCACCAGGGCGGCCATTCCCGGATAGGGGACCGATGGGTTGATGGTCGCCACCGCCAGCCCGATGAGGACCAGTCCGGACACCCCGATCACGGTCGCGACCATCGGTCGCAGCCGCGGATGGCGACGCATCAGGTAGACCGCGATCACGGCGCCCAATGCCAGCTGCCACGCCCTGGTCCACAGAGAGTAGAAGGCGACCGGTGCTTCCACCCCGGTGATGACGACCGAGGCCGCGAAGGACGCCACGCCGACCGCTGCGAGGGTGACCAGGAGGTAGCGGCGCGCCGCCCAGGTCGCCCCGAGCAGGAGAGCCGGCCACAGAAGGTAGAACTGCTCCTCGACGCCGAGCGACCAGTAGTGCAGCAGCGGCGACGGAGCCACGTCGGCGGCGAAGTAGTCCGTGGACGCGATGGCGAATCGGTAGTTCGAAACATACAGGGCGGCAGCTGCCGCATCGACCCCGACGTCCGCGCGCTGCAGCGGGGACAGGACGATCCATGACAGCGCAAGCGTGAAGATGATCACCACCAGCGCCGCCGGGAGAAGACGCCGCGCCCGCCTGGCGTAGAAGTCCTTCAGATGCAGGCGCCCGGTGCTGTCGATCTCACGCAGCAGCAGACCGGTGATGAGGAAGCCTGAGATGACGAAGAAGACATCGACTCCAACGAATCCCCCGGCCGCTCCGGGGACGCCCGCGTGGAAGGCAAGCACGGCAAGCACCGCGACCGCGCGCAGGCCCTCGATATCCGGCCGGAAGTGGGATGGCGCGTCCGCCTCGATCGGCCGATCCCAGGCAGTGGCCCCCTCGGTGTCACTCGCATAGGACGCGGTCACGGGATCGGTCTGCCCGCCCGACGTCGCGCTCCGGACGAGGGTTCGCGGCCGGTCAACCGTCCCGGCGATGCGCTCGCAGCCGGCTCACCAGCCGATGCCCGCGTAGCGGTCCTGGCCGAGGGACTCCAGCGCGGAATCGGAGCCGACAAGATCGACCACGCGCTGCCGCTCGTCCAGCATGCCGGCCAGCTGCTCGATGCCGTCCCAGCGCTTCGTCACCACCACCGTGTCGGCGGGGCGAACCGCGTCGCCCATCGTCGAGCACAGCAGCTCCACCAGGTGCGGGAGATGCTCCTTGATGAAGGCCTGGTTGGCGCCGCGCAGCAGCGATGGGTTGACGTCCGGGTCGTAGATGGTGAGCCGGTACCCTCTGCCGATCAGCCGCTCGGCCAGCGAGACCGCCGGGGACTCGCGCAGGTCATCGGTCGACGACTTGAAGGAGAGCCCCAGCAGCGCGACCTGGCGCCCGCCGGCAGCCTCCACCAGCCGGACGCCGCGCTCGAAATGCGCCACGTTGCTGGAAAGGGCCGCGTCGAGGAGCGGCAGCTCCACGTCCGTCTTGCGGGCGCGGTCGGTGATCGCACGAAGGTCCTTCGGGAGGCAGGAGCCGCCGAAGGCGTATCCGGGTCGCAGGTAGGTGGTCGAGATGTTCAGCCGATCATCGGCCATCATCAGGCGCATCGCCTCGCGCCCGTCGACGCCATGCGTCTTCGCGAACGAGGCAATCTCGTTGGCGAACGCGATCTTCGTGGCGTGGAAGGCGTTGTCGGTGTATTTGACCATCTCCGCCGTGCGGATCGAGACGACCTCGAACGGCGAGGCGAGGCCCTGGTACGTCGCCTTCAGTGCGTCTGCCGAGGCCGGATCATCGGCTCCGACGATCGTCCGCGAGGCCTCGTAGAAGTCGCGGATGCTCGAGCCCTCGCGCAGGAACTCGGGGTTCATGGCAAGCCCAAAATCGACGCCGGCCCGAAGCCCGGATGCGGTCTCGATGGCCGGCTTCACCTGCTCGTCCGTCGTGCCGGGCAGCACCGTGCTGCGCACGACCACGGTTCGGAAGCGGCCGTCGCGCGGCAGCGCCGCCCCGATCTGCTCCGCCACGCGGAGGACGGCAGTCAGGTCGAGCGCTCCCGACGGCGCGGAGGGCGTGCCCACCGCGATCATGATCACGTCAGCCCAGCGCACCGCCACCCCGATGTCGGCGACGCGGATTCGCTGGGCCTTGACGCCGGCGGCGATCAGCTCATCCAGTCCCGGCTCGGCGACCGGCGCGACGCCGGCGGCGATGGCCTCTGCCTTGACTCCGTCCAGGTCGACACCCACCACCGATCGGCCGAGATCGGCCAGGCAGGCAGCCGTCACCGCGCCGACGTAGCCGAGGCCGACCACGGCGACGCAAGGCTGGGGCCGAGGTTCCGAATGCATGTCGCGCATTGTGCCCTGAGCGGTGCCCTCGGCGCTGTAGGGCTGGGGGCGTGCCACTACACTCCCCCGCATGTCTGGGCCCACCGAGGACGACCCGGCGGCGGTCGCGCCGTCACCCGAGCCTGGTGGGCGCGAGCCGCGTCAGGCATTCCAGCAGGAGGTCGCCAGCGGGCTTGTCTGGACCCTGATCGGGACGTGGGGTCGTCAGGCGATCGACCTCGGCGTCTTCCTGATCCTCGCTCGACTGCTCGAGCCTGCGGACTTCGGCCTGGTGGCACTGGCGATGGTCTTCGTCCTGCTCGCCCAGCTCGTCGTCGACCAGGGCATGGGTGACGCGCTCGTCCAACGGCGCGAGATCACGCCGGCCGCGATCGATACGGCCTTCTGGGTCGCGGTTCTCACCGGCGGGCTGCTGACGGTGACGCTCTTCCTGGCTGCCGGCCCGATCTCGGCATTGCTCGCGGCACCCGGCCTGCAGCCAATCCTGCAGGTGCTGTCGATCTCGTTCGTGGTGGCATCGCTCACGACGATCCAGATCGCGATGCTGCGGCGCAGACTGGCGTTCCGCAGCCTCTCGGTGCGTGCCCTGGTTGCTTCGGCGGGAGGCGGCATCGTCGGTGTGGCAATGGCGCTTGCGGGGGCCGGCGTCTGGGCGCTGGTCGCCCAGCAGATCGCATCGGCCGCCTTCTCGGTCCTCACCCTGTGGTGGGTCTCGCCCTGGCGACCTTCGCTGAGGGCATCGCGTACGGAGTTCGGAGGTCTCTTTCGCTTCGGCATCCACGTCGTGGCCGGCGACGTGCT
>CBFGSY010000175.1:0-4033 GCA_965651545.1 uncultured bacterium | reverse complement strand
GGAAGCCGGTGGTCTGGATCGACTGCAGGAGCGGCTCGCCATCCGCGGGAGCTCGGTAGGGGTCGGTGTGTGGGTCAGTACGACCGGGCCATTTCGCATGGGGATGACGCCATGAAAGATCGGCTGCGCAATGCGCCGGCACCTCATTCACTGGACGCTCCTGACCGTCGCCTCGCTGGCGTTCTGGACAGCCCTGGGCGTCGGCATGTATCTCCTGCTCCTCGGTGGTGCTGCCGCGTAGGTTGACGGGAGACCGAGCACCGCTCGCAACAAAGGCGGACTGCGTACTCGGGAGTACTTTTGTTCGGCGGACCGTGGCCCTGCCAGGGAGGGTGGTCCCATTGACCCTGGCGCCATGGTGAACGACGCTCCAGCCATGCCAATGGCCGCCGGGGGGCTCGGGCGCGCCCACAGCGTCGGCCCACATCCCGGCAAGCTCTCGTCCAGGCTTTCGGCCGTCGCGTTCACTCGATGGCTGCTTGTCCGATGGCTGCTTGTTGCCCTCTGTCTCGCGGCGGCGATCTACCTGGGGCTCATCGCCCCGACCAACGGAGTGACGTGGGAGCGGCTGGCCGGTCCAGCCGCGGCAATCGCCGGCCTGGCGATGGTGGTCGTGAGCTCCACCCAGGGCAACGCGCGGGTTCGGCAGGTGCGTGCGTGGATCACGGTGGGCTTTGGCGCGTGGACTGCCTCACAACTGATTGCCTCCTTCCAAATCCACATCTGGGGTGTTCCGGCGGATGTGCTGTCGCTTGCGCTCCTCGGTGGGGTCCTGCTTTCGGCGGTCGGGGCGTACTGGGCCGTGCTGCACGGGACGGTGAGTCGCCGCGAGGAGATGGCTGTCTACCTGGACGCAGCCATCGTGGCGGCGGCGGTGACCGCGCTGCTGCTGGCGCTGTTCCGAGGGGGCGCCGCGAGTACCGCAGACCTCCTGTCCCCCACGATCATCCACGCCACGTTCTTCGTGGCCATCCTCGCTGCGACACTGATCCTGGACCTGGCGGTGCTGGCGGAGCTGAAGCTGACCGGGGCGTACGGCCTGTTGGTCGGCCTTGGTTGCGTGGCGTTCGGATTCGTCGGTCACTCCGCCGGGCTGGCGCAAGGCATCGCCTGGGCGATGCCGATGATCGTGTCGCTTGGCGTGCTGATCGTTGCGCTCGGGACGGCCTCGTGGTCGGATCGCCGAGACGACAACGCCACGTATGCACGCCTCGCGGCCAGGCTGCGCGGCTGGCTGCCGCTGGCCGCGGCCGGTGTCACGCTGATCCTGCTCTTGAGTCGGGGCGAAGGGGCCGGAGGCGCGAGCCAGATGGCCACGGACCTGGGCGTCGCTTTCGTGCTCGCCGGAACCGTCGTGCGGCAGAGCCTGCTGCTCACCGAGCGTGGCGAGCTGCTGGCCCAGACCCAGGAGCGCCACTCACAGCTGGAGCGTCGGCTGGAAAGCCAGCGGCAGCTGCTGGCCATCACCGAGCGCCTGCTCGTCCGCCGAGAGCGCACAGCCGTCTTCGAGGCCGTGGCCGACACGCTGGCCGAGGTGGTGCCGCACGACACGCTGTCGATCTACCTCGTGGACAGGGCCGCCAAGTGCCTGGTCCCGATCCTCGCCCGCGACGAGTACGCCGAGCAGATTCTCGCCACGCGGCCGGCGCTCGATGCCGGAATCACGGGCGACGTGATCGCCAAGGGCGAGGCGGAGATCATCAACGAGGCGAATCGCGATCCGCGCGTCATCCACGTGCCGGGCACGCCGGAGGACGAGGAAGAAGCGATGATCGTGGCGCCGATTCGAAATCCCACGGGGGTGATCGGCGCCCTGAACATCTATCGGCGTGGGCGGTGGTTCGACGCCGAAGACCTGGAGCTGGCGCGCCTCTTCACGAACCACGTGGCCATCGCTCTCGAAAACGCGACGATCCACGATCAGCTGCTGGATGCGGCCGATAAGGACGCGCTGACCGGACTGCCGAATCGGCGATTCTTCACCGAGCGGGTCGAGCAGGTGCTGAGGGCCAACTCGGGGCGAAGCGGTTCGCTTGCGGTCCTCTTCCTGGACGTGGACGGATTCAAGCTGGTCAACGACAGCCTGGGTCACGCCGCCGGCGACGAGGCCCTGCGCGCGGTCGCGGATCGCCTGCGCGACGTGACCCGTGAGAGCGACACGGTTGCTCGTCTGGGCGGCGACGAGTTCGCGGTGCTGTGCGAGAACATCCAGACCGATGCGAACGCCATCGCCACCACCGAGCGAATCGTGGCGGCCCTGGCCAAACCCTTGTCCCTGGAGGGGCGGACGGTGTCGGTGCGCGCCAGCATCGGCATAGCCATGCACTCCGGTCGGGAGCGCACGACCGCAGTCGAGCTGCTGCGGGACGCCGATACCGCCATGTATCGGGCCAAGGCGGTCAGTCGCGGTGGCTTCCAGCTGTTCGAGGAGTCGATGCATGCCCACCAGCTGGCCCGCCTTCAGCTGGAGGCCGATCTGGAGCAGGCGGTCCAGGACGGGCAGTTCCGCCTGGTCTATCAGCCGATCGTGGAGGTCGACTCCCTGCGACTGGTGGGGGTCGAGGCCCTCCTGCGCTGGGACCATCCGACTCGCGAGATCACGCCGTACGAGTTCATCAGGCTGGCGGAGGAGTCCGGCCACATCATCGGCCTGGGAAGGTGGGTACGGCGGGAGGCCTGCCGGCAAGCGTCAGCTTGGAAGGCCGAGCACGCGAGTGCCCGTGACATTGCGTTGGCCGTCAACGTGTCAGCTCGGGAGCTGGTCGATGGCGGATTCGTGGACGGGGTCGACCAGGCCGTCGCCGAGGCGGGCATGACCGCCAACCAGCTGGTCCTGGAGATCACCGAGAGCGTGATGCTTTCGGACGAGACGGTGGCGATCGCCAACCTGCGTCGTCTCCGCGGCCACGGCGTGCACGTGGCGGTCGACGATTTCGGCACCGGCTACTCCTCGCTCAGCTACCTGGAACGCCTCCCGGTCGACGGGTTGAAAGTTGACCGCTCCTTCATCCAGGGCCTGGGAATCGATCGCCAGAAGAGCGCCATCGTCCGCGCCACGATCGCCTTCGCCCGAGCCCTGGGACTGGTGGTGACTGCCGAGGGCATCGAGAGCGAGGATCAGCTCGAGCGTCTGCGGGCCATGGGCTGCGACCTCGCGCAGGGTTACCTCTTCTGGCCGCCACTGGAGGCCTACGCGATGGGGGAGCTGCTCGCCGACCTGGCCGAACAGCCTTCGATCGGGAGCGACGAGGAGCCGATCGTGCTCCAGCGCCACAAGCGGACCGCGTAGTTCCGTCCCTCGATTGCGCAGCCCGTGGGGGTGCGCGCCGCTGTCAGAGGCCTTAGTGCGGCCGTGCTGCACAGCCTCACCGCTGCGCAGTTGCACCAGAGCTGCTGACGGGAGCGACGTGCGCTCCACGCAAACCCGCGCGAGCGGTCAGATCGTGGGCTTGAACACCATCATGAAGATGATCGCGAACAGCATCAACGCAGAGAACTGACCGCCCAGCGCCGCCCGCCTCGAGAGCGCCAGGAACTCCGGCGGAGGCCCGGCCGGGGCCTCGCCGCCCTCCGGAGGCATCGGCGGCTTCGAAGTGAGCTCGATCATCCGCTTCACCGTCGGCACCTGTACGAACAGCGAGAAGCCGAACGTGATCAGGAAGAGCACGATCGCAGCCGCGAGCCAGAACGTCGTGAATGGGTTCCATCCTCGCGTCCAGATCAGGCCGAGGCCCATCAGGAACACGAAGGCGGCACCGGGCTCCACCACACGCGTCGCGATGAACTCGCTGACGCGCAGTGCGAAGTTGCCATGCATCGGCTCTGCAGCGGCCTTTGCGCCGATCAGCGGGAAGGCGAACGTCGGCCCGAACGCGACGACCGCGCTGCCGATGTGCAGGAACAGGAAGATCGTGCCGAGTAGCTCCATGCAGCGCTACGGTAGCCGAGCGGTCAAGCAGCCCTGACCCACGCGGGTTCGGTCAGTCCATGGAATCACGCGCAAACGGTCGCACCTCGATCGGCGCGCGGACGC
>CBFGSY010000174.1:0-4036 GCA_965651545.1 uncultured bacterium | reverse complement strand
GCCCGGCCAAGCGCAAGCGTCGCCCCCTCGCAGGAGCCGCTGCCGACCGCCACGGTCAACCCACAGGCCTGGATCGGTCCGGGCGAGCTGGGCCACTTCGCGATGACCCAGGAGGAGCGTGAGCCGGCAAGGCTCTCGTTCGTCAAGGAGCAGACCGGCGAGAGGGTCGTGGCGGAGCCGCCGCCCGGGTCCGCGCCGCTTGTTGCGGCCATCTCGCCAAATGGCGAGTGGGTCGCGTACATCACCGGTCTCAATAACGCTGGCTTCAACCAGGTGTGGGCGCTGCACCTGACCGATGGCGAAACGGTCCGCCTGGGCTGCTCGAGTGCCAACCCATTCACCGACCGCCTGATCTGGTCCTGGGACAGCTCCTTCCTGGCCTACACGTTGACGGCGATTGATCCCGGCGTGACCCTCGAGTGCGGAGGCGGCCCGGTCGGCACGCTTGGCACGACCGATGTCTGGACCTTCCAGCCCGAGAGTGGCGAGGCCCTTCCGCTGACGACCAGCGGCGACGCCTTCGCCGCCGATTCCGCGGGGGCGGACCCGCAGGGCGGCACCCTGCTGATCGTGAGCCACGCGGCAGCCGAGCCGTGGTCGGAATACGTTCGTCTTCCCGAGCCGCTTGATCCCGAGGCCGCGAACCAGCGCCTCGACGGGGTGTTCATGCCCCTGCTCTCGCCACGGGATGTCGGACAGGCCGTGTGGTGGACTGGCGAGATGCAGCAGTCGGAGGACGGGCGCTGGGTCTTCGTGCGGGCAGGCATGCCGCACCTTGGGCCGCTCGCCGGCGAATCTCCCGATGGCGCCCCGCTCTTCGAGGATCTCTCGACGACGAACGGTGACGGCTTCGAGACCGGCAACCTGGCATGGGGCGCCGATGGCGACCTGATCGCCTTCTGGGGCGGCCTGTGGACCGGCGTGGAGCAGGGCGAGGGCTATCCGGATTCGCTGGGCGTGTATGCCGGGCGCATGACGGACGGGCCGCTGACGCGGGCATCGCAGTTGTCGCTGAACATCGATCCGGAGGTCCACGGGCAGGTCGTGTCGGTGGTGTTCCGTCCCGACGGCGTGAGCGCCATCGTGGCGTTCACGCGGAAGCTGGCCGGCGACCTCTCCCCGTTGACCAGCGACGTGGTGCTCGCACGGATCGGCGGTGGGCCGCCATCCGAGGTGCCGGGCGTCTCCGAGGCACCCTGGGACGGGCCGTTCGTGTACGGGCCAGAGCCGAAGGTGGGGCCCGGCGCCGGACCCGACGACTCCTAGCCAGGGAACGCCCGCCCATCGGTCTAAACTCGGTCGCGTGAGCGAGCGCCAGATCCTGGATGCCGATGACCTGCGACGCGCGCTGACGCGCATGGCGCACGAGATCGTCGAGCGCAACGGCGGCACCGATGACCTGGTGCTGGTGGGCGTGCGCAGCCGCGGCGTCCCGCTGGCGCGCAGGCTTGCCGGACTGATCGAGCAGCACGAGGGCGTGAGCCTGCCGGTGGGGTCGCTGGACATCACCTATTACCGCGACGACCTGACGCCCCTCGCCCACGCGCCGATCGTCAAACGCACCGAGGCGATGCCAGAGATCGGCGGCAAGACGGTGGTGCTGATCGACGACGTGCTCTTCACCGGTCGCACGGTCCGAGCGGCGCTCGACGCGCTGACCGACCACGGGCGGCCGCGGGCCGTCAGGATGGCCGTGGTCATCGACCGCGGCCACCGCGAGCTGCCGATCCGTGCGGATCACGTGGGCAAGAACCTGCCGACGTCGCGCGACGACCTGGTGCACGTCCGACTGACCGAGACCGACGACGTGGACGGTGTCGTGCTCGACGAGAGTGGAGCCATTTCTGAAGTGGAAGAGCGCCGCCCGGCGTAGGCCAAGGAGACTCATGATCGACTCGCCGCGCGCCACCATCTCGGTCGGCAACGACCCGACCGCCTGGCGCCATCGGCATCTCCTGGACGTCGACCAGCTCGACCGTGCCGAGATCGAGCGCTGCCTGGATCTCTCCGTTGAGATGCGTGGGCTGCGCGAGCGGGGTGAGCGCCTAAGCACGCTGGCCGGGCAGGTCATCGGCCTTGCCTTCGCCGAGCCATCGACCCGCACGAGGTTGAGCTTCGAGCTTGCTGCCACCGCCCTGGGTGGGCAGGTCGTGAGCCTTCCGTTCGAGGCGAGCAGCACGAGCAAGGGCGAGTCGCTGGTCGACACGCTGCTGACCATGGAGCGCACGGGCTTGCAGACGATCGTGCTGCGCCACTCCGCCAGCGGGGCTCCGTACCTGGCCGCGCGCGCCACCGCGATGCGCGTCGTGAACGCCGGCGACGGGACCCATGCGCACCCCACCCAGGCACTGCTCGACGCGCTGACCCTGCGCGATGCCTTGGGATCGCTGGAGGGCCGGGTTCTGGCAATCGTCGGCGACATCGCCCACTCGCGGGTTGCGCGCTCGAACCTGCACCTGCTGGCAAGGCTGGGCGCCACGGTCCGCCTGGCCGGCCCACCGGCATGGACCAGCGGATTCGATCGCTGGCCCAACGTCGAAGTCCACGCCGACCTGGAGGGTGCTTTGGCCGGCGCCGATGCGGTGATGGCCCTGCGCGTTCAGCTCGAGCGCCAGGCGGGCGGGGGCGTGCCCAACCTGCGCGAGTACACGACCCGCTGGGGGCTGGATGAGGCGCGGATGCAGCTGGCGAGACCGAGTGCGCCGATCCTGCATCCCGGCCCCACCAATGAGGGCGTCGAGCTCACCGCCGCGCTGGCGGCAGGACCTCGCAGCCTGATCGGGCGGCAGGTCGTCAACGGCGTGGCCGTCCGCATCGCGATCCTCTCCCTGATGGCGACTTGAGCCGCTTCGGCTCGTTGGCCGATGCGCCGGCCAGCTTCGTGCTGGCGGGCGCGCGCCTTGTCGACCCTTCCTCGGGAACCGATGAGGTGGGCGATCTGGCCGTGGTCGATGGGCAGCTGGCACATCCACGTCAGGCTGGGCCGGAGGTCGCGCGCGTCGATGCCAGCAGCCTGGTCGCGGCGCCGGCCTTCTGTGACCTGCATACCCACCTCCGCCAGCCCGGCGGTGAGGATGCGGAGACGATCGAGAGCGGCACGCGCGCGGCTGCCCGCGGCGGGTACAGCACCGTGTGCGCGATGCCGAACACCGATCCGCCCCTCGACGAGCCGGCACGGGTGGCCTTCATCCAGTCCTGCGCACGGGACGCGGCCGCACGCGTCCGGGTCATCGCGGCCGCCACGCTCGGGCGGGCCGGCGAGCGGATGGCGCCACTCGCTGAGCTGGCGGAGCTGGGCGTGGCTGGCTTCAGCGACGACGGGGCGGCCATCGAGTCACCGCGGCTGGCGAGGGCGGTACTCTCCTACCTGGCACCGCTGGACCTGCCGCTGATCGAGCACGCCGAGGATCCGAGCCTGGCCGATGGCTCTCTCATGCGCGCAGGGCCGATCGCCACCCAGCTCGGCCTGGCTGGCTGGCCTCCCAGCGCCGAGCTGACCATCGTCGAGCGCGACCTTGCCCTGGCGGCCGAGACCGGAGCCCGTCTGCACCTGACTCACCTCTCGACCCCCGGGGCGGTCGAGGCCGTTCGACGCGCCAGGCAGGCCGGGGTGCGCGTCACCTGCGACGTGACGCCGCACCACCTGGCGATGACCGATGGCTGGGTCGCGGGCGACCGGCATTTCGCCTGGGATGCGGATCGCGGCCCGGCCGAGGGTAGCGGTGCCCTGGACCCGACCCTCGCCTACGACGGACGCTGCCGGGTCAACCCACCGCTGCCCTCGCGAGAGGACGCCCTTGCCCTGCTGGCCGCCGTCGCCGACGGCAGCGTCGACGCGATCTCCACCGACCACGCCCCGCACCCACCGCAGCGGAAGTTGGTCGAGTTCGCCAGCGCCGCGCCGGGGATGATCGGCCTGGAGACGGCGTTGGGGCTTGGCCTCCTGGCCGTTGCCGCCGGACGCCTGGACATCGTTGGGCTGGTGGCGGCGATGAGCACGCGGCCGGCGCAGCTGATCGGTGAGCGCCGATCGCTG
>CBFGSY010000173.1:0-4142 GCA_965651545.1 uncultured bacterium | reverse complement strand
CATCTTCGACCTCCGCACCGCCAGCCTCGAGACGCGCGATGCCGAGGAGATCGTGCGGAGCGTGGCCGATGAGCTGCGCGCCAACACGCTGGTGGGCCTGGAGGTACGTGTCGGCGGCGAGTGGCAGGCGGACCTGAGCGCCGAGCAGGCCGTCCAGCTGCACCAGGTCGTGCACGAGGCGTTCAGCAATATCCTGCGCCACGCGCAGGCCGGCCAGGTCTCAGTCCGGCTGACCTGCACCCGGCAGCGGCTGCAGCTGGTGATCCGCGACGACGGCGTCGGCTTCGATCCGCAGGCCACGGCCGGCAAGGCCGGACGGCGTGCCGAGGGGCTGCGCAACATGCGGCGCCGGGCGGAGCTGCTCAAGGCGAGTCTGGAGGTCGAGAGCGCGCCGGGGCGGGGCACGCGGCTCTCGCTTACCATGCCGGTGGCCACGACCCGGCGGCCGAGTGACCAGCGCATCCCGAGGTCGCCATGAGTGACGAACCGAGCATCCGCATCCTGATCGCCGACGACCACGAGGTCGTGCGCATCGGCCTGTCGGCCCTCCTCGATCGGCAGCCCGGCTTTCGGGTCATCGGCCAGGCGGATTCGGGACGTGAGGCGATCCGATTGGCCAGGGCGTTGCGCCCCGACGTGGTGGTGCTCGACATCCGCATGCCGGATGGGTCTGGAACCGACGCCTGCCGCGCGATCCTGGCCGACTCGCCGGACACGCCGGTGGTCATGCTGACCAGCTACGCCGATGAGGAGGCACTGTTCGATGCCATCTCGGCGGGCGCCTCCGGCTACGTCCTGAAGCGGATCGGCTCGGACGAGCTGGTCAACGCGATCCGCACCGTGGCCGCCGGCCATTCGATGCTGGACCCGGCGGTGACCGCCGCGGTGCTCGATCGCCTTCGACGCGCCGCCCATGCCGAGGAGTCGGGCGCCTTCGACGAGCTGACCGAGCAGGAGCGCCGGGTGCTGGCTCGCGTCGCTCAGGGAGAGTCGAATCGCCAGATCGCCGAGACCATGCACCTGGCCGAGAAGACGGTCCGCAACTACGTCAGCAACATCCTCTCCAAGCTGGCGCTTGCCAGCCGCGCACAGGCCGCTGCCTTCGCGATCCGCAACCGCCTCACCGAGCTGAGCGATGAGCCGCGCGCCTGAGGGCGGCCGCCATCTCCTGGCGGCGCCGCTGATCGCAGCGGCGCTGGCTGGCTGCGTGCTCGCCCCATCACCCAGCATCACACCGATCCCGAGCCCCACCGCGAGCCCCAGCCCGTCACCGACCGCCCCGGCCCCGTCCGGCAGCCAGGCGTCGGCGGACCCCACGGCCACGCCCGAGCCGCCGCTCTCCGTGCCGATGCCCGCGGATCGGGACCGGCGGCAGATTCGCGTCGACGTCGAGCCGAACGTCGGCGGCGACCAGGGTGAGCTGGTGGTGCGGGTAACCAACCTGTCCGACCGGCTCATCCGCGAGCTCGTCCTGCGCTGGTCGACGGAGCTCGACCGGACGCTGTTCCTCGCGCCCTTCCGTCCGTCCCAGCAGCGGATCGCGGACGGTGGCCCGCCCCTCATGCAGCACTGGACCAAGTGGGTGCTGGGCCCGGGCGAGCAGGGCGAGCCGGCGGGGACCACATCGCTGGGATGGGGGCCGCTGCTGGCGGACGGAACGCTCACGATCCCGATCCAGGTCACCCGCGTGGCACAGGGGGAGGTCGCCTTCGACGTGCAGCTGCTGGCCGGTGAGTCGATCCTGTCGTTGCAGGACGGCTCGCCCGCCGAGCTGCGGGTGAGCGTGCGGTAGGCAAAGCCGTGCGCGCCATCCTGCCGCCCTGGACCGATACCGACCCGCTGCTGTTGGAGCGGCTGGGCGAGATGATCGACCCTGAACGCCGCGTTCTGGCCGCGCTCGATCGGATCGTGCCGCTCTCCGGCAAGCGGATCGCCGACGTGGGCACCGGCATCGGTCATTACCCGATGCTGCTCGCACGCCGCACCGGCCGGACCTACGGGATCGAGTCACGGCCGGACCTGCTCGAAGTCGCGCGGCGCCGGGCCGAGGATGCCCACCAGCCGAACATCCGAATCATCGAGGGGAGCGGCGACCATCTTCCGCTGCGCGACGGCGCGGTCGACGTGGTCCTCTCCGGTGAGATCGACCCGGACGACAGCAGCCTGCCGGCCATCGCCGAGTCCATGCGCGTGCTCCGCCCCAACGGCCGCCTGGTGGTGGTCGGCTACTACGGCCGCGATGACCTCGGCGGCCTGCTGGACCCGGAGGTGATCGAGCGAGCGCGCGACGCGACCCAGCGTCGCAGCGGCTGGTGGCTGCAGCACGGCTTCAAGATCAAGGTGGTGCACAGCCGGATCGACCTGCACGACGAACCAACCGCCGCCGAGCTGCTGCCCCGGCTGTACGGCGAGCGAGGACGCGCCTTCCTGGCGTCGCCACACCCCCTGAGCCTGCGCCTGCGGCTGGGCCTCTACCACCTGGCCAGGAGCTGATTTCCTGCCTTTCGGGTAGCGGCGGCCTGATCCGTGCCGGCCCGGACTGAAAAGCACGGATTCCGTGCCGGAATTCCATTGCAGCCGCGAAACGCTGCATCTATGATCGCTCGGTCGGAGGCCAGGCTCTTCTCCCCCCGGAGCCTGGTCTTCGGCGTGTCTGCGCGCCGGTGCGATAATTGCAGCCGCCCACTTCATCAGCCCGGCGCGGTGCGCCCGAGGCATCAGCACGTTGCGGAGGCACTTGAGCTCTGATGGCAACCACCACGCCTCGCATGAAGATCACCTACGCCACCCTTTCCGCCGATAACGAGGAGCTGCAATCCGCCTTCGACGCGGCGGTAGAGCGAGTGCGTGGGACCCTTGGGGCCTCGTACCCGATGATCATCGGTGGCGAGGAGCGGCGGGCCGCCGAGGAGTTCGAGGATCGCTCGCCGATCGACCGCGAGATCGTGGTCTCCCGCTTCCCGGTCGGCACGCGCCAGGACGTGCAGGACGCGATCGCGGCCGCGCGAGACGCCTTCCCCGCATGGCGCGACCTCGGCTGGCGTCGACGGGTCAAGCTGATCCGGGGTGCGGCCGACCTGATCAGCGAGCGCCAGTTCGAGTACGCCGCATTGATGGCGTTCGAGGTGGGCAAGAATCGGCTCGAGGCGCTGGGGGACGTCGAGGAGACCGCGGACCTGCTGCGCTACTACAGCGATCAGATGGAGCGCAACGACGGCTTCGTCCAGCCGATGGGCTCGCTGTCGCCCGCCGAGCACACCCGCTCCGTCCTGAAGCCCCACGGCGTGTGGGCCGTGATCAGTCCCTTCAACTTCCCGATGGCGCTGGCCGGCGGCCCGGCCGCCGGTGCACTGATCGCCGGCAACACAGTCGTCCTGAAGCCATCGTCCGACGCTCCGCTGATGGCCTACAAGTTCGGCGAGGCACTGCGCGATGCCGGCCTGCCGCCCGGCGTCTTCAACCTGGTCACCGGCCCCGGCGAGACGGTCGGCGCGGAGCTGGAGGAGAACCCCGGGATCGACGGCCTTGTCTTCACCGGCAGCTACGAGGTCGGCATGAAGCTGTACACCGGCTTCACGCGCGACTACCCGCGGCCGATCATCACCGAGATGGGCGGCAAGAACCCCGCCATCGTCACCGCCAACGCCGACCTGGACGAAGCGGCCGAGGGGGTCATGCGCTCGGCCTTCGGCTTCGACGGCCAGAAGTGCAGCGCCAACAGCCGCGTCTACGTCGAGCGCTCGGTGGCGCGGCCCTTCGTCGAGAAGCTGGTCGAGCGGGCGCGGGCCATCAAGGTCGGCGATCCGACCCAGCGCGAAAGCTGGATGGGACCGGTCATCAACGAGCGGGCGCTGGCCAAGTTCGCGTCCGCCGTCGAGGACGCGAAGCGCGACGGAGGCACGATCGAGGCTGGCGGCGAGGTCATGCGGGATGAGGGCACCGAGCGGGGTTACTTCCCGACGCCCACCGTGGTGACCGGCCTGCCGTTGAACCACAGGCTGTTCCGGGACGAGCTGTTCGTGCCGTTCGTGGTGGTCGGCGAGGTCGACTCCCTCGACCAGGCGCTGGCGGAGGCCAACGCCACGCCCTATGGCCTGACGGCCGGCATCTTCACCCGGGACCAGGCCGAGATCCGGCACTTC
>CBFGSY010000172.1:0-4150 GCA_965651545.1 uncultured bacterium | reverse complement strand
GCCGCAAGTTCGTGCGCATGAGCCTGGGCGGCATCCACGACGAGGCCGAGATCCGTGGACACCGGCGCACCTACATCGGTGCCCTGCCCGGTCGCGTGATCCAGTCGATCAAGACCGCCGGATCGGCTAATCCGGTGTTCATGCTCGACGAGATCGACAAGGTCGGCATGGACTTCCGCGGCGACCCGTCGTCGGCCCTGCTGGAGGTGCTCGATCCGGAGCAGAACAACACCTTCCAGGACAACTACCTGGAGGTGCCGTTCGACCTGTCGAAGGTGCTCTTCATCGCCACCGCCAACATGCAGGACACCATCCCGCCGGCCCTCCGCGACCGGATGGAGGTGATCCAGCTGCCCGGATACACGCAGCTGGAGAAGCTGCGCATCGCGCAGAGGTTCCTGATGCCCAAGCAGCTCGAGAACCACGGCCTGACGGAGAAGCAGCTGGACATCACCGAGCCCGCCATGGTGCGGCTGATCCAGGCGTTCACCAAGGAGGCCGGCGTCCGGAACCTCGAGCGCGAGATCGCCAACGTGGCACGCAAGGTGGCGCGCCGCGTGGCGGCCGACGCCAAGGCCACGGTGATCGTCGAGCCCGACCAGCTGGAGGAATTCCTCGGCCCTGCCCGCTTCGAGTACGGCGAGCTGGACGACGAGGACCAGGTGGGCATGGCCACTGGGCTGGTGGTCAGCGACGCCGGCGGCGACATCGTGCAGGTCGAGGCCACGCGCATGGACGGCAAGGACGACTTCATCCTTACCGGCCAGCTGGGCGACGTGATGAAGGAGTCGGCTCGAGCCGGCATGTCCTACATCCGGGCGCGGACGAAGGAGCTGGGGATCGATCCCGGCACCTTCGAGAAGCACACCCTGCACATCCACGTTCCGGCCGGCGCCACGCCGAAGGACGGGCCGAGTGCGGGCGTGACGATGGCCACCGCCATGGCCAGCCTGCTCACCGGGCAGCCGGTGCGGCGCGACCTGGCGATGACCGGCGAGATCACGCTGCGCGGTCGCGTGCTGCCCATCGGTGGGCTCAAGAGCAAGCTGCTGGCAGCGCACCTGGCCGGCGTGAAGACGGTCCTCATACCCAAGCGGAATGAGAAGGACCTGGTCGACGTGCCGGAGGACGTGCGCAACCAGCTGCGCATCGTGCCGGTGGAGACGATGGACGAGGTGCTGGGCGAAGCGCTCATCGCCCACGCCCGCCCTGCAGAGCGGATCGCCGCCGAGCGCGCCGCTCGCCAGAAGCGGGTTGCCCCTCGCCGCCGCGGCCGCAAGCCCGGTGAGGAGGAGGCGCCCGTCGCCGCCACGCCGAAGCCGAACGTGGAGCAGCCCCCGGCCGGCATCGCCTAGCGGCGGTGGCCGCCGGGGAGTGATCGGTCCCGGATGGAGTACAAGGACTACTACCAGGTCCTGGGCGTGCCGAAGACGGCGACGCAGGCCGACATCAAGAAGGCCTATCGCCGGCTTGCGCGCGAGCTCCATCCGGACCGCAACCCCGGCGACAAGGACGCCGAGAGGCGCTTCAAGGAGGCGAACGAGGCGCACGCCGTCCTCGCCGACGCGGAGAAGCGGAAGCGGTACGACGAGCTCGGCGCAAACTGGCAGGCCTACGAGCAGGCCGGTTTCGGAGGCGGAGCCACCGACTGGGCCGGTTTCGGAGGCGCCCCGGGCGGGACTCGCTGGGAGTACCGGCGCGTCAGCCCGGATGACCTGGGCGGCTTCAGCGAGTTCTTCCAGTCGTTCTTCGGCGGCGCCACGCGCACTGGACCGATGGGCGCCGGCGGCGCTTCCAGCGCATTCGACTTCGGAGACCTGGCCGATCTTGGCGACCTGGGCGGCACCACCACCCGCCGCCGGGTGCGTGCCCCAGCGCCGACCGCCACCGCCGTGGCCGATGTCACCCTCGCCGAGGTGGCCCGCGGTGCCGAGCGGATGGTCGACGTCGACGGGCGTCGGCTGCAGGTCAAGATTCCGCCCGGCGTGAGCGACGGCGCCCGCATCAATCTGCGTGGCGGCGGGCTGCGCGGCGACGACGCCGCCGCGGGCGATCTGGTCATCACGGTCCGCGTCCAGCCCGATCCGCGGTTCGAGCGACGGGGAGCCGACCTTCTCACCGAGCTGCCGCTAACGCTCGGCGAAGCCCTGCTGGGCGCGGAAGTGCCGGTCCCGACGCCGACCGGGTCGGTCAAGCTGCGAATCCGGCCGAACACGCAGAACGGCCAGGAGATCCAGGTCCGCGGCCGCGGGCTGCCGAAGCGCGGCGGCAGCAAGGGTGACCTCATCGTCCGCACCCGCGTGGTGCTGCCAGAGCTTGACGAGTCAGGTCGCGCGGAGCTGGCCAAGGTGCTCAACAGCCAGCCCCAGGCAGATCCGCGCCAGGCTGATCGGGGCCGAAATGGGCCGGTGCACTAGTTGCACCACAGGTCGCAGTAGCTGAGGGTCCAGGCGCTTTGATAGCTGACCGGGGCACCCGGCGGGCTGTGGACGGCCTGCGTGGCGAGGGCTCCCTCGTAATCGGTGCCGCGCTCCATGCCGTTCCAGATGCCGCCGCTGCGTGCGGTCGTCACCGACCAGGGCCCCAACGAGTCGGGACACACCGTCCCCTGCACGGACACATCCGCCCACGGCGAGCTGGACTTGACGGTCATCGTCAGGCAGCTGCCGACGGGGCGCGTGTTGTACGGGTCCCAGTCGTAGAGGATGTTGCCGCTCGCCCAGGTGGCACGCCAGCCAAGCTGCGTCAGCCGCTTCGGGGAGAACCACGACTCGTCATTCGAATGGGCGGAGACCTTCATCTTGGTGGTCAGCCACCAATCGTTTCCGTTCTGGTGGACGAGGAAGAAGGTGGAGCAGCCGTAGCCGGTGATCTTGCCCTCGGCCACGTTGATGCTGGCGCACTGCGAATCGTACGGCGTGCTGGCATTCCCGGACGGGATGGCGGTGGGAGCGGCCGAGTCCAGCGTGATTCGCTGCCGCGACACCGCCTGGCCACCATCGAGCGTGTCCATGTCGCCGAACTGGCGCGCCGCCTCCGCGCGAGGCATGCCCAGCGCCACCAGGTCGTCGATCACCGAGCGGCCGGCATTCGCGTAGGCGGCTGCGTCGCGGGCGCTCTTCGGCCGTGTCGTGCGCATCGACGCGGACGCCGATGACCCGCTCGAAGAGACGGAATGGGCGGAGCCCGGCTGACCGATGAAGCTGGCCGTGACATCGCCGGAGCGGACAGTGGTGATGACCGCGCCGTTCGCCAATCGTCTCGCAACCGGGTTCTCATTCGCCCGCGCCATCGGCTGTGGGGCGATCAGGCCGCTGCTGGTGAACCCCAGCAGGACGGCGCATGCTGTCACGAAAGGCCGGCCGGGGCGACGCATCTGGGTACCTCCGCACACCGGGAGGCGCCGGGGAAACATTACCGCAGGTCCGATTACCGGCTGCGTATCAGCCACTTACGGTGGAGCCCATGCGCACTGAACGATTCACAGCTCGCGCACAGGAAGCGATCCTGGCTGCGCAGCAGCTCGCCGAGGGCGAGGGCCATCCGGAGCTGACCGCGGCCCACCTGCTCCTCTCGCTGGTCGACCAACCCGATGGCGTCGTGCCTGCCATCCTGGAGAAGGCCGGCAAGGATCCCGCCCCACTGGCCGAGGCCATCCGCGAGCGCCTCAGTCACCTGCCGCGTGTCTCGGGAGGTGGCACTCAGCTGAGCCTCTCGAACGAGGCCCGCAACGTGCTGACCGGAGCGCACGCCATCGCCGAGCGGATGCACGACGACTACGTCTCGACCGAGCATGTCCTGCTCGCCATCATGGAGGACACTTCCGGCAGCGACGCCCGGCGTGCGCTCGACGAGCAGGGCGTCGATCAGGCATCGGTCATGGAGGCGCTCACCGCCGTACGAGGAAGCCAGCGCGTGACGAGCGAGAACCCCGAAGCCACCTACCAGGCCCTGGAGAAGTACGGCCGCGACCTGACCGACGCCGCCGAGCGCGGCCAGCTCGACCCGGTGGTGGGTCGCGACGAGGAGATCCGCCGCGTCATCCAGGTGCTGAGCCGCCGCACCAAGAACAACCCGGTGTTGATCGGCGACCCGGGCGTCGGGAAGACGGCGATCGTCGAGGGCCTCGCCCAGCGGATCGTGCGCGGCG
>CBFGSY010000171.1:0-4179 GCA_965651545.1 uncultured bacterium | reverse complement strand
GACCGGACGGCTGCTGCTGGACGGCGAGGACGCCGCTCCGCTCCCAATGCACGCGCTGGTGGGACGGATCGGCATCGGATTCTCCAGCCCGGCAACACAGCTCTCCGGAGTGGCCGCCACCGTCTACGAAGAGGTTGCGTTCGGACCGATGAACCTGGGGTTGCCGCGTCCCGAGGTCATCGACCGAACCGAGTCGGCCATCGCCTCGCTGCGCATCGAGTCGCTGGCGTCCCGCGATCCGCACCGACTCTCCGGTGGGCAGCAGCAGCTCGTCGCCATCGCCGGCCTGCTGGCCCTGCGCCCGGCGCACCTGGTGCTGGACGAGCCGACCGCCCAGCTGGACCCGGCGGGCACGCGGCTCGTCGGCGATGCTCTCGGACTGCTTGCCGGGCAGGGAGTATCGATCGTGGTGACCGAGCAGAAGACGGACCTGCTGGCCGCGATCTGCTCCCGCGCGATCGTCATCGATGGAGGGCGCGTCGCCCTCCAGGGGCCGGCTCCCGACGTCTTTGCCGATCCAGCGATCGTGGAGCTCGGCGTCGCGCCACCATCCGCAGTCCGGCTGCAGCGGGCGGCGGCCGCGGCCGCTCTACCGGGGCAGATGGTCGCGCGTTTCGCTGAGGCGGCGAGCCAATGACGGTGCCAGAGATCCGACTCGAGGACGTGAGCTACGTCTACCAGCCCGGTGGCGTGCGCGCCCTCGACGGTCTTTCGCTGGCGGTCACGCCAGGCGAGCGCGTCGCCATCATCGGCCAGAACGGCAGCGGCAAGACGACGCTGGTGCGGCACCTGAACGGCCTTCTGCGCCCGACGTCGGGCCGCGTCCTCATCGACGGAACTGATGCTGCTACACGTACCGTGGCACAGCTCGCCGCGAAGGTCGGGCTCGTCTTCCAGGATCCGGACCGGCAGATCTTCGCCGCCAGCGCGCGCCGCGAGGTCGAGTTCGGCCCTCGAAACCTGGGCATCCGCCAGACCGCGCTGCGCGACGCCGTCGATGGCGCGCTCGACGCGGTGGGGCTGACCGCGGAAGGCGCCACCAACCCCTACGACCTCGGCGCGTCTCGCCGCAAGCTGCTCGCGCTGGCCTCGGTGCTCGCCATGAGGACACCGATCCTCGTCCTGGACGAGCCGACGACCGGCCAGGACCCGGCCGGTATCGGCATCGTGACATCGGTCATCGACCGCGCCAGCGCCGAGGGGCGGACGGTCATCGCCATCAGCCACGACATGGAGTTCGTGGCGGCGACGTTCGCGCGCATCGTCGTCATGCGGGAGGGCCGGGCGATCGCCGATGGTCCGCCGTCATCGGTCTTTGCCGAGGATCGTTGGGAGCTGCTCGCCTCGACCTACCTCGAGCCGCCGCTGGCGGCGCGCATCGGTGCTCGGCTTGGCGTCGGGGCGACTCCCACCGACGAGGCGCTGCTGGGCGCCCTCGCTCAGTAGAAGCCGGGTGGCGGAGGAAGCGGCTTCCCGTCGGCGTCGAAGCGCTCGTCGGCGGGCAGGTCGTCACGGTGACGCCGGCCGCCGGTGGGGCCGGGAATCGGCTGCGCCATCACCGAACCGGGAACTTCGTCGAGCCGCTGCTCGATCCCGCGCAGGCCGAGCTGTCGCAACGCAGCCCCAAAACGCTCGACGAAGCCTGGATCGCGCAGCAGATCGAAGGTCAGCGAGCTGTGTGCCCGGTTGAGCAGCTCCAGGCCGCGGACTGCCTCGGCCACGTTGACCTGGTTGCGGCCGAGCTGACCCTCCAGCAGGTCGATCCCTCGATTTGCCTCGCGGCGGGTGCGCGTGCTGAAGTGCGGCGTGCGGTTGACGAGCAGCCGCGTGCGCGCCAGCGCCGAGCGGGCAGGGGCATCGCGGTCGCGCCGACCGGAGGGCTGGAAGCTCATGGATCGAATCTTACGCGCTGACCCTGGATGGCAGCACAACCTGGCCGAGGTGCTTCGCCAAGCCGCCAGGCCCATCGCCGTCGACCCGCGCTTCGCCCCGCGCGGCAGCGACCGCATCCGATCACGGGCGCGATACGACCGGGCGAGGATGCCGCCGGCGCGCCCGGCGGCGACCCTGCTGCTCCTCTATCCCGGCACCGATGGCGAGCTGCAGCTGCCACTCACCGTACGAAATGCCGCGTTGCGCTCGCACGCGGGGGAGGTGTCGCTGCCGGGTGGCGCCTTCGAACCGGATGACGCCTCGCTCGAGGCCACCGCCCTGCGCGAGGCGGCGGAGGAGATCGGCATCGATCCCGCAGACGTGGTCGTCCTCGGGGCGCTCGACCAGGTGTGGATCCCGCCCAGCAACTTCGACGTCCTGCCGGTGGTGGCCGCTTCCGATCAGCGACCCGACCTGGCGCCGCAGAGCGACGAGGTTGCCCTCATCATCGAGCTACCGGTGCGTGAGCTGCTCCATCCCGGCGCGATCACCGACGAGCTTGTTCACGGACCGGGCTGGACGCTGCGGGTTGGGGGTTATCGGGCCAGCGGCCAGCTGGTGTGGGGCGCCACCGCCCGCACGCTGGCGATGCTGGCTTCCGTCCTCCAGGCCGCTGACGGCGTCTAGCGCCGCGTCTGCACGGTCGTACGCGCTGCCGACAGCAGATCGAGCAACGCCTGGTGGTGACGCTTCGGGGCCGCGACGATGCTCAGCCGCGCCGGCTGCGACGCCGGTTGCCACCATCGCCCGCCGAACAGGTCCGTCACCCTCGCGCCACTGCGCTCGACGATCAAGCCTGCCGCCGCCACGTCCCACGGCGAGAGGCCGCCGTTCTGCACGAACGCGTCGAAACGTGCGTTGGCCACGTACGCCAGGCCCAGCGCCGCGCTCCCCATCCGCCGGTAGATCCGCACCGCCCGGCCGATGCGCCGCTCGCGCCCGATCCCTCCCCGGCCGATCACGGCCAGGCCGACCACGAAATCTCCCAGCTCCTCCTTGTCCGATGCGCGGATCGGTTCGCCGTTTAGCATGGCCGCGCCGTCGGCCGTCGCCGAATAGCAGTCGGCGCGGATCGGATCAAGCACCACGCCCACCTCGGGACCGGACGGGCCAACCAGCGCGATTGAAACGCAGAAATGCGGAATCCCGTTGGCGTAGTTGACCGTTCCGTCCAGCGGATCGACGACCCACGTCCGCTCGCCCCTGGCTAGCGCGTCGCCCTCGCGATGGTGGTGACCCGATTCCTCGGCGAGGATGGCATCCGACGGATATCGGGCGCGGATCGCGTCCAGGATCAGCTGCTCCGATGCGTAGTCGACCTCGGTGACGACATCGCGCTTGCTCTTGCGATCGATGCGCTCCACGCGACCGAAGCTCGCCACCAGCAGCTCACCAGCGCGCCTCGCCTGCTCGGTGGCGAACCACAGGTCCTGCTCGTGCGCCGAACGCTTGCCCTCGTCCATCACTCGCTGCCGATCCTATCCGAGCTTCCACCGATAAGCCGCCTCTAAGCCCCCGGTAACCCCCGCTCGCCACTGTTCCGGTCATCCGAACAGTCTGGAGGCAGGGATGCGGAAGGCGCCGCGCAAGAAGATCAGGCTTGTGCCCGCACGCACGAGAAACGATCGCTGGTGGGCGCGACCATCTCAGCTGCATCCGCCGCGCCGGATGACGCTCGCCGAGCGGGTGGCGGACCAGATCCGACGCGGCATCCTCCTGGGCGATCTCAAAGGTGGCACGCGGCTGGAGTCGTGCCGAGCCATGGCCCGCGATGCGCAGGTGGGCGTGTCGGTGGTCGGCGAAGCAGTGGCACGGCTGCGCGGGGAGGGCCTGGTTGTCGTCAGGCACGGGGTCGGTGTTCGTCGTAGCGCGAGGTCGCAGGGCTCGCATCGCACGTGCTGCACGTCGCAGCGCCGATCGAAGGGAGGTGCTAGAGCTGCGTGCGGCCCTTGAACCGATTGCTGCGCACAGGGCGGCGCGGCGCGCAACCGATGCGCGCCTGCTCGAGCTCCGACTGCTGCTCGGCGAACGGGACCTGGCGCGACGAAGCGGGGACTCCCACTCGTTCGCGAACGCCGATGTGGAGCTTCATCGGGCAGTTTTCCGCGCCAGCGGTAACCGCCTGGCGGCCGCAGCCGGGGAGCTGGCCGGCCCGGTGCTGACCAGGCAGCTGATGACCGATGCCAGGGCGCTCGCCGACGATGAGCATCTCCAGTGGCTGCACGATCGGATGATCGACGCGATGGA
>CBFGSY010000170.1:0-4230 GCA_965651545.1 uncultured bacterium | reverse complement strand
ACCACCGCGCCCACCAGCCCGGCAACCAGCAGGAACCGATGCGTGGCGGCCCGCCGCAGGAACGGCCACCAGCGACCAGCGGCCGAAGCCGCTCCGGGCAGCGAGGCGACGGCAAGGGGGAGTGCGAATGGCAGCCACCCGCCGGCCGAGTGGTAGAACGCTCCCTTCGGAGTGTGGAACGTGAAGACCAGGCCCATGGCCACGAACATGGCGGCGAAGTAGGCGAGGAACGGAGCCAGCTCCCGCCTCCGCCGTTCCGCCCACAGGCCCCAGGCGAAGGGCAGGATGAAGAACCCGCCGAGCAGCACCGCCACGCGGCCGGTCAGCTCGACCCAGGCCGCCAGCTTGGAGAGCACGATGTTGGGCAGGCCCCACGCGAAGTAGGTTCGCGGCGAGGGGTCGCTGGCGATCGAGAACTGCTCGTTGTAGGTCGTGATCCACAGCATGTGACCGCCCGCCGACGGAAAGGGTGATCCGTAGACGGCCAGATCGCGGGCGAGCCAAGGTCCGAAGACAGCCAAGTACGCGAGCGCAGATGCGAACCCGGCAGCCAGTGGGCGCGGTCCGGGCCGCACCCACCAGGCGGTGGCCGGGGCAAGCGTGACCAGCAGGCCGTCGACGCGCGCCAGTGTTGCCAGCCCGGCCAACGCCCCGGACGCCACCAGCCACCACGTCGGGCGCTCGGCACTTACGGCCCGAATGGCGCACCAGATGGACCCGGCGGCGGCTGCGCCGAAGGCCGCGATGTTGTCCACCTGCGGGTACAGCACCAGGAACGGACCGGCCAGCAGCGCCAGCACACCGGCGGACAGGGCCACCGTGCGCGATCGCCACAGCTCCCAGCCGATGACGTAGGTGAACGGCACCAGCGCGGCGGACAGCAGCACGAACGGCACCTGCGCGGCACGCCACGCGCCGAGCAGCGGCTCGAGGAGCGCAATGAAGGGCGCGGCCAGAATCGAGGTGAGCGGCATCCAGTGGCCGTTGCTCGGAACGGGCAGCATCGGATCGGCCGGCATCCCTCCGCCAACGTCCAGGAAGCTCCACAGCACGGGCGTCGTGAATCCTTGGCCATCGGCCAGGCGATCGGCGACCAGGAGGTAGTAGGCGGGATCGGTGTATGGCGGGAAGTCGACCAGGAGTGCGGCGGCGGTACGGAGTGCAAGGGCCACCGCGAACAGGACCGCCACGTCCCGGCGGTTCATCGGCGCACCCAGACCGCGGCGGTCGAGTCGGCGTATGCGCGCTGCCAGTGGTCGGAGCCGTTGAACCAGGCAGCCAGCTCCCAATCGGGCGGAAGGAGCGCGTGGTCGATCTGGTATCGGTCAAGGATCACCTGCGGATCGCCCTCGAGGCCGATCACCGACACGTACATGCGCAGCAGCTCGTCGCCGTACACGTCGGCACGGCCGTCCATGAAGATCAGTTCGTCCGGCCTCTGTTGGCCGATGTACCCGCCCCACTCGTATCGGTTGAAGATGCGATCACCGGGTTCGTTGGCGTCCAGCCAGGCGACCGCGCCGACCGGCAGTCCCTCGGCGATCTCGGCCGCCTGCGCCGCCGGGTTGACCCTGTAGAGCGAGACGCCCACCCCGATCACAACCAGCAGCCCGATGAGCACGCGGTTGAACGTCCCCAGGCTCCCGCCGCGCGGGCGCGAGAGGCGGGTCAGGATGGGCGAGATGCGCTGACCGAAGGCCGTCCCGGAGATGATCGGTGAGAGGACGACCGCTGCTACCGCCCCACCGATCGGACCGACGATCAGCAGGAACCGGATGGCCTGGTAGGCCATCACCGACAGGCCAACCAGGATCAGCGCATCGGCCGTGCGCAGCCGCCTGCGGCCGAAGATCAGCGCGGGAACCACAGCAACCACGACGAAGCCAAGCAGCAGCCAGCCGAAGAGGCTGTCCAGCGTGGCCGGGAACCACTCCATCACGTAGCGGTTCAGGGCGGTGATGCCGAGCGTCTCGAACGGGTAGGCGTACAGGTCGAGGCCGTTGGGGTTGATCGCCAGCACCGCCAGGCTGGCCAGCATCGCCAGTCCCAGGTCACGCAGCGCGGCCCACTCCAGCGGCGGCGGCCCGCTCAGCTGGCGCCGCAGCAGTCGGTCGACCGCCTCTCCAACCAGCACTGCCCCGCTCAGCAGGAAGACGAGCACCCAGCCGGCGTGGGTATTGGCCCAGACCATGGTGATGAGCGGAAGGCCGATGAGCCAGCGCCGCCGCGGGTCGACCAGGTAGCGCCACAGGATCCAGACCACCGCGGTCGCCAGCAGCAGGTCGAGCACCTGCACCCGCACGCCCATGACCGGTCCGGCCAGGGCAAGGCCGATGCTCAGCCACACGATCCGGCTCGCCCAGCCGATCTGCGGCACGCGCAGCGCTATCGCGCGCCACAGGATCCAGAAGGCGAGCACGGTGAATGCGCCGAACAGGAAGGAGAGAGCGGTCTGGCCCCACGGTCCGAGTCCGTTGCCGGCCGCCAGGATCACATTCGCGCCCCAGTCCTGGCTGGTCCATGGCCGGCCCATGGCCACGATGCTCCATGGGTCCACGCGGGGAACGGTGCCGGTACGGAGCACCTCCTCGCCGGCTCGGATGTGCCACCACACGTCGCCATCGATGAGCGGCCACGTCGCCCGCGGCAGCACGGCCGCCACGAAGAAGCCGATGACGGCAGCGGTGGCGGCGGCCACGCCTCCCGTCTCGGGGGGCGCTTTGGCGGGCCGGCTGGGCGACATGCCGCGGAGTCTAGGGCGGGGTGGGTGCGTCCCGTCACCACCCCCGAAGTACTGCCGGGCGGCCCGGATGAGCGTGCTAGCCTGCCGC
Organism: uncultured bacterium; assembly: GCA_965651545.1. Lineage (GTDB taxonomy): Bacteria > Chloroflexota > Limnocylindria > QHBO01 > QHBO01 > DASSCW01. Next base: position 1,399 of record CBFGSY010000170.1, on the reverse strand, counting down.
CCGATGCGGATCGCCGGCGCCTACGCGCTCGTGGCGGCCATCCTGGCCGCCGTCTTCGCAGCCGGCATCCTGGGTGGCGGCTTCCGCGCCATCGAGCGCTCCGACTACATGACCTACCATGTCGCCGCGCGCATCGTCCTCGACGGCCATGGCGCCTGCCTCTACGACGCCAGCTGCCAGGCGGCGGAGCAGCTGGAGCTCATTGGAGAAGAGCCGTCCTTCGAGGACGGGGCGCTTCCCTACAACTCGCCGCCCTGGCTGGCGGCCGTGGTCGCGCCGATGGCTCTGCTGACGTTGCACGTTGGCTTCGTCATCTTCACGCTCATTGGAGTGGCGGTCCTGGGCTTTGGGGCCTGGCACGCGGGCGGCACCTGGCTGCCCTCTCCCGCCGCTCGCTCGCTCGCCGTGATGCTGGTGCTTACCGCCTGGCCGACGGTGATGGGCGCCATCCGGGGGCAGGTCACGCTCCCCGTCGCAGGGCTGCTGGCCCTCTCCGTCGCCCTGACCGGCGCCGGCGCGGGCGCTGCCCTCGGCCTTTCCCTGCTGAAGCCGACGCTCGGCCCGCTGTGGGCGCTGTGGTTGGCGCTCAATCGACGGTGGCGCGAGCTGGCGGTCGCCATCGGCATCGCCGCTTCACTTGTCGTCGTGAGCCTGGTGGTCGTCTCGCCGCAGGCGGTGTTCGACTACCCGGCGCACCTGGCGGACGTGTCTGCTCCCGACGCTGTCGGGGTGCATCCCGAGGAAATGATCAATTGGCGCGGAGTGGCCGAGCGCACCGGCGGCGGAACCACGCTCGTGCTGGTTGGGACGGCGTTGACGCTCCTCCTCGTGGGATTCGCCTGGTGGCGGAGCCGCTCGCGGCTCATGGGCGCCGCCGCCGCCTTCCTGGCAACACCGCTGGTAATTCCGCACAGCAACCAGCACGAGGCGATCCTTGCTCAGCTCGGGGTGCTGCTGTTGATCGGGGCGGCGCCGGCCCCGGACCGCCGGGCCTTGATCGCGGGCGCGCTGGGAACCCACGCCTTCCTTTGGTTGGGACCGCTGCTCCAGGCTCAGTCAGGCGAGGCCTCGGCCTGGCTGCTGTTCGGCACCATCGGCCTCTGGCTGGTCATTGCCGTCTTCGTCGCGCTTCAGGAGCGCGAGGCAGGGAGTGCGCGCCTCGCGTATCGCTGATCGCCTGCCGCGAGTACTGACAGCGATCACACAGCGCGCGGCGTGCTGGAATATCGCTGCCAGGGCTGAGCCGATGCGCGCGGCTGGCAGCCACGCGTCGCTTGATCGGTGTTGGCGATCAACCGACGGCCCCCGGACCGCCCACGCGCCCTGTGATCGCTGAGAGCGATATCGGCGTTGGCTGGCGGCCCCTGGAGCTGACAGCGATATCCGCCCGCCTAGGGTC
>CBFGSY010000169.1:0-4351 GCA_965651545.1 uncultured bacterium | reverse complement strand
GACGCATTCGCCACACCGGGCAACCGCTACGGATCCTGCGAGGTGGCAGAGGACACGATCAGACACTACACGGGCGCGCCTTTCTCCAGCGACCGCTCCGTTGCTCCTCCTGGTCACGCTGCACCTCCTTTTTGTGAAGTCGTCTGTATGGTCGATCGCGGACGATGGAGTCCCAAGGGCCGATCGGACCAATCTGGGAGGACCTCCGGCCCTGTCGCTCAATGACCTGCCGCGGGCATTTCGCCGCCATCGCCGGCCTGGAACAGGCCCAGGGCGCCACGGCCCACGAAGTTGAAGGCGTGGGTGACGAATGGATAGAGGCCGTCCTCGTCGAAGTGCAGCTCCACGATGGCTCCCTGGGCCGGCGCGAGATCCACGGCCTGTGATCCCCAGCTGCCGTCGTTGTCCCGCCGGAGCGCCACACCCTCCTTGATGACCTCCTCGAACACCGTCCCAACGACATGGAACGAGCTGTCGATGCTGGGTCCGGCGTTGAGCACGAAGACGCGTATCGTCTTGCTGGACGGCACCCGGATTGGGTGGTCCGTGTACTGGTTCGCCACGCCATTCCAGACCACGAGCTCTGGCGCAGGCGCCGCCGCCGAGGCCTCCTCCAGGCTGACGAATCCCGCCTGTTCGCCCAGGTACCACTCGCTCTGCACGAGGGCAAACTCGTGGTCCACCGGCGGCAGCCCATCGGGGGGTTCCACGATAATCATCCCGAACATGCCGCTGGCGATGTGGTGCAGCGCGGGCGTGGTCCCGCAGTGGTACATGAACACACCCGCGTACTTCGCGGTGAACTCGTAGACGAGCTCGCCGCCCGGGTTGATCGACCGCATCTCGTCGTTCCACGCCACGAGCGAGGCATGGAAGTCCACGGAGTGCGGCAGCTTGTTCGAGGCGGGATTGCGCAGGGTGACCCGAACCACGTCGCCGACCCTGACCCGCAGGACCGGGCCGGGGACGGTCTCACCGAAGGACCAGACCGTCTGGACGATGCCCGGAGCGACCGTCATCTCATGCTCTCGGACGGTCAGCGTCAGCTCATGGACTTGGCCACGCGCGAGCGCGGGTGCCTCCGGATCGTGCAGCGCGTATTCGGGCGAGTTGGGATCAGGCTCGATGGAGGCGCCAGCGGCCGGCTCGTGCGACGCGCCACTGTGCGGGACCTCGGCGAAGCCGCCGCTCACTGTAATGGCCCCCTGCATGCCGGCATCGGCGTGCCCCGGGATGGAGCAGACATATCCCAGGCCTTCGATCGGGATCGTGACCTCACCTGAAGCCGATTCGCCGGCGTCCGCCTCGATGACCGTGCCATCGGCGAACCTGATGTTGTGGAGGATGGCTCCCTCGTTCGCGAAGGTGACTGCGTATCGGCCGGGCGCGTCGACCTCGATGGTCTCCGGATCGAAGCCAAGGTCGAATGCCCGGAAGGTGAGCTCGCCCAGGATCTTGCCGGGTTCCCCGGCAGAGGCTTCCGCAGCGCTCGAGGGCGAGGCGGAGGAGACTCGCCCGGCGGGCTGCTGAAGGAGCAGCGCGGCGGTGACGAGCGGCGCACCGAAGATCGCCCCGCCGCCGCAAAAGGCGAGGAAGAGAATGAGCGCGCGAGGGATTTGCATTGGTGACCTCCAGCCTGGCTCGGCCACCGTAGACAGCAGCGCAGGCAGGTCGCACGTGCCGGGCGGACCTTGATTCCGGGCTCATCGGCATGGTCGATCGGGACTTCCGGCACTGGGGCGCCACGACGCCCAACATCACCGTTCGCTGGAGTTTCCAATGCACAGGTGAGGTCGACCGGCAGCATGCAAGGGCTGACCCATATCGTGGTGCGGCGCCGCTCGCTCAACGAGCCGGCGCGTCTGGCGTGGGCGGCCCGCGCCGCTCGGACGTGGCTGGGGCCGGAGGTCGTCAAGGCTCCGCCAGGAATGCATCGCCATCAAGCCGACCTGCGGCTTCGCGTGAGCGATAACCCCAGCCTGGTGACGTTCCGCAAGGCCGCCTACGTCGATATCGGTCCGGTCAGCTGGCTGGCCAACGGGTGGGAGGCAGAGATCAGCTGGCGCGCCTCGAGCCTTGCGCCGTTGTTCCCCGTCTTCTCTGGTGTCCTGTCCGTGCGTGACGCAGAGCTGACTGTCTCTGGCTGGTACGCCCCACCCGGCGGCACGGCCGGCCGGTTGGCGGACCGAGCTTTGCTCCACGTCGCGGCGGAAGGCACGGCGCGATGGCTGCTTGGCGAGCTTGAGGACGCCGCTGCCGCCGGAGCACAGTAGCGGCGCAGGAGGGAATCGCTCAGCCCCTGTCCGGAGGCGCCAGCTGGTGCTTCGCCACGAAGGCAGCGGCTTGCGCCCGCCGGTGCAGATTCAGCTTCGACAGGATGCTGCTGACGTAGTTCTTCACCGTCTTGTCGGACAGGAAAACTTCGCCGGCGATTTCCTTGTTCGTCTTCCCCTCAGCGACGAGCAGAAGGATCTTGCGTTCCTGTGGTGTGAGTCCTCCGAGCTCATCCGTCTCGCTACCCGAGGCTACCCGTCGTACCCGTTCGAGCACCTTCTCGGTCACCGCCGAGTCGAGGAGCGACTCGCCCCGGCCTACCGCCTCGAGGGCGCTGATGAGATCCCGGCCGCGGATCTGCTTGAGGAGGTAGCCGCTGGCGCCGGCGATGATCGCCGACAGTACGGCTTCCTCGTCGGGGTAGCTGGTGAGCATGATCACGCGGGTTTCCGGCCGAGCTGCGCGGATCTCACGGCAGGCCTCGATGCCAGAGCCATCGGGCAGGCGCACGTCCATGATCACCAGGTCGGGCTCAAAACGCGCTGCGGCATCGATCGCCTCGGCCACCGAACCGGCCTCGGCCGCGACCTCGAATTCCCCGCGCCGATCGAGAAGGGCCACCAGTCCTTGCCGGACCACTTCGTGGTCGTCGACGACGAGCAGTCGGAGTGGACCTTGCGTGGGGTGGCTCGTCATGCTCCGCCTCCTCGCCGCACCTGCGATCGCGGGACGCTCACGATGATACGAGTGCCGCCACCACTTTCACCCTCGACGACCAGCCGGCCGCCCATGGCCGAGGCACGTGCCCGCATGTTGGCGAGTCCGTTGTGCCCGCGCCCCAGCTGGGCGTCCGGTTGAAGCCCAACGCCGTCATCGATGATGCTCAGCTGCACCTCGCCCTCAGCTTCTCCCGTGGCCACCTCGACCTGAGTCGCGTGGGCGTGGCGGGCGACGTTCGCAAGCGCCTCACGGGCAATGGCCAGCAGGTCGGCGACAACCGCCAGCGGCAACCCGTCCGGATCGGTTCCACTGACCCGGACCTCGGCAGACGTGTTGCGACGTAGCTCATCGCCGAGTGTTTCCAGTCCGTCGTGGAGGCTGCCCGAATCGAGGAGGAGCGGCCGGAGGCCGAAGATGAAGTGGCGGATGTCGCGGATCACGCCATGGAGGGCATCGATGCCATCCTCCACGCGCCTGCTCGCTTCCTCCGGATCCACCCGGACCAGCGCTGATACGTCGTCCAGCGAGAGCGTGACGGCATAGATCATCTGGATCACGCTGTCGTGAAGGTCGCGGCTGATCCTGTCGCGCTCGTCCAAGACCGCCAGCCGCTGCACCTGTTCGTGCAGGCGCGCATTCTCGATGGCTATGCCCGCGTGAAGGGCGAACATCTCGACTAGCGCCTGGTCGTTCGCCCTGAACTCGTCCGCTCCTTGCTTGTTGGTGAGATAGAGGCGGCCGACCACCTCGCCCTTCACCGTTACCGGGACGCCGAGGAAAGAATCCATCGGCGGATGGTTGGGCGGGAAGCCGTAACTCTCCGGATGCTGCCCGATTGTCCTGACACGGTACGAGCGGTTCTCGCGAATGATCAGCCCCAGCAGACCCCGCCCACGGGGCAGATCGCCGATGGCGCGCCGCTGCTCGGCGCTGATGCCGCTGGTGATGAACTGAATGATCGTGCCGTCCTCATCCACGATCCCAAGGGCGGCGTACTGAGCCGCGACCAGCTCTCGAACGCGGTCGACGATGAGCTGGAGCACCTGCTCCACGTCGAGGACGCCGCTGATGCCGCGGACGGCGGCGTCGAGCGCCTGGAGCGCCGGCGGCAGCTGTGGCGACCCGGACGACGGGGGTGCGTCGGTCTCGGCGTCGGGCATCACAACCCGAAGGCTACCGCGTTCCGCGCGACCCACCTCCTACGGCTCAGCTGGCGCCCTGCGGCGGCCCGCCGGCGGGCTCGGGCGCTTCCGTCGACGGGTGGTCATCCTGGAAGGCGCGAATTTGGTCGATATCGGCGGTATCCAGGTACAGCAGCCAGTCCCAGGCGGTGACCGCGATCGGGTGTCCGAAGTCC
>CBFGSY010000168.1:0-4408 GCA_965651545.1 uncultured bacterium | reverse complement strand
GCAGCCATCGTGCAGCCATCAGCACTAAGCCGGTCAGGCTAACGTGGGCAGTGCCGGCGCTCTGTGGCAGCGTGGCCACCCTTTGATGGCGAGCGGCTGGCGTCGCCGGCCTTCTCGCTGCGGGCTGTGCCCGGCAACGAATAGAGTCTTGCCCTTGCTGATCATGGGGAGGATTCTCGCGTCATGCGCCCAGCGGCAGTCACGCTCGCAGTTGTGCTCTCCGCCTGCTCCACTACTCCCACCACTTCGCCGTCCCCGCGTCCAACGGCCACCGCCCGGCCTGCCTCGGCGGCTCCATCCGCCATTGCCGACTACGTCGTGCACATTGCCGAGGGGCTGGATGTGGCATGGACTGCCGCAGAGGCCGCTGCCGCGACTCTGGACCAGATCGCGCGGAACGAAGAACTGCTGGACGAAACGCTCGCCGCGCCAAGAATCGTATCGGTCGAGGCGTATGCGGGCAGCGACGTTCCGGGGGAGTTCGGCGGTGGCAACGGCAACTTTAGCGACTGGCCCGTGATCTGGGTGGTCCGCGCGGAAGGCACCTTCACGAGTTTCTTTGGCGGACCTTCTGCGAATCCATCCACTGGCACTGACGGCTATTACGTATTCGACGACGAAACCGGGGACGTCATCGGAGCGGGGTCGCCCCGCGTCGCAGCCAATCTTGTCGGTGTCCTGACCTTCTACGACGTTTGCCCGATGCTCGCCACGGAGGGCGAGGGATACGAGCTCAAATTCCAGAAGAAGTACCGAGTACTAATCCGCGATGACGGCTTGCGGATCACCGACCGGGCAGGGACCGTCATCGCTTTGGGAGGCGATCGGATCGCAATTGTCGGCAGACGAGTAAGCCGCGGCACGTATTGCCAGGCGGGACCTCAAATCGCGGTTTCTGACCTCACGGTCCTGCCGCGATGAGTTGCCTGCTCCGTATCATCTGACCCGTGGCTCCTCTCGGCGCACTCTCGCAGGCCTCCCCGTCGGCTGAAGCCTCGCGCCCGCGCCCGCGCAACGGGCAGATCAGCGGCCTGTTGCGCTTCGATGACTTGTGGATCGCCCTGGGGCGAAGGTCCAGCCCTCGATGACTGCCTCAGCGCCTCCGGTAACTACGCGGATCAGGCGCTGCGACGGCTGCGGGATCAGACTGTGCGAGCGGCGGGGACCCGCGACCGGGTGATTCATATGTTCTGGCTCTGCGTCGCCCTCTTCTCCTTGTTGTTGCTTCCAGGCTGTTCAGCGTTGCTTCCGGATCCGACACAGGTCCAGCTCCGCACCCATCCGATCAGCGGTTGTCTCTACGTGAATCTGGGTCCGTCGCGCCTAGAAGCGGATGCTGACGCACCCGCGGGCGAGCAGGTCTGGGTTGTGCCGGAAGGAAACTTCGCTAAGGCCATGGAGCGAGACCGCCTATGGCCAGTCTGGCCGCTGGGCTATACCGCCAAGTTCGCACCGGAACTTCGAGTCTTCGACCAGGATGGAGCCCTGGTTATCTCCGAAGGCCAGTCATTCCACTCCGGCGCCTCGGGCAGTGGCGTCGATGGATCGGACTACCACATCTGCGGATTAACCGTCACGAACTAAGTGGCGACGGCGCGTAACTTCCGCGGGAGTAACTGCGGTGAGGGTGTCACGCGGCGCGTCTAGCAGTGCAGCCATCCGTGCAGCCACGGGGACAGATGGATAGCCACAACGGCGTACAAGCGCGAAGGTTATCCTGCTCAAACTGGACGTCAGCGGACGGTCGCGGACCCCCGGCCCAGACCTCATAACCCGAAGGTCGTCGGTTCGAATCCGTCCCCCGCAACCACGCTCACCAGATATGAACGCCGCCTCCCGCCAGGCGGCGTTCGCCTTTCTGCGGACCCTCGACGACATCGGGCGGGATCAGGCTGAGTGAGTGGCCCGGCGGGTCAGGATTCCAGGAACGAGCCCACCATCGACGCGAAGGCGCCTGGCCGTTCCATCGGCGGCAGGTGGGCCACCCCCGACAGCAGCTCGCAGCGAGCGTCGGGGATCTCGGCGGCCAGCTTCCCAGCGATCGCCAGCATGTCGGGCTGGTCCAGCTCCCCCACCGCCACCAGCGTCGGCGTGCGAATTTCGGCGAGGCGATCACCGGGTGGCGGATCGGGCGCCCGAGCGTGGGCGTCATCGTTCTCGATGTCGATCGCGCGCCGCTGCATCGCCCACGCTCGCTGCCGGACGTCGGGATCAACGTCGGCCGGTGAACGCTGGGGTCCATCGAACCAGGTGCGCATGCTCTCCTCGGCGCAGCCGTCCAGGTCGCCGCGCTCCCATGCAGCCACTTCCGCCTGCCAGCGAGCATTGAGCTCGTCGCGGAACGACCAACCTCGCAGGCCGGCGCCGCAGAGCACGAGACGGTCGACGCGCTCCGGTGACACGAGCGCGGCGTCCAGGGCGGTCTCGGCCCCCTGCGACACGCCGACCAGGTGGGCCCGATCGACGCCGGCAGCATCCATGACCGCGAACAGGTCCTCCCAGCGGGCGAACTCCCCGTCCGGCGGTCGGGATGAGTCGCCGAAGCCACGCGCGTCGAAGGTGACGACGCGGTACCCATCCAGCAGCGGAACGACGTCCCGCCACATGCGCCGGTCGACGATGCCAGCGTGCAGGAGCACCAGCGGCGCGCCGTCACCGCTCACCTCATACGCGAGCCGAACCCCGTCCGTCTCCGCGAAGCTCGCCTCCGACGTCACCTGCTGGCGAGTGCCTTCACGATCGAGCGCAGAACCAGCAGGGCCACGATGCCCGCAAGGATCCCCAGGGCGGAGATCCGGTTGACGTCGACCGCCGGCTCCCAGGCGACGTCGCCGTCCTTGACGACGTAAACGCCGACGGGGCTCGCAGTCAGCCCGAAACCGCCGCCCCCGTTGTTCTCGGCGTCGCCGCCACCGCCACCGCCGCCACGCACCCGGGCGGCGGGCACGATCGTGAGCCCTTCGCGCTCGATCGGGTCGCCATAGACGCGCTTCACGGTCATCGCCTCGCGCGCGCCTTCCAGCATCTCGGTGACATTCATCGGTCCATACCCCACTGCAGCAGTCTGGCCGTCCAGTCTAGGCCGATGGCTCTAGGTTGGCCGATGTGCCCCAGGCTCCATCTCGACCATGTCGTGATGGATGCCGTAGCGGTCCATCAGGGCCAGGTACGGCGCCGCGTCGAAGGCCTCCGGCCCAAGCACCCCGGATCCCGACCACGCCCCGGTGGTGAGCAGCTCCATGGCCAGGACGGGGTTGAAGCCGGTCTGCCATCCGACCACCTGCGAGCCGGTGGCGCGCAGCGTCTCGGCCGCGTCGGCCATCTGGTAGAGATAGACCTCGCGCGGCCGACCGTCCTTGCGGCCGATAACCCAGGTGCCGACGATCGCGCGGCCGACCATCTTGTCGCCCATGGTTATCGGGTCGGGGACCACCGCGGCCACAACGTCACGCGGCGAAACCTCCACGCCACGGACCTTGACCGGCTCGGTTCGATCCAGGCCGATGTCGTGGAGCATCTTCAGCTTCTCGATGAAGTCGGACCCGAGCGCGTACTTGAAGGTGACGCGCTTGACGCCTGGCAGCCAGCGTGGGACGAGCAGCACCTCCTCGTGCTCGACGTTGACGCACTCGACCTGCCCGATCCCCTCCGGGAACGGGAAGTCCTCCGGCGCGCTGAAGGGCTCGGTCGTGTGCCAGTCGCCATTCGACCAGATCACCGGCGGGTTGAGGCATTCCTCGATGGTGGTCCAGATGCTGAACACCGGGGCGAAGGCAAAGCCGGGGATGTGCAGGTCGCCGCCGTCTCGGACGTGCACCTCGTCCACCTCGTCGAAGAGGTGATCGGCGGCGTAGCGGGCGAAGACGTCCGAGAGGCCAGGGTCCATGCCCATCCCGATCAGCGCCAGCCGTCCAGCCGCCTCCCACTCGCCGGCTTTGGCGAACTGCTCGTCGCCCAGCTTGAGGCCGGGCTTGCTGAACGGCTCGCTGGGGTGCGGCCGCGACAGGCTGTTGGCCATGTCCATGTAGTCGCTGCCGGCCGCCAGCGCACCGTCGAACAGGGGCATCACGAAGCGAGGGTCGACCGCGTTCATGACCAGGCTGGACCGATGCTTCCGGGCCAGCTCCGCCACTGCCGTGGCGTCGCGCGCATCGATGCGCTCGACCGGAAAGCGGCCTGCGTCCCCAAGCTCCTGCTGAAGGGCGGCCGCCCGGTCAAGGTCGTAGTCGGCGAGCACCATCTGCTCGCACCACGCACGCTGGGCGGCCATGCGGGCGATGGCCTCGCCAACCGTGCCCACGCCAACCAGCAGGACCCGCATCCGCGGCGGCTACCCCACCACCTGGCGCAGGGCGAACCACACGTTCGCCGGCCGCTCAGCCAGCCGGCGCAGGTACCACGAATACCA
>CBFGSY010000167.1:0-4488 GCA_965651545.1 uncultured bacterium | reverse complement strand
GGAAGTGTTCCCGTACGACTGTGAGCGATAAGATTCGAGCCCGGAATGCCCCACCACGTGCGCCCTGAGTGCTGACAGCGATATCCACGCGACGCAGCGCTGTGTGAGTGCTGTGAGCGATATTCCACGCGACGCAGCGCTGTGTGAGTGCCGACAGCGATTGCTATTCCACACGACGAGGCGCGGTGCCTGAAAAAGGCGCCGGATCGCGATCAGTCGCGTCGCAGCTCCACGAGGGCCACGTTCCGCTTCCCTCGGCGCAGCACCAGCCAGCGACCGTGCAGCAGGTCCTCGGCAGCCGGCGGCAGCGAGCCGTCGGCCACTCGCTGGTTGTTGACGTAGGCGCCGCCGTCGCTGACCGTGCGTCGCGCATCCGAGTTGCTGCTCGCCAGGCCGCTGGTGACCAGCAGGTCGCCGATCGGCGGCAGGTCGCCATCGATCTCGGCGCGCGGCAGCGCCGACGCAGCCGCGTCCAGCGTCGCCTCGTCCAGGTCGCGCAGGTCGCCCTGACCGAACATAGCCCGGCTGGCTGCCTTGACGCGGCCCGCCTCCCCCTCGCCGTGTAACAGCCCGGTCAGCTCCTCCGCCAGGGTCTGCTGCGCGCGTCGCTCCGCCGGACGGTCGGTGATTTCCTGCTCCAGCGCCTCGATCTCGTCGCGGGAACGGAGGCTGAACGTGCGCAGCAGCGGACCGGCATCCGCATCGGCGACATTCAGGAAGAACTGGTAGAACGCGTACGGGGAGGTCATGGCCGGATCCAGCCAGAGCGCATCGGCCTCCGTCTTGCCGAACTTGCTGCCGTCGGCGCGCGTGATCAACGGCGTGGCCAGCGCATGGACCGATACGCCCTCCACCCGCCGGATGAGGTCAACGCCGGCGGTCAGGTTGCCCCACTGGTCGGAGCCGCCGGTCTGGAGGATGGTCCCGTAGCGGCGGAAGAGCTCCAGGTAATCCAGCGCCTGCAGGATCTGGTAGCTGAACTCCGTGTAGCTGATGCCCTCCTCAAGGCGCGCGCTGACGATCTCCTTGGCCAGCTTGCGGCTGACCGGGAAATGCTTGCCGATATCCCGGAGGAAGCTGATGGCGCTCATCTCGCCGGTCCACTCCAGGTTGTTCACGATGCGTGCCGGGTTGGCGCCGCCAAAGTCGAGCAGGCCGGAAACCTGGTCCCGGATCCGCTCCACCCAGCCCTCGACCACCTGTACCTCGTTGAGCGCGCGCTCCGCTGACTTGCCGCTCGGGTCGCCGACCAGTCCCGTCGCGCCACCCACCACCGCGATCGGGTGGTGCCCCGTCATCTGGAAGCGCCGCATGGTCACCAGCTGGACCAGGTTGCCGAACTGCAGCGAGGGCCCGGTCGGGTCGAAGCCGCAGTAGAAGGTGATCGGGCCCGCCTCGAGGGCCGTGCGCAGCTCGGGCTCGTCGGTGCTCAGGGCCAGCAGGCCGCGCCAGCGCAGGTCGTCCAGGATGTCGGCCGTCATGGGCGCCTGAGTATAGGGCCGGGCACGCTCCGTGCTATTGTCCGCAACCGATGTCCCAGCCCCAGGCGCCGCGTGGCGCCTACCCGACCCGAGCCCGACCAAGGCCCGCTGCCCGGCGGCCGGCACAGGCCGGTGGCCCAGCGCTGCTGCCCGCCATCATCCTGGGCACCTTCGCGGCGGCAGCGGCCGCGCTCTTCCTGGGCGTCATGGTCGTCTACGCGTCCTTCACCAATGGCCTGCCGCCAGTGGGCGATCTGGACAACTTCGAGCTCATCGAAGGCTCGCGCGTGATGTCGGCCGACGGAGTGGAGCTGGCGACGTTTGCCGCCGAGCAGCGTCAGGTGGTTCCGTTCGACCAGATCCCGGAACTGCTGGTCAACGCCCAGGTGGCGGCCGAGGACCAGACCTTCTGGACGAACCCGTGCATCGACTTCCGCGGCATCCTGCGCGCCGTCGTCCAGAACCTCCAGGCCGGCGACAACGTCTCGGGGGCCTCCACCATCTGCCAGCAGCTGGTCCGCATCCGCCTCTTCGATGGCGACCTGATGGCCGATCCGGATCGCATCGTCGAACGCAAGATCAAAGAGTGGATCCTTGCCCTGCGCGTTGCCGATGAGTACACGGGCCAGGAGGGCAAGGAGCGGATCCTCGAGATGTACATGAACCAGATCTATTACGGCAACAAGGCATACGGGATCCGCACGGCGGCGCAGGCCTACTTCGGGAAGGACATCACCTCCAACCGGCCAGAGGATCAGCTGACGATCGGCGAGGCGGCCATGCTGGTCGGCCTGGTACGCGCGCCGTCGACGCTGGACCCGACCAAGGAGGCCGTCGAGCGCAAGGACGATGATGGTCGCCGCATCCTGGTCGTGGCCGAGAACGCGGGAGCCCAGCGCGTGCAGGGCTTCGTCCTGAACAACATGGTGAATTCGGGGTACATCACGCAGCAGGAGGCGGATGCGGCCGCCGACGAGGAGATCGTGCTGGCGCCGCAGCGTGGCGTCCGCTACCGCGCTCCGCACTTCGTCTACGCCGTGCGCCGCGAAGCTGGCAGGCTGCTCGGCAACGAGGACCTCCTCGACCGAGGCGGGCTCCTCATCGACACCACGCTGCAGTATCGAGACCTCCAGCAGCCCGCCGAGAAATGGGCGGGCATCGCCTACGATCTCGACCGGCTGAGCGACGAGCAGCTCGTCGCGAAGTACGGCGAGGCGGCGCTGGGCTGGATCAAGCAGCTCCAGGGCCGGAACATCAAGAACGACGCGCTGGTGACCATCAACTACCGCAGCGGGGCGGTGGTCGCCTACGTCGGCTCCGCCAACTACTACGGGCGCGCGACCCCGGAGCACCAACCGGCCTTCGACGTCGTCGGCCAAGCGTTTCGACAGTCCGGCTCCGCCTTCAAGCCGATCACCTACGCGACCGGCTTCGAGAGCGGCGTGCTGACCCCGGCAACCATGATCATGGACGTCAAGGGCGAGATCGCGGACGGCTACGAGGTGCCCAACGCCGATGGTGGCGAGCGCGGCCCGGTGCGCGTGCGGGATGCGCTGAAGTACTCCTGGAACATCCCGGTCGCCAAGGCCCAGCAGATGATCGGCACCGACAACGTTGTCCAGATGGCCGAGCGGCTGGGGCTGGAATGGGACCCGGACCAGGCTGACGAGCCCGACGTCCCGTCGCTGACGCTCGGCACCATCGGCGTCCATCAGCTCGACCTGGCGGCCGCTTACGGGGCGCTCGCCAACGGCGGCGTCCTGGCCGAGACCTACCTGATCCAGAAGATCACCGACCGCAACGGGACCGTCATCTACGATCACGCCCAGGATGCCCGCGAGCCGCAGCGCATCCTGTCGGAGCAGGCTGCCTACCTGGTCACCGACATCCTGGCCGACAACACCAACCCGGCCACCAACGTGATCTGGGGTCAGCGCTTCCAGCTATTGACCGATGAGGGGCGGCGGCCGGCCACCCTCAAGACTGGCACCACCAACGACTTCAAGGATCTGCAGGCGTTCGGCTACCTGGCGCCGGATCCCGATCGGGCCGTGAACGAGGGCGCCCTGGTCACCGGGGTGTGGGTCGGCAACAGCGACTTCAGCGCCATCGCCGACGTCTTCGCCGCCGATGGGCCGACCTTCATCTGGCACGACTACATGGCCGAGGTCACGACCAACCTCGACCTGCCGCTGCGAGACTTCCCGCGCCCCGACGGCATCGTGGAGGCGGAGGTCGATGCCATCAGCGGGATGCGGCCCGGTCCCCTCACCCAGCAGACCGTGTCGGAGATCTTCATGGAGTCCAACCGCCCGGACCAGGAGGACAACATCCACCGGCGCTACCGGATCGAGAAGGAGACCGGCAAGATCTGGCAGTCGGGATGCGGCGACAAGGCCGCCAGCAGCATCCCGGAGGGACGCCTCTATCTCGACCTGACCGACTACGAGGCGGAGCATGACACCTGGGTGGCGGCCAATCGCGACTGGCTGCGGCAGTGGACCGGACGTGAGCTCGGACTGCAGCGCTCGCCGGCCCCGCCGCTGGACGCCATGCTGGCACCGCTGGAACGCTGCACGCCCGGCGAGATCCCGACCTCGACACCCACGCCTTCCCCGTCGCCGACGCCCAGTCCCACGCCGATCCCCACGCCGCAGCCGACGGCTCTGCCTACGCCCACGCTCGTGCCGCCTCCGCCGACCCCCCAACCCACGCCGAGCGCGGCGCAGACTCCGAACCCGAACCCGAACCCCTAGAGCAGCGCGACCGTCGTCCCGTCGCCGCCCTCATCGCGGCGGCCCGATCGGGTGCCGCGCACGCGAGGATGGTCGGCCAGGTATTCCCTGATCGATCGTCGCAGGGCGCCCGTCCCCGCCCCATGCACGATGACCGCCTCGTCCAGGCCGGCCAGCAACGCCTCGTCGACGTAGCCGGCGAGGCGCTCGAGCGCCGCCTCCACGCGCTCACCGCGCAGGGCGAGCCGGTCGGCGATGCGGCTTGCCGCGCG
>CBFGSY010000166.1:0-4536 GCA_965651545.1 uncultured bacterium | reverse complement strand
CGATCAGCCACTCCTCCCGGTAGTAGTTGTACAGGGCGATCGCCCCGGTCGGCCGCAGGTGCGCTTTCGCCTGCTCGATGGCCTCCACTGTGAACAGGTAGCTCTCCAGCCGGAGCGAGGACTGGCCCGACACGAGGGTCATCGCATCGGGCATGGCGAACAGGATCAGGTCGTAAGTCGCATCGGTCCGCTCAAGGAAGGCCCGCGCATCGTCGATGGTGATCGTCACCCGCGGATCGGCGTACGGATGGTCCGGGTGCCGCTGCACGCCCAGCTGATAGAGGCGCGGATCGATCTCGACGGCGTCGACGAGTTTCGCGCCGGCGTCCAGGGCAATGGCCACGTCCGTGCCCGTACCCGCCCCGATCACCAGGACGTTGTCCAGCTGCAGTGATCCGGCACGCTCATAAGGCAGGAGATAGACCGATGGGTTGGCCTTCCGGTAGGCCACCGAAACCGCGGTCTGGTACGGGATGCCGTTGACGCCGATCTCCGTGGCAGTGGGATCGACGTCGGAGACCTCCGCTTCCACCCGGTAGTACGGCGACCAGCTATAGCCCGGGACGAGCGTCTCCCGGCCGAGGACGAACAGGAGCGCGGCAAGCGCCACGACCTGGAGCACTCGCCGCGGCGGCGGCAGCAGGACCGCGAACAGGCCGACGACCACGGCGCCCCACACGATGGGCGGCGCCCACGTGAACGAGAGGGCCGCGAAGCCGGCGATGCCCATCAGGCTGCCGGCGATGTCGTAGCGGTACGCCTCCAGCGGCTCGAACTGCACGAAGGTGCGGGCCACGCCCTCCGCGATCATCGCCATCACGCCGGCCACGGCCAGGAAGATGAATGGCAGCGTGATCCAGCTGGGAAGACCAGTCAGGCCGAAGCCACCGAAGTAGATCGCCTCGGAGCCGGAGCGATCGATGTGGACGCGGAAGATGAACACCAGCCCGATGAGGAGCGCTAGCGCGACCGGTGCGTACGGGAAGAGGCTGACGCGCGCACGCGCCCGCAGGAAGCCAAGGCCGATGCCCAGGAAGCTGCCCAGCAGCACGAAATTGGAGAAGTACGCCAGGAAGATGACGTTCGAGCCCGTCCAGCGGATCAGCGCCAGCTCCACGAAGAGCATGAGTGCGCTGAGCAGGACGAGGCGCAGCGGATTGGGGATCCTCAGTGACATTGAGCAGGACCCTATCCGCTCTGGACGGCGACCGTCTACAGGACTACCGGCGGATCGCCCGCCTTAGGCTCGATGGCGGCCGCCTTCTCCCAGTTTGTGGATCGCCTACCCTTCGACCCCAATGACGGAGCGCTCGTCGGCGACGCCCATCCATCCCATCCTGTTCGCCGCCTTTCCCTCCCTGTTCCTCTTCAGCCAGAACGCGATCCAGCAGGTGAACCTGGACCCGCTGTGGGTCCCGTTGGCGGTCAGCGTCGCGGCCGGCACGCTCCTCTTCGCGCTGCTGGCGGCCGTCTTTCGGGACCCGATGCGCGGCGCCGTGGCGGCGAGCCTCATCCTGCTTGCGTTCTTCTCGTTCGGGCATGCAACCCGACTGCTGAGCCTGGACCCGGGTGGCCGGACATGGCTGGCGATCGCGTACGCGGCGCTCATGGCAGTCGGGCTGGTCGCTGTCTGGCGCGGCGGCGCGTGGATCACGGCGGCGACCCGCTTCCTCAATCTCGCTGGCATGGTGCTGGTTGCCATCAACGCTGTTGGCGTCATCGGCTTCGCCATCGGCATCAGCAGGGTCGGCGGCCTCGAGGGCGTTCAGCCGATCGTGACCGACGCGACCCCGGACCACCGCCCCGACGTCTACTACCTCGTCTTCGACCGCTATGCGAGCGCCGATACGCTGCAGCGCGTCTACGGCTTCGACAATGGCTCCTTCCTGGGTGAGCTCGAAACGCGTGGCTTCTCGGTGGCGAACGAAAGCTGGGCGAACTACCTGAAGACAGCCTTCTCGCTCGTCAGCTCGCTCAACGCCGACTATCTCGACGTCGATCAGCTGGATGACGGGGACGCAAGCTCGTTTGCCCCGATTCATCTGGCTCTGCGGGGACGCCTGGCGGTGCCCGCGACGCTGAAGGAGCTCGGCTACGAGTACGTCCATATCGGGAACTACTGGGAGCCCGGGGCAACGAACATCGATGCCGACCGGGCGATCCGCTACGGATCGGAGTCGGAGTTCGCTTCAGCCCTGCTGGCGACAACGGCAGTGTCGCTGGCTCAGCCGATAAGCGTTGCGGACGACGACCCCGAGACGATCGAGTCGCCGGCGCTGGCCCGGGGTCATAGCCTGTTCGAGTTCGACGCGATCGAGGAGGCCGCCTCACGTCCCGGCCCAACCTACGTGTTCGCGCACCTGCTCCTGCCCCATCCACCGTACGTGTTCGACACCGATGGCAGCGAGCCCACCGCCGAGGAGACGCAGACGCGATCCGTCGAAGAGGCGTATGTCGCGCAGCTGGAGTGGACCAACGACAGGATCCTGGAGATGGTCGATTGCCTGTTGGACACAGCCGAGGGCGAGGAGCCGATAGTCATCCTCCAGGCCGACGAGGGCCCCTTCCCGGAGCGGTTCGCCGAGAACCAGGCGGAGTTCGACTGGTTGACCGCCACGGCGGACGAGGTTGCCCAGAAGTTCGGCATTCTGATGGCCGTGCACCTCCCCACCGGCCAGGCGACAGCGTCCGGTTTCACGGACAGCACCTCCCCGGTCAACGTCTGGCGGGTCGTGCTGAACGCTGAGTTCGGCGCCGATTTGCCGATGCTGCCGGATCAGACGTTCCTGACGCCCGATTACCACCACCTCACGACCTTCGTCCCCTACGAACGGCCGGCACCCTGAAAGGCATGCGCCAATCGCCGTCGTGGCCGATGCTGCTCACCGGTCAGGTCGCTGGCTCGATCGCGCTGCTGATCGCCTTCCTGCTGGTCGGCTTCGAATGGATGCTGGCCGATGTCAGCGCGTACCACGGATGGGCCGCCGGAATCCTTGACGGCGGCGCGCTGCCATACCGTGACTTCCCGTTCGAGTACCCGCCGCTCGCGCTGGTCACCTTCCTGGTGCCCCAGCTCGTCACCGCTGCTCTGAATGGCTCCCTGGGGATCTATGTGGTCGCCTTCGCCACGTTCATGGGCCTTCTGGTCATCGCGGTCAGCCAGACCGTGCGCGCGACCGCAGCAGCGGCTTTTGCGGGGCGTGCCCCGGGCCCGCTCGGCCGGTACCTGCTCCTGATGCTCGTCGCCATGCCACTGCTGCTGGTCCGCTTCGATCCGTTCCCCATCCTGTTCGCGACCCTCGCCTTCTGGTACGTCGTCGACCGTCGGCCACTCCTGTCCGGCGTCACCCTGGGCATCGGCATCGCCGCCAAGCTCTATCCGGCGCTGCTGGTCCCGCTGTTCGCCGCCTACTGGTGGCAGACGGAGGGCCGCCGGGTGAGCGTCGTGCACGTCGCATCGGCGGTGGTGACCGCCCTCGTCCTATTTCTGCCGTTCCTCATCATTGCGCCCGATGGTCTGCTGGAGGCGCTGCGATTCCAGGGAGATCGCGGCCTGCAAATCGAGACCGTCATGGGCGGGCTGATCCAGCTCTTCCACCTGGGTTCGCCAGAGACCTACGACCTCGTGCTGAGGACGACCTGGGAGGTGGAGGCTGCGGACGTCGACGTCTGGCTATCGGTCCAGCCGGCCGTCGCGCTCGCGGCGGTGAGCGTGTCGCTGGCCATCACCTGGCTTCGCGGCTACCGCCCAGCCCCGCATCCGTGGGATTTCGTGGTGATGGCCGAGGCGAGCATCGCGCTGATGATCGTGTTCATGGTGACCAGCCGGGTCCTATCGCCGCAGAACGTCTTCTGGATCCTGCCGTTCGCCGCGTTCCTGACTGGAATCCGGTACCGCCTCGTGCTCGCCACCGTCCTCGTCACGGTCCTGGTCTTCCCGCTCCTGTATGACGAGCTGATCGCCCAGGAGCTCGGTGCCGTGCTCCTGCTGAACCTGCGGAACGTCCTCCTGATGGTCACCGCCGCCGTGTTGCTCGCCCCGCCCCCGGCCCGCGAGCCCGCCCGGGGCGGTGGCGACCAGGAAGTAGGTCAGGTCGTAGAAGGCCAGCCGGGGCACGGCGGCCAGGACGGCGCCGGAGGCGGCGACCCACGCGTGGCGAGTCCTGGCCAGGCGGAATGACACGAGGCTGAGGACCGCGATCCCCAGCAGCCAGGGGATCGGCCCGGCGATCGACAGCAGGGAGAGCGACTCGCCTGCTTCGGCCGGATACGAGCCAATCGACAGGAACAGCGCCGGCAGCCACAGCAGCGCGGCCACCGCTACGGAGACTGCCACGCGTCCCCACTCGCCCCGTCCGGCGAAGACGATCGCGAACAGGATCGGGACGATCTTCAGGGAGGCTGCCAGCCCGATCCAAACCGGCGCGCTGCGCCGAGGAATCCCCCACACCAGCGCGGCCATCATCAGGGCGTGCACGTTCCCCGTGGAGGCTGTCCTGACCAGGAGACCTCCCAGAAGGAACAGCAGGCAGATCG
>CBFGSY010000165.1:0-4559 GCA_965651545.1 uncultured bacterium | reverse complement strand
TCCTTGCCGGAGAAGCTGCCTCCGCCGTGGCGGGCCATGCCGCCGTAGGTGTCGACGATGATCTTGCGACCCGACAGCCCGGAGTCGCCCATCGGCCCACCGATGACGAATCGCCCCGTGGGATTCACCAGGTACCTGGTGTCCGCGTCCAGCAGGTCGGCCGGGATGGCATCGCGAATGACGACGTCGCGCACGGCCTCCGCGAGAGCGTCGGCGCTCACCTCCGGGTCGTGCTGCGTGCTGACCACCACCGTGTCGACGCGGGTCGGGTTGCCGTCCCCGTCGTACTCGACCGTGACCTGGGTCTTGCCGTCCGGGCGGAGGAACGGCAGGGTCCCGTCCTTGCGAGCCGTTGCCAGCTGCCGCGCCACCTGGTGCGCGAGCTGGATCGGCATCGGCATCAGCTCTGGCGTCTCATCGGTCGCGTAGCCGAACATCATCCCCTGGTCGCCGGCCCCCAGCTCGTCAGGCTCCAGGCCCTGCTTGGCCTCCAGGGCGTGGTCCACGCCGAGCGCGATGTCCGGCGACTGCTCCTTGATGGCGACCAGCGTTCCGCATGTCTCCCAGTCGAAGCCGAGACGGCTGTCGTTGTAGCCGATCTCGCGGACGGTGCGGCGCACGACGCTCTTCACGTCGCAGTACACCTCGGTGGTCAGCTCGCCGAGGACGAGCACCAGGCCGGTGGTGACGCAGACCTCGATGGCCGCTCGGGCGCCGGCGTCCTTCGCGATGACGTCGTCCAGGATCGCATCGGCGACGGCGTCGCAGAGCTTATCCGGATGTCCCTCCGTCACCGATTCGGACGTGAAGGGCACCCGGCGCAGGCTATCCGGCATGCGGCCGAGTGTAGCGCTCAGTCCTCTTCAGGTACCTGACTCCCACGATTCGGCGTAGGCCTGCTGCTCGGGCGTCAGGGGGTCGATTGCAATGCCCATGCTCGCCAGCTTGAGGCGTGCCACCTCGCGGTCGATCTCGTCCGGGATGTCGTAGACGCCGGGCTCGAGCTCGTCGGCGTGTGCGCGGAGCCATTCCAGGCCGAGCGCCTGGTTGGCGAAGCTCATGTCCATGACGATGCTGGGATGGCCCTCGGCCGCGCCCAGGTTGACCAGCCGGCCGTCGGCGAGCACGAAGAGGCGCCGGCCATCGGCCATCAGGTACTCGCGAGTGAAGGGCCGCACCTCGCGTGAGGAGGTAGCCAGCTCCTGCAGGGCGGAGAGCTCGAACTCATCGTTGAAATGCCCCGCGTTGGCCAGCAGCGCGCCGTCCCGCATCGTCGGGAAGTTCCGCGCGCCCCACACGTTCAGGTTGCCGGTGGCGGTGATGAAGATGTCGCCGATCTCGGCGGCAGCGTCCGCGTTCATGACGCGGAAGCCGTCCATGGCGGCCTCCAGCGCACGGATCGGATCAACCTCCACGACCGTCACGATGGCGCCCAGGCCATGCGCTCGCGAGGCGATGCCGCGCCCCACCCAGCCGTATCCGGCGACAACCACCTGCTTGCCGGCGAAGAGCACATTCGTCGCCCGCAGGATGCCGTCGATGGCACTTTGGCCGGTCCCGTAACGGTTGTCGAAGAGGTGCTTGGTGAGCGCCTCGTTTACGCCGAGCACCGGGTAGCGCAGCTTGCCGGCCGCGGCCATGGCGCGCATCCGGATCACGCCTGTTGTCGTCTCCTCGGTGCCGCCGACCACCCCGTCGAGCAGGTCGGTGCGACGCGTATGCAGCTCGGAGACGAGGTCGGCGCCGTCATCCATGGTCACGTGCGGAGCGTGGTCCAGGGCGGCCGCGATGTGCGCGTAGTACGAGTCGCGGTCCTCTCCCTTGATCGCGTACGTGGGGATCCCGTGATGCGCGACCAGCGAGGCGGCCACGTCATCCTGGGTCGAGAGCGGGTTCGAGGAGCAGAGGACGGCATCGGCTCCGCCGGCCGCGAGCGTGCGCATCAGGTTGGCTGTCTCGGCCGTCACGTGCAGGCAGGCGCTGATGCGCCAGCCATCCAGCGGCCGCTCGGCGGCAAACCGCTCGCGGATCCCCGCCAGCACCGGCATCTGCCGGTCAGCCCAGTCGATCTTCAGGGCGCCGGCATCGGCCAGGCCGATGTCGGCGATGTCGCCCCTCACCTCGGGTCGCGTGGCCACGTCAGTCGCAATACCTCTCGGATCGGTCGCATGATGTCCCACCCGCCAGAGCGTCGCCGTACGAGTCGCTCGGTCAGCACGCAATATCGCTGGTAGCCGAGCCGCTCGTAGGCCGCAACCGCGGGGAAGTTGTCGGTGTGCACGTTGAGGACGACGTCCGACACACGCTCCAGCAGCTCGGCGGTGACGGCGCTGGTGGCCATCTTGGCGAAGTCGTGTCCGCGGAACTCGCGCGCGGTCATGACGTTGCCGACCACGGCGACGCCCTCGCGCGTGTTGATCACATGGGTTCCGGCTGCGCTCACCAGCTGGCCCTGGACCCAGACCCCGTGGTAGACGCCCTCGTCCAGGACGCTGGCCGGAAAACCAGCGCGGAAGCCGAGCTGGTAGAGGCGGTTCAGCGCGTCGATATGGCCAGGCGAGAGCCGCTCCGCGGGTCCGGCGAAGGGCCGAAAGGTCGACCGATCGACCACCATCCGGTGCAGGTAGACCGGGCGTTCGAGCTCATAGTGGTCGCCGACTGCCTCGTCCAGCGCCTCGGTCCCTAGCAGGTAGGCGTCTCGCGGGCGCAGGACGGAGGAGAAGATCGCGCTGATGCCATCCGGATCGCCCATGACGTACAGGGGCTGGGGTATGAGGCCGTCCTGGTGCATGGCCAGCGCCACCGGCCGGCCCAGATCGTCATGGGCGAGCGCCCAGTGACAGCGGTCCCTGCGCGGTCCGTCGAGGTCCCCGAGCGCGTAGGCCGCATAGCGGCGATCGGTGCGCAGGAATGATGCGATCTCTTCCCGATCCGCGACGACCCGCGCGTAGAGATCGGCCTTTGGCGCAACCGCCACCGTTCGCGCCTGTCCTCAGTATTCGATGAGCGTGTGAATGGGGTAATCGCCGAGCTTGTCGCGCCCGTGCAAGGCGGTCAGCTCCACCATGAAGGAGAGGCCGGCGATCTCGCCGCCCAGCCGCTTCACAAGCTCGATCGTGCCCAGCACGGTTCCGCCAGTGGCCAGCAGGTCGTCGACGAGCAGCACCCGCTGTCCCTCGGCGATCGCATCGCGATGGATTTCGAGCGTAGCCGTGCCGTACTCGAGGTCGTACTCGACCTCGATGGTCTCGGCCGGCAGCTTGCCGAGCTTTCGCACCGGCACGAAGCCGGCACCCAGCTTGTAAGCCAGCGGCGCCGCGAAGATAAATCCGCGGGACTCCATGCCAACCACCAGGTCGATCCGATGGTTGGCGATCGGCTCGGCCATGCGGTCGATGACGTCGCGGAAGGCGTCCGGCTCCTTCAGCAGCGTGGTGATGTCGTAAAAGAGGATCCCCGGCTTCGGGAAGTCGGGCACCTCGCGAATCTTCGCGCGCAGGTCATCGGCGGAACGGACGGTCACGGTTGCTCCAGGCGAGGGATGGGGCGGGCTGAGTCTATCCCCATGTGTCCCCGTCGGGCAATGAAGCGCCAATCGCTGACGCCTTGGCGGCGGCCTGGATGCGGGTGCTAGCCGATCCTGCGGCTGCTCCGAACCCGAATCTCGAACGCCTGCACCAGATCGTCGGTCCCGTCTTCTCCCAGCGCGCGTCGCAGCGCCGCCATGACTTCAACCCAGGAGTGCTCCGCGGGCTCGATCAGATATCGCCGCGTCTGGGTGGCAATGTCATCGAGGTCCGGGGAGCTGCCGTTATCGGCTCCGTTCGTGCCCTCGTATGCCAATCGTCGCCCTCCTCCTGGTTCGGGCGGCGAAGTGTGGATAACTTGTTGCCTGTTGTCAACATATTTGGGAGTTTTCCACATTACTGGTGCTTACCGGCACCAAGTGCCTCACGGCATCAACGTCGAGGAGAGCAGGATCCCGTCGGCCCAGTAGGCGCCCGTCGCCCCGGCCGGCAGCAGGTCGAACGTCGCGCCCCCGGCGTACGCCACCAGGTCGGAGCGGACGACGCGACTCCCATCCAGGGGGTCGCCGACGCGGAGCGCACCGACGCTGCGCCCGTCTGCCGTCGGATGGCCCGGCGAGACCCATGCCTCGCGGCCATCGGCCATCACCAGGTGCACCACGCGATGCGTGGTCGGCGCCCGCGTGCTCGCCGTCAGCGCCACCTCCGCGGCCGTGCGCAGCCCATCGGCGCCAATCGTCCACACCAGGTCACCCGCCCTGATCCGCTCGACCGGCACAGTACCGCCCGGTGTGTCGATCAGCGTGCCGCGCGACAGGCAGATCGGGCAGTTGGGTCCGGCGGACGGTTCCCGAAGCTCGACGTCGATCCGGCCGTGATCCGAGATCGTGCCCGTCGTGTGGTGGCCGGTTTGTGCGCGGGCATCGGCCAGGGTGAGAACGTCGAAGTGCCACCCCTCGGCCGACGGATCGAGCATGATGGCCTGCAGCACCTACCAAACCCGATACACGATCAGCTTGTCCGGGTTGGAGA
>CBFGSY010000164.1:0-4587 GCA_965651545.1 uncultured bacterium | reverse complement strand
CACCAAGCACGTCGAGGAAGTACGCGAGATCGGAGGCCACGTCGCGGCTGGGCATATAGATGTAGTCCAGCTGCTGGAGCAGCCGCCCGTCACCGCTCACGGACGAAGAGCGTCCAACCGCACTAGGAGAATGCGCTCCAGCTCGGTTGGGTACGCGACGGAGTGCGCTTCGGTAACGTTCGGTGCGACGACGCGGAACCAATCGACCATATCGCGCGCCGCGTGGAGCATCGGCACCAGCTCCAGCGCCACGAACGTGGGGGCCAGTGGCGCAAGCTCTTCGGCGGCCACCGCCAGATCAACCTTGTCATAGCCCTCCAGCGGCGCCACGTAATCCGCGCGCAGTCGCGTCAGGTTGACGCAGTACGTCCGCAGCGCTCCGAGCTGCCCGGCGGCCCACCACGCCTGGCCGCGGCCGATGGCGGTGATGAAGTGCGAGAGATCGTGCCAGAACCAGTGGACGATGCGGCGCAGCTCCTCCGTCTGCTCGGCGGCTTCCGGCGGCTCGCCCCTGAGGATGACCCCCTCCAGGATGCCGGATCGATCGAAGATGGACCGATACGGCCCGATGCCCGACGCCGTCAGATGGCCGAGGTCGGCGATGGTCAGCTCGCCTTCGGTCGCATCGGCCAGGATGAAGAAGACCGTCCGGCCACTGTCGAAGTCCTCGAGCAGCAGCGGCTCGCCGAGCGACCGCACCAGGGACTCCCGCTCCGCCCACAGCGCGTCGCGTGTCTCATCCGCGGCGATCAGGCAGAGGTCGAGGTCCGAGTGCTCGTCAGCGGTCCCGGCTGCGAGGGACCCGGAGAGGTAAGCGGCCAGAACGCGCTCGTCCGCGCGGCAGGCCGTAGCGAAGCGTTCCAGGAGGCGGTCGAAACGCATCGGCTCATGGTAGCCAGTAGGCTACCGGGTGCCGCTTGAGCCGCCCACTAGAGGAACCATTGTGCACCGATGAGGAGGCCGCGGGACCTGCGGCTGCCGATCCCAAGGCCCGGCGAGCGATGGATCGTGGGCGCGGTGATCCACGATGGCCAAGGCAGGATTTTCATGCAGCGACGGAGCCAGGCGCGGAGCCTCTTCCCCGGTGCGTGGGACCTGGTCGGCGGCCATCTCGAGCCGGGTGAGGCCATCCTCAACTGTCTCGAGCGGGAGGTGCGCGAGGAAACCGGCTGGTCCGTCGAACGCGTCATCGCCGACGTTGGCGTGACGACCTGGACGGGGGATGACGGTGCCGACCGCCACGAGATCGACTTCCTGGTCGAGGTCCGCGGCGACCTCCATAAGCCACGCATCGAGCCCGGCCTGCACCTAGACCCGCGCTGGGTTGACAGCGACGCGGCAATGGCGCTACTCGACGGCTCCCATCCGAGTGACGAGCTGGTCCGCCCTGTGGTTGAGCGGGCCTTTGGCGTAATCCATCGCTAGCAGTGAGTCCTTTGCCTCTCGGCGAGGCCAGGGCCATAGACGAGGGCTTTGTCGGACCAATCCTCAATGTGCGCGGTTCCATCGAGGAACACCTGGACGTGCAGAGCAGAGCCCGGCGCGACTAGGAAGAGTGCAAAGAGATGGCAATCGCGCAGCCCAACGAGCCGCCCAGACAATTGCCGGGCGAGCGATGGCATGGCGATGCCACCTCCGTCTCTTGTCGTGACCGTCCAGGCTTGATCGCCCACCTCGAGGGACATCGGTTGCCCGGCAGATTCGACGCCACGTACTTCGATCCACGCCTGGGACGGGCTCGCTCGAGGTTGAAGAATCATGCCGCACCCGGACTGTCCGACGAGACATGCCACGAAGACGATGGTCCCGAACCTTGTCATGTCAGATGCATTTCCATGGCCGTGGACGCTATCTCGACGCCATTCGGCATCCTGACGACGGTCTCCTCGGTCGGCCGGAAGCCGTAGGCCTCGTACAGGGGGCGACCCGGCGCGGTCGCCATCAGGGCCAGCGTATGGAACCCCTCGGCGCGCGCGGCGGCTTCGCACGCCTCCAGGATGCGACGGCCCAAGCCCCGACGCGTCCAGTCCTGCCTGACGAACATGGCTCGCACTCGTGCTGGCTCGGTGGATGGATCCAGCAGCCGCGCGTCGCCCGCGCCCTCGCCGGAGCCGGTGTACAGCTTGTCACGCCGGCTCCAGCCACCGCAGGCGACCAGGTCCCCGTCGATCTCGGCGACGAAATAGGTGCCATCTGCGATCAGCGAGCGGTCGACGGCGGCGATGTGCTGCACCGATGCCTCGGTCTGGTCTGCGTCGTAGTAGTTCGGGAACAGGCCACGCGTCGATGCCTTCATCAGCGCGTCGATCGCGTCTGCCTCATCAAGCCGGGCGAGGCGGAGCAGCGGTAGCGGTCGAGCGGCGACGGGCTCGGGCATGCCGCATTATCGGACCGTGGTCGATGCCCTCAGCCGGCGCGCTCTGAACCGAGCGCTGCTGGCACGCCAGCTGCTGCTCGAGCGGCACGCGCTCACCGCGGAGCAGGCTATGGAGCATCTGGTGGGGATGCAGGCCCAGGTGCCGGCCGATCCCTACATTGGGCTGTGGACGCGCTTGGAGGGCTTCAAGGCCGATGAGCTGGCGGGGCTGATCGACAGTCGACGGGCGGTGCGGGCGACCACCATGCTCCGCACCACCATCCACCTCTTCTCGGCGCGCGATACGTTGGCGGTGCGGCCGGTCCTGCAACCCGTCGCCGAGCGCCAATTCCGCTACAGCCCGTTTGCGCGGGCGATCGCCGAAGTGCCGGTGCCAGAGGTGCTGGAGGAGGGCCGGCGGCTGCTGGAGGATCGTCCGATGACGATCAGCGAGCTCGGGCACCGCCTTGCCCAGCGCTGGCCAATGGCGGAGCCGGGTCCGCTCGCCTACGCGGTCCGCTACCTGGTGCCGTTGGTGCAGGTTCCGCCGCGGGGCCTGTGGGGGCGCAGCGGCCAGCCCCGCGTCACGTTGACCGAGGCGTGGCTGGCGGATGCGCCGTTCACTCCCACGACGGCCGACGAGCTGGTCCTCCGCTACCTGGCCGCCTTCGGGCCGGCAACCGCTGCCGACGTCCAGGTCTGGTCCTGGCTGACCGGGATCCGCCCCATCCTCGAGCGCCTGCGACCCCAGCTCCGAACGTTCCGTGACGAATCCGGCCGCGAGCTGTTCGATATGCCCGACGGCCCCTTGCCAGACGCGCAGACACCGGCGCCGATCCGGTTCCTCCCCGAGTACGACAACATCCTGCTGTCGCATAAGGACCGCAGCCGAGTGATGGGCTCGCTGCGGGGTGCATCGCCGCTGTGGAAGGGGTTCGTGCTGGTCGACGGCTTTCTCAGTGCGACCTGGAAGGTGGAGCGAGCGGGCAGCGTCGCTACCTTGCGCATCCACCTTTACGGCGCGATGACGCGGCAGGACCGAACGGCCCTGCGTGACGAGGGTGATCGCCTGCTGGACTTCACCGACCCCGAAGCACGTTCCCGCCGCCTGAGGATCGAATGACGAAGGCGGTCGAGATCGGGTCAGTCACCTACTGCGTATCCATGGGCATGGCCCGCACGCAAGCCTCTCCACAGCGGTTGGCAGCCGCCTGCCTCGCCGCCGGCCTTGCCGCCTGCAGCGCCACCCCGACACCCACCCAGCCGATCGTCACAGCGTCGCCGACAACCTCGCAGAGCCCCGATACCACGGAAACCACGCGTCCGACTGCCACTCCCCGCCAGGCACCGAGCTATTCAGTGCAGACCTACCCGGTCCCGGCGGGATCGCATCCGCACGACGTCGCCCCTGCCGCCGACGGCGGCGTCTGGTACACCGCCCAGGGCTCCGGCGAGCTGGGCTGGCTGGACCCGGAGGGCGGCAACGTCCGCGAGGTGGGCCTTGGCGCCGGATCGGCCCCGCATGGGGTGATCGTGGGGCCGGACGGAGCGCCATGGATCACCGACGGCGGCCTGAATGCCATCGTCCGCGTCGACCCCGAGACGGACCGGATCGAGCGCTTCCCGCTCCCAGCCGACGCCGCGGGCGCCAACCTGAACACCGCCGCCTTCGACGGTGACGGGACGCTCTGGTTCACCGGCCAGTCCGGCTTCTACGGCAGCGCCAATCCCGCGAGCGGGCGGGTTCGCGTCTTCAACGCTCCGCGCGGCGTCGGCCCCTACGGCATCACCGCCACGCCCGATGGCGAGATCTACTACAGCTCGCTGGCGGGCAGCTACCTGGGCGCCGTGGATCGCGCGAGCGGCGAGGTGCGCATCATCGACCCGCCCACCGCGGGTGCCGGCCTGCGCCGCGCATGGTCCGATTCGCGCGGCCGCATCTGGGTCAGCGAATGGTACGCCGGCCAGGTGGGCGTGTACGACCCTCGAACGGATGCCTGGCGCGAGTGGGCGCTGCCAGGCGAATCGCCGCAGGCCTATGCCGTGTTCGTCGACGACACCGACGCCGTGTGGCTGACCGACTTCACCGCCAATGCGATCCTGCGCTTCGACCCGCGCAGCGAGACGTTCATGAGCTTCCCCGCGGAGAGCCAGCCGGCTGAGGTGCGGCAGCTGCTCGGGCGGCCGGGCGAGGTGTGGGGCGCCGAGTCGGCGGCTGACCAGCTGGTCGT
>CBFGSY010000163.1:0-4788 GCA_965651545.1 uncultured bacterium | reverse complement strand
GGACCCCATGACCTACGAAGACATCATCGCGCTGCTGGGTTACGCGGGCGGGCACGAGCAGCCGGTCCGCATCACCACAACCGACCGCATGGAGGTCGTGGGCATCCCGATGAGCGTCGACACCCACATCACCGCCCACGAGGTCTACCTCCGGCCCGCCGGCAGCGACGATACCGAGATCGCCGTCTCTTTAGGCGCGATTGAGGCAGTCGAGCTGGTCTGAAGCTACCTGTGACCGGGCGGGCGTTGCTCCCTGAAACATTCGGTCGAGCGGGTACGTAGGTGGCCGCTGGACACTACTGCCGCGGGGAGCCAGGGGATGGACATGGAAGGCCTATTCGCGATCACCTTCATCTTCGGCGGAGGCACGCTGTTTCTGCTGTCGCTCAGCCCTGTCGGCAAGGCGCTGGCGGAGCGGATCAGAAATCATGGGCGCCCGACCCACGACCCTGAACTCCTGGCGGAGGTCGATGCGTTGCGCGCCGAGGTTTCCGAGCTGCACGAGCGGGTGGATTTCGCTGAGCGGCTGCTCTCCCAGCGGCAGGAACAGGGCAAGATCGGAGCGAGCGAGTGATCGATCACCAGGTCTTCATCATCGCAGCGATGGGCGAGGGGGGTGTGCCGTGATGCTGCTGCAGGTGCCCGTGCCCCCGACGCCGCCATCGATCCCCTTCGACCCGAACCTGTTCCTGCTCAACGCCGGAGCGCCCGGGCTGGTGATGATGGTGGTCGTGGTCATGGCCGCGTTCACCATCGTGTGCTGGCCGATCGCCCGGGCACTCGCGCGGCGGTTGGAGCACCGGGGGGCCGGCGACCCCGCGCTCCGGGAAGAGGTGGAGCAGTTGCGGCACCGGCTGGCTGAGGTGGATACCCTCACCGTGCGGCTGGCCGAGCTGGAAGAGCGGCTCGACTTTACCGAGCGTCTCCTGGTGCGGGGCCAGGACACCGCCGAGCCGGGACGACTGCCCCGAGGCTGAGCGCGCACGGCGCCGCGTCCGACGCCGCAGGAGGGAGAGTCATCATATGGGTCCGTTCGACCTGGCCGCCTTTGCCATCCTCATCTTCGGGTTGGTCAAGATTTTCACCGGCCCCGTCGCGCACGCGGTCGGAGACCGGATCCGCGGCCGCAGCTCTGGCGAGCCCGATCCGGCGCTGCTGGCCGAGGTGGAC
Source organism: uncultured bacterium (assembly GCA_965651545.1). Taxonomy (GTDB): domain Bacteria; phylum Chloroflexota; class Limnocylindria; order QHBO01; family QHBO01; genus DASSCW01. The sequence goes on along the minus strand of CBFGSY010000163.1, from coordinate 3,618 downwards.
CAGCTTCGCGGCCGGTTGGCCGAAGTTGAGGAGCGGTTAGATTTCGCCGAGCGTCTCCTGGCGCAGGCGCGAGAGCCGGACCAGCTGCCGGGAGGGGCACATCGATGATCACCCGCGAGGACATTCAGTCGTTCCTGGACCGGCTCGACGGCGGCGGCCTGGCGGTCACGGAGATCGAGCCCAACCTGTGGGTCGCCCGGACGCCGGACGACGCTGAGGCGGTGGTGCACTTCGCCCCGCCGGTCGTGATCCTCCGGGTGCGCGTGATGGAGCTGCCGGCCAGCGAGCCGCGGCGCAGCGAGCTCTTCCGCCAGCTCCTGGAGTACAACGCGCGGGAGCTGGTCCACGGATCGTACGGCCTCGAGGGCGACCATGTCGTGCTGACCGACACGCTCGAGCTGGAGAACCTCGACTTCAGCGAGTTCGAGGCGAGCTTCGACTCGATCACGCTGGCGCTGGCCTCGCACCTCACGACGCTGGCGCCGTACCGGGAAAGGTGACGCGACATGGGACTCTTTGACCGTCTCTCGACCCTGCTCCGGTCGAACATCAACGACCTGATCTCGCGGGCCGAGAATCCGGAGAAGATGCTCAACCAGCTGATCGTCGATATGAAGACGCAGCTGGCCAAGGCCAAGCAGCAGGTGGCCTCGGCGATCGCGGACGAGAAGAAGCTCCAGGCCGACGCCGAGAACATGAAGAAGCAGGCGGAGGACTGGGAGCGCCGCGCCATGCTGGCCGTGCAGGAAGGACGGGACGACATGGCCAAGCAGGCGCTCGGCCGGTACAACGAGCACCTCCAAGGCGCCCAGCAGCTCCACGAGACCTGGCTCAAGCACAAGGCGGAGACCGACGCGCTCAAGCTTTCGCTGCGGCAGCTCAACGACAAGATCGAAGAGGCCAAGCGGAAGAAGAACATCCTGGTGGCGCGGGCCAAGCGGGCCGAGGCTCAGGCGCGGATCCAGGAGACGATGTCGGGCATGTCGGACAAGAGCGCCTTCGAGTCGTTCGAGCGCATGGCCGAGAAGATCGAAGCCAGCGAGCGGAAGGCGCTCGCCGCCGCGGAGCTCAACGAGGAGGTGTCGGGTGACCAGCTCGCCCGCCAGTTCGAGGCGCTGGAGTACAAGGGGAGCTCCGACCAGCAGCTGCTCGAGCTCAAGGCCCGTATGGGCCTGATCGCCCCGGGGCAGGGGGCGTCCACGCGGCAGCTCAACCGCGGCACGCCCGACGTGCACGACGCCGAGCTCGTGGAAGAGGGAGACGAAGGGTCCAGCCACTGACTTCGCCTTCGAGGTCCGGCGGCCAGCGGAGCTTCCCGATCGGGCGGCTCCTGCTGGCCGTGGCGTTGGTGGTCCTGGCGGTCAAGGTCATCGACGTCCTGCTCGTCGTCTTCCTCGCCGTCATCCTGGCCATATACCTCGATGCGTTGACGGACGTGCTCGAGCGCCGTGCCGACATGCCGCGTCCGATCGGGCTGACCCTGGGCGTGGCCGCGACGCTGGGCGCGCTGGTGGGGACCGTGCTGCTCATCGCTCCGCCGGTGACGGAGCAGGTGCAGGACCTGCTGACCAACCTGCCACAATACTTGGCCAATCTCGACGCCAACATCAACGCCTTCCTCCGCAGCATTCCGGTGCTGGGGCGCGGCGCTGCACCCGGCGCCGATGGGGCGCCCGGGTTCCTGGCCTCGGCCCTCGGCGAAATCCTGGCCTTCATGCGGGGCGCGGCCGTGCCCTACCTCAAGGGCGGCGTCGAAGTGCTGATCGAAGGGGTGAGCGTGCTGGTGATGTCGATCTTCCTGGCGCGGCACCCGGCCATCTACGCCCAGGGAATCGTGGCGCTCGCGCCGCCGGCGCGGCGCCCGCTCGCATGGGCGATCCTCACGGACCTGAACGGGACGATCCGTGCCTGGGTGCTCGGCCAGATCATCGCCATGGTGCTGCTCGCGGCGCTCACCACGCTCGGGCTGTGGGCGCTGGGGATGCCGTACTTCCTCGCCTTCGGCGTGTTCGCCGGGGTGGCGGCCATCGTTCCGTTCTTCGGCGTGCTGCTCTCCACCGTGCTGCCCGCGCTCTTCGCCCTCGGCGCGTTCGGCGTGACCAAGGCCCTGCTGGTGGCCGCGCTCGGCGTCGTAGTCCACATCATCGAGGCCAATTTCGTCGCGCCGCTCGTGATGGAGCGGCAGGTGAACCTGCCGCCGGTCGTCACGATCGCGGGTGTGCTGCTGATCGGGAAGCTGTTCGGGCTGTCGGGACTGATCATCGCGGTGCCGATCCTGGCGCTGATCATGATCCTGATACGCCATGTCCTCGTCGGCGAGATCTATGGGGACCCGATCTCCGCGGTGGCGCCGAGCGGCACCCGGCCGGCGGAGGCCCCCTCGACCATTCAACCCTCCCACCCCTGACCGCATGACCGCTCCACGCTTTCTCATCGTGGCCGACGGCGACTTCTCGCCGATGACGTCGAAGACCGCCAATTCGGTGATCCGGTATCTGCCCGACCGCACGGTCGGAGTGCTCGACCGGCAGCAGGCCGGGAAGGTGGTGCAGGACGTGCTGGGCTTCGGCGGTCGGATCCCGATCGTGGGCTCGATGACCGAAGGCCTCGCGTTCGGGCCTACGGCCGTGCTGCTCGGGATCGCGCCGCAGGGGGGCCGGATGCCCGACGAGTGGCGCGCCTGGCTCGCCGAGGCGCTGGATCATGGCTGCGACATCTGGAACGGGCTGCACACCTTCCTCGGGGACGACCCGTTGCTGGCGCAGAAGGCTCGTGAGCGCGGCCGCACCCTGTTCGACCTGCGGCGTCCGCCCGCGAACCTGCCCATCGCCTCGGGACTGGCCAAGACGGTGGCGCCGCTGAGGGTGCTTACCGTCGGGACCGACTGCAACGTGGGGAAGATGACCGCGCAGCTGCAGCTCGCCCGCCAGCTCAACGAGCGCGGCGTCCGTACCCGCTTCGTCGCCACCGGCCAGACCGGCATCATGATCGAGGGCTGGGGCATTGCCGTCGATGCCGTGGTGGCCGATTTCATTGCCGGCGCCGCCGAGCGACTCGTACTGGAAGGCGCGCGGGACGCGGACGTGGTGCTGGTGGAGGGGCAGGGAAGCATCAACCATCCGGGGTACTCCGGCGTGACCCTGGGTCTGCTCCACGGCGCATGTCCCGACGCCTTGATTCTCTGCCATCAGAGCACCCGAGTGTACATCAGCGACTACCGCGAGGCGTCGTGGCTTCGGATCCCACCGCTGGCCGACTACGTGCGCCTCTACGAGGCCATCGGATCGGCGGTGCATCCCACCCGGGTGATCGGCATTTCGCTCAACACCTACGACATGACGGAGGAAGAGGCGCGGCGCGCCGGCGCGCGCGCCGCCGCCGCGACCGGCCGTCCCCCCCCCGCCCCCGTGCGGTTCGAGGCGGTTACCGCCGACCGGATCCGCGCCTGGGAAGCCGCCCAGCCGGCCGAGGGTCCGCGTTGGCCCGCGAGGCTCGCGCTGGGGCTTGGGGGATTGCTGCTGTGCGCCGGGGTACTGCTGTTCGTCGCCGCCCACTGGGACTCGCTCGCCCCGTCGGCCCGGTTCACGCTCCTGCTCGCCCTCGTGGCCGCGTTTCACC
>CBFGSY010000162.1:0-4805 GCA_965651545.1 uncultured bacterium | reverse complement strand
TGAGGCTCAGCGCAACCGCGAAAGCGTCGTAGCCGCTCCCCAGGTTTGCGCTGCTCGCCGGCACGTCGACCGACGCGATGGGGGGCATGCCGCCGAGTATATGGTCGGGACTACGCCGGTCCGCCCAGCTCCGGGTAACGGAAGCAGGTCACCACGTGGTCGTTGACCAGGCCGGCCGACTGCATGAGGGCGTACAGGATGGTCGGCCCGACGAAGTTGAAGCCGCGGGTTCTGAGGTCCTTCGACATCGCGCGTGATGTGTCGGTCTCGGCTGGGAGGTCACCAAGAGCCGCCCATCGGTTCTGCACCGGCGAACCACTTACGAAGGACCAGAGGTGGTCGCTGAATGAGCCGATGTCATCGGTCAGGCGCAGGTAGGCCTGCGCATTGCGGATGACCGATGCGACCTTGGCGCGATTCCGCACGATGCCGGGGTCGTTGAGCAGGCGCTCGACCTCGCGCTCATCGAACGCGGCGATGCGCTCAGGATCGAAAGCGGCGAACGCGTGCCGGTAGCCCTCGCGCTTGCGGAGGATGGTCGTCCATGAGAGCCCGGCCTGGGCGCCCTCCAGGCTGAGGAGCTCGAACAGGGCCCGATCGTCATGGAGCGGAACGCCCCATTCGCGGTCGTGGTATTCGAGGTTGAGCGGGTCGCCGGTGGCCCAGCTGCATCGGCCCGGCTCATTGGTCACGTCGGGGACTCTACCCGCAATCGAAAGGGAGGTGGACGCGAGGTCCACCTCCCTGATGGCTCGTCAGCTAGGTCGATGCGGTCATCCCGCGATTGCCGCCGAACAGGGACCCGACGGACGCAACCGCCGTGCGCGCCATCGCCACCGGGCTGCCATAGACGCGGAAGACGTCAATCGTGATCAGCCCTATGAGCGCCACCTCGACGCCCTTGGCGAAGTAGGCGAGCGGGAAGTACGGCCCCTGGATCGCCCACGCCGCGATTGTCAGCGCGGCATAGCCTGCCAGTGCGATGCGCGGCAGCCAGCTGAAGCTGGCGATCAGGGAATGTGGCGCCGCGCTGGCGATGATGTAGGCGGCTGCCAGGCCGGCGTAACCGACGGCATTCAGGGTGAACAGCAGGCCCCCCAGTCCCAGGTGCACGTAGCCGGTGGTCAACGCCAGGCCCACGATGCCCGCCGTCAGGACGGCACCCAAAGCACGGGACGCTGGGCTCTTGGGTCGGTAGGTCGCGGTCATCAGTTGGGCTCCATTCGCTCTGAATCGGTGTCGACCGGGTCGGCCGATGGCACCAATGCGGCGATCATCCGCCGGCACCGGGCATCGCCAAGGGACGGACGTCCCGGCCATGTCGGGAGGCGGCCGGGATCGGTTCGGGCACTCAGCGCCTCCCGCTGATGGTCTGGTCGCTGGAGAGCGTGGCGTGCGATGATCCCGCCGATGCCGCTGGTCCGCCTGCCCGCGCCGCTGGCCGTGGTTGCGGCCGTGCTGCACAATGCCTCGCTGCGACGCGTCCTGCTCGCCTTCGCCGGCTTTTCGCTGGCGGAATGGAGCAGCTGGATCGCCATCCTGGTCTACGCCTTCAACCGCGGCGGGGCCACCGAGACCGGCATTGCGGCCCTGATCCAGCTCGCGCCATCGGCCATCATCGCGCCGCTCGCTGCCTCCATCGGCGACCACGTTCGGCGAGAGCGCGCGCTGCTGGCGGCGTACCTGCTCCAGACGGCCTGTCTCGGCCTGACCGCTGCGGCGCTGCTCGCTGACGCACCCGCGCCGCTCGTCTACCTAACTGCCTCGGCGGCGGCCACCAGCATCACCCTCACTCGCCCGATCCAGGCGGCGATCCTCCCGTCACTGTCGCGGACGCCATCCGAGCTGACCGCGGCGAACGTGGCCGCCGGAGCCATCGAGACCGGCAGCATGCTGGTGGGCCCGCTCGTATCGGGTGTCGTGCTGGCAATCGTCGGCTCGGGCGCCGTCTTCGCGGGATCGGCGCTGGTGACGCTGCTCGGAGCGGCCCTGGTGGCCGGAATACAGGTGCTGGATGACCAGGACCGTCGCGCTGCCCTGGTCGGCGGCTGGCGCGTCGTGCTGCAGGAGGCATTCAGCGGATTCCGCCTGCTCGTCCGTGAGCGCGAGCCACGCGCCGTGCTCCAGGTGCTGGGGGCAGCGGCGGTGCTGTGGGGTGCGCTGGACGTCCTGATCGTCGTGCTCGCCCTCGACGTCCTCGGCCTCGGAGAGTCAGGCGTCGGCATTCTGAACGCGGCGCTGGGCCTCGGCGGGCTGACCGGTTCCGTGCTGACGCTGGCCTTGATCGGTCGTCGCGGCCTGTCGGCGCCCTTCGCCGTGGGGATCCTGCTCTGGGCGGTGCCGCTGGCGTCCATCGGCCTGCTGCTGAACGCTCCGATGGTGGTCGTCCTGCTGGCGGCCGCCGGGCTGGGCAGAGTGATCATGGATGTCGCCGGCCGGACGCTGCTGCAGCGCGTCGCGCAGGACAGCGTGCTGTCGCGATTGTTCGGCCTGCTCGAGGGCGTGCACATGGGCTCACTGGCGTTGGGCTCGATCGTGGCGCCGGCTCTCGTCGCCCTCACCGGCCATGGCGGTGCGTTCATGGTGGCGGGCGGGGCCATGATCCTGGCGGCCGCCGTCACCTGGCCGGTGCTCCGCCGTCTCGATTCAGTCGGCGTGGCGCGCCCGCGGGACATCGAGCTGTTGCGTCACGTCCCGATCTTCACGCCACTGGGTGCCGCGCCCATCGAACGGCTGGCCGCCGGTCTGCTGCCGGTGCACGCGCACCAGGGGTCCACCGTGGTGCGGCAGGGCGACGCCGGGCATCAGTTCTTCATCGTCACCACCGGCCGAGTGGCGGTTTCCATCGGGGGCCGGCACGTGCGCGACCTGGGGCCGGGCGACGCCTTCGGCGAAATCGCCCTGCTCCGCGACGTGCCGCGCACGGCCACCGTGGAGGCTGCCACCTCGACGCAGCTGGTTGCGCTCGACCGGCAGACGTTCCTGGAAGCGGTCACCGGCGTGCCGGCCAGCGCCATGGCGGCCGAGGCAACGGTCGAGCGGCACCTCGCCGGGGCCGGCGCGACACCCACCGGTGCGGAGGAGGGCGTCGATGCGCGCGCGTGACCTCGGCATCGTGCTCGGCAGCCTGCCCACGGGCAGGCTGAATGGCATCTGCGACGTAGCCGGTGTCCGCGTCGGACATCGGACCCTCATCCAGGGCGAGGCGGTCCGGACCGGCGTCACCATTATCCAGCCGCACGAGTCCGATCCAGGCAGCGAGCCCGTCTTCGCGGGCACCCACACGCTGAACGGGAACGGCGAGGCGACCGGCCTGGAGTGGATCCGGGAGGCCGGCATGCTGACCACGCCAATCGGCCTCACCAACACGCACTCGGTCGGCGCGGTGCACCACGCCCTCGTCGGCGCCAGCCTTCGCCCCGAGGCCGGCCGGCGGCGGACCCCATGGTCGCTGCCGGTGGTGGCCGAGACGTGGGATGGCTACCTGAACGACATCGATGCGCAGCACATCACCGAGGACGACGCGCTCGCTGCGCTCAATGCCTGCGCAACCGGGCCGGTCGCCGAGGGCAACGTCGGCGGCGGAACCGGCACGAAGGCGTTCGGCTTCAAGGCCGGGATCGGAACGTCATCTCGGGTGGTTGCCGAAGAGCACGGAGGTTACGCGGTGGCGGCCCTGGTGCAGTCCAACCATGGCATCCGCGAGCGGCTCATGATCGATGGCGTGCCGGTCGGGCGCGAGATCCCGCGCACCGAGATCCCCGGCCCGGATCGCGCTGCCGCGGGTGGCGGCTCGATCATCGTGGTGCTGGCCACGGACGCGCCGCTGCTGCCGCACCAGTGCCGTCGACTCGCGCAGCGCGCCACCATCGGCCTGGCACGAACCGGTGGCGGTGGCGAGAACGACAGTGGCGACATCTTCCTTGCCTTTGCCCTCGGCAACCGCGGGCTGACGGCAGAGGACGAGGGCGATGCTCCGCACCACGCGCTCACCATGCTGGACGACGACCACATCAACGAGCTCTTCTGGGGCGCGATCGAGGCCACCGAAGAGGCGATCATCAACTCTCTGATCGCCGCCGAGACGATGACCGGCAACGGGGCAACCTTCCACGCCCTCCCGGCCGACCGGCTGCTGGACATCATGGCCCGCTACGGCCGCGGCCCCAGCGGCTAGAGGCCCATCGCCTGCCGAATCGAGCCGAGGTCGGGGGCCACCGGGCGCAGGCTTCCCTCCTCGCCGGCCATCACGTCCGGGTCTTTCAGACCGTGCCCCGTCAGGATGCAGACGACGACCTCGGACGGGCCGATCCGGCCCTCCCGGGCGAGGCGCGCAGCCCCGGCAACGCCCGCCGCGGACGCCGGTTCGCAGAAGATGCCCTCCAGGCCGATGATGCGGCGCTGCATCTCCAGGATCTCGTCGTCACTGACCGCCTCGATGACGCCACCCGACTCGTCGCGCGCCGACACGGCTCCCTTCCAGGACGCCGGGTTGCCGATGCGGATGGCGGTGGCCACCGTCTCCGGATTCTCTACCGGTGTGCCACGCACGATCGGCGCGGCGCCGTCCGCCTGGAAGCCGAGCATGCGTGGTCGCTGCCCGCCCGCCGTCAGTCCCGCCTCCGCATACCTGACGAATCCGGCCCAGCAGGCGGTGATGTTGCCGGCATTGCCCACCGGCATGGCCACCGCCGCAGGCGGCTCGCCGAGCGCGTCGACGATCTCGAAGGCCACCGTCTGCTGGCCGGCGAGTCGGTCCGGGTTGATGGAATTGACGACGGCCGCGGCCCCCTCCTCGCCGAGCC
>CBFGSY010000161.1:0-4833 GCA_965651545.1 uncultured bacterium | reverse complement strand
GAGTCGCATGAGCGTGCTATTGCGGACATTGGCGATCCAGAAGCTGGCCCCGTCGAAGACGATGTCCTCGGGGAACGCTCGAGCTCCCGCGGCCACCTGGGCATCGAATCCCTTGCCCGCGGCATCGATCCGCGCGATCGTGTCTGGTCCTGGGGGAGTCGCCTGCGGGGATCGCCAGAGCACCAACACGAGCGCGGCGGCAGCAAGCGCAGCCAGGGCGGCGCCAATGGCCACTGCCGGCCTCCCAATCCGCCTCCGCGCATCCTCGGGCGTGATCGCCGCGCGGCGCTCAGCGGCTTGCTTGGGATCCAACGGTCTGGGACGTGGCACTCCCTCGACCGAATCGACCCCGAAAACTCTCCACTCGCCTCCCACGCCCTTCAGCTGATGCGTGCCGCGGTCGGCCAGGCCGTAACCAGCCCCGCGGGCGAGCTCAGCCGCCGTGCCCGATACGAGCACCTCGCCCGCACCGCCCAGCGCCATGATCCGAGCGCCCACCACGACGGTGATGCCGCTGAGCTTCCTGCCCAGCTGTTCACATTCACCGAAATGCACGCCCGCGCGTATCTCGACGCCCAGCTCGCGCACAGCCGCGGAGGAGCAGCAGGCACAGGCGATCGCTGCAGAAGGTTCGCGGAACGACGCGAAGAACCCGTCACCGGCGGTGTCGATCTCGCGCCCACCGAACCGTTTCAGCTCGCGCCGCACGATGCGGTGGTGCTGGGCGGTGAGCGCCTTCCATCGACGGTCGCCCAGCTCCTCGGCAATGGTGGTCGAGTTCACCATATCGGTGAACAGGACCGCGGCCAGGATCCGGCCTGACGATGGCGGGCGCATCCGGGGCAGTGTGCCCGTGACCCGGGCAGGCGTAAAGGTCCGAGGCTGTTTTGGCGTCCCCGGCAGGATTCGAACCTGCGACCGGCCGCTTAGAAGGCGGCTGCTCTGGTCCACTGAGCTACGGGGACGAGCGGGCCGATCCTACTACGCCGCCGAGCAGGTGCCGCCGCCGGGCGCGAGCGTATGGCGGTCCCTCCGCTAGACTCAGCCCAGCCCATGACCGATGAGCAGCACGACGACCGCATCATCACTCGCACGCAGCTGCAGCCCACCCAGATCGAGGTCGACAAGCAGCTGCTGCGGGACGAGGACCTGCTCAACGAGGAGCACCTTCGCCGGATGGACCAGGTGCTGCTGCGACGCAACCTGGACCACGCCCGGATGTTCAGCCGCAAGCTCAGCCTGGAGCTGCAGCAGTTCGTCCATCTCTACACGCCGGAGGCGAACGAGCTGCGCCGGCGGATCGAGAAATACATGGTCATGGAGCGCATGATCGAGCGGGAGATGGCGCGCCGGCACCCGTACTAGCCCGATCGGCGGCCCCCATCGGCCCCAAATTGTGGATAGTCGGACCGGTCACGGAGGCGCGTGTGGATAACTCCCGACCCGTGCCGATCCCCGCTTCAGCGACCCTGCAGGACCGCCAGCCGATGGTCCCAGGGTGGTCCCAGCGGCCTCTTTCGATACCTTCTCAGGCAGGCCCGACGGCCTGTCGCACGATGGGCCGAAGGTCCGCTTCGTCGCCCATCGGCTGAGCGCCGAGGACAGCCCGCACCCAGCCGGCCAACTTCGGCATCTCGTATAGCGCAAACGTCACGCCGTGTTCGGCGAGCTGGTCATGGTCCCAGCCGTTGAACTCGCGTCGTGCGGCAACCGCCCACATTTCATCGTAAATCTCGGGCCAGCCGACGTGGCGACGGCGGTGACAGAACCGGATGAACTCGACGACATCCGCAGGGGGTGCGGCGCGCGCCGGCACACGTTGCGGTGATCGCGCCGAGGGCGTGGGCGAACTATCGGACATGGCCAAGGTGCCTCCGATGTTGTGAGGAGGGATCTGCTCGGGACGCGCGATGCCTTGATGAGAGCCGATGAAATGATGCGCGTCGGCGGCGAATGCTACGCCCGTCAAACCGCGTTGCGAAGGGGGTATGTCCACCAAGTTATCCACAACAATTTCCACAGCGCCCTCCGCTTCGCGTGGCCTGTGCATTCCAGCCTCGGACAGTCATGCAGGCGCCGTCCCGCGCCGGCCGATCAGCTCGGCGACCCACTGCCGCAGGCGTCCGAGGTGCTCGGTGTAGTGGTCGCAGCCGGCCTTGCGGATCCACCACGCGGCCTCATCGGTCGGCTCTTGGATGAGCCACCACTCCTCGAGCATCCGCGTGCGACCGGCGTTGGCCTGCACCCAGGCAACGTCCCATGGCTGGCCGTCCATCGCCGCCAGGAACGCCGCATTCATGGCGTCGATGTCGACCTCGTGGCCCTCATAGGTCCCGGAGCTGATCCGCTCGAACTGTGCCTGGGCCTCTGCCAACCACGTTCCCAGATGGGCGACAACGTCGCGCACCGTCCAGTCCGGATCCGCGTAGTAGCCTGGCTCCAGGCATTCCTCCGGGGTCAGCGAGCGTACCAGGCCGACGAGCTCATACCAGCCGCGCCGCTCCGCCTCGATCTGCCGCGCGTATGGATGGTCGGCATGTTGGCGGGAACGCGCCGATCGGCGCGTCATGCGGACGCCACGAAGGCGCCTTCCAGCGGGAGCCCCGCATCCTCCCAGTCGAGCAGGCCGCCGGAGTAGCGGCGCACGTTCCGATAGCCGCGGGCGACCAGGTCGCGGTACAGCGCGACGCTGGACAGGCAGTCGACGTTCGAGCAGTAGACCACGATCTCGTCATCCGGCCCGATCGCCGCGTGCAGCTCCTCGGGCGTGTCGAAGTGCCGCGAGCCCGGGATGTGCTTGGCGTCAAACGCCCATCGATTGAGCGCCATGATCAGCTGGAATTTGTCGCCTCGATCCAGCTTGGCCTTCAGATCCTCGCGGCTGACCGTGCGGATCGGCTCGCCGCCCAGGGCGGCGTTCGGATGCGGTGCGTCGCTGGCCACGGCTCATTTTCGCGCCCGGGGGGTCGGCTCGTCATCCGCAGTCAGCCTGCCCAGGAGGCGTCGGAGAGTCCTCGCCTCGGCTGCGCCCAGTGACTCGGCCGCGGATCGATTGACGGCTACCGCCTCCGGCACGAGCTGATCGCGGAGGGAACGGCCCCGGTCCGTCAGCTGAATGCGACTGGCGCGTGCGTCCTGCGGATCCGGGGCCCGCGTCACCAGGCCGTCGCGGACGAGGCGATCGACGGTTCGCACCATGGTTGGTGGCTCGATTGCCACCAGGCGCGAGAGCTCGGCCTGGGTCGTGCCATCGCGCGCCCACAGGAACATGAGCACCGCCCACTGGCCGATCCCAATTCCATGGGGGCGCAGCCGGTCCGCCAGCTGGCGCGCAAACAGCCTGGCCGCTCGGTTCACGAGATAGCCGAGGCTCTCCTCGATGACGAACTCGGGGGTGCCCACTGGCGCAGGCGGGTCGCCTGCCAGGCGAACCGACCAGGTCATCGCGCCGCGGCGACGTCCGCGACATCGTGCAGCCGAACGTAGCCGCTGATGCCGGCAAGCCTGACCAGCAGCCGCTGAACCGGAAGGAAGGCCGATCGGCCGAGCTCCGCGTCAATGACCTCGGGATCAGTCGCCGGGTAGTCGGTTCCGCGCCAGCGGATGGTCGCGCTGCCGGCGGCCATCAGGTTGCGATACCAATCGACCTGCGGGCCGAAGGCGAGCGAGATGATGAAGCCGCCCTCGATGCGCCTGGCAGCGACCGTCGTCCGGTAGACGCGACCGGACCGCCGGCCGCGGTGCACCACCACGGCAAAGATCGGGTTCCAGCGTTTGCCAGCCAGGCGGAGCGTCAGCGGATTCGTGAGCCGCGAAAGGCTGAGCGGCACTCCACCGAGGCGCGGCTTCGAACGACGCGCAACGCTCGCCGCCGAAGCTTTCAGGACTGCATTCCGGGTTGTCACCAGTAGCTCCAATTCGTTAGCTTGCTACCAATGGGCAAAGGATAGCATGCTAACGACTTATGTCAAGGGCGACTGGCGCGTCCAGTTGCAAGCTCCGCGAAGCGAGCGCGCGCGACCGCCGCCGACCGGTCGAAGCACGCCGCCTGTGCTTCTCCGCTGAGCTGGACCGCTGATGCCCCGCGGATGGCGCGCCTGACGGATGGCAGGCTGAGAGCGTTCATCGACAGGCTGCGCACTCCGAGCCCGACCAGTGCCAGCGCGGCCGCCGGCTCACCGGCCATCTCGCCACAGACGGAAAGTGAGATGCCGGCGCTCTCGGCGGCGTCGACCGAGATGCGGATCAGGCGCAGCACGGCTGGGTGCAGCGCATCTCGATACCGCTCGAGGGCGGCGTTTCCGCGGTCGACGGCGAGGGTGTACTGCAGCAGGTCGTTGGTGCCGAGGCTGACGAATGCCAGCTCGCCGAAGTAGCTCGGCGCCGTCAGCACGGCGGACGGGATCTCCAGCATCACGCCCAGCTGGACAACGCCGGTCGCCTTTCCCTGATGGGCGAGCTCCTCGCGAGCCTGGTTGGCAAGGGCCCTGAAGTCCTCCGCGTCCTGTGCATCGGCCACCATCGGCGCCATGACGCGGACCGACCCGGCCGCAGCCGCCCGGTAGCAGGCACGCAGCTGGGTCAGGAACAGGTCGGGGTGACGTTCGGCGAGCCTGAGCGCTCGGGTGCCGAGGAAAGGGTTGTCCTCCTTCGGCAGCGGCAGGTACGGGATCGGCTTGTCTCCACCGACGTCCAGCAGGCGGATCGTGACCGGCTGGCCCGGAAAGGCCTTGACGACTCGCTCATAGGCGAGCGTCTGCTCATCTTCGGTTGGGGCCGCTGGACGCTCGAGGAACAGAAATTCGGTACGGAACAGCCCGACGCCACGCGCGC
>CBFGSY010000160.1:0-4880 GCA_965651545.1 uncultured bacterium | reverse complement strand
GGGAGCCGCCGTGCCGGCAGCGGCCGTCGCCAGCTGGCTCTACCTGGCTGCGGCGACCAACGCCGCCGTTGATGCGGTCGTGACCTACGGAGCGGCCTACCGCGCAGTGGGACTGGCCATCGGCGTCGGGCTCCTCGGCCCGGTGATGGCCTGGACCCTGCTGTCGCTCGTGTTCCTCGTCATCCCGGTCTTTCACGGGACCTACGCGGCCCTGAAGCAAAGGGGCATGCAGCGCACGGTCGCCGTCGCCTGCTTGGCGTGGCTCGCACTGGCCATCGCCTCGTTCGTGGTCCAGGGGCGTTTCCTGGCGCACTACGCGATCCCCCTGGCTATCCCTCTGGCGACGCTGACGGGCCTGGGCATCGACCGGCTGCGGGTGCTGTGGCGCACCCAGCGCCTGGCCCTCCTGCTGCCGTGGGCCGCCACGATCCTCATCTCCCTCGCTGCCAGCGTCATCGCCGGCGCCATGGAGTGGGGGATGATCGCCGGGGATCACGACCACAGCCAGGCCGCCGCCGCGGTCGTCCGGGACGCCAGCGGACCCGATGACTCCATCTGGGTGTGGGGCAACGAGCCGGAGCTCTACCTGGAGGCCGATCGGGCCTCCGCCACGAAGTACAGCTACCTCTACCCGCTGGTCACACCGGGCTACGCCACGCCGCAGCTGATCGACGAGGTGCTGTCGCAGCTGGCCGCGGATCCGCCGCGCCTGATCGTCGATGCGGGCTCAGACGCCCCGGGCCAGCCGGGATTCCAGGCGTTGCTCGTCCCGCGGCCGCTGGCTTCCGACGGGCGCGACCTGGACCTGCTCGATCCGATTCGCGGCTTCGTGCGCGCCAACTACCGCGAGCTGGCCATCGCGGACGGCTGGGTGATCTACGAGCTCCGCGAGACGGCGGCCGGATCGGCACGGAGCGGCAGCTCGCACCGGCGGCTGGCGGCCACCCTGCGGTAGACGCGCTCGCCAATCGCCGCAATCGGCGGCAGGCGCAGCAACGGGGCCCACAGGAAGGTGACGGGCAGGATCTCGAGCACGCGGACGACCGCCGCGAAGCCGCCGCGCACGCCACCGCTGGGCAGCACGATCTGCAATGCGCGGGCGGCAGCCTCCTCGTCCACCAGCAGGCGCGAGTTGGCCAGCTCCGAGCGCGACACGAACCGGAGGGCGTGCAGCCAGTCCAGCCGCCGGAACCAGCGAACCCAGCCGGCGCAGAAGCCGCACCCGTCATCCCAGACCACCGCCCTGCCCTGTGGCTGCGCATCCAGAAACAGCAGGTAGAGCGGCAGGATGGCGAGCGAGAAGACGAGCAGCGAGCCGGTCGGGTTCAGCCAACCGGTGATGAAGAGGTGCAGCCCAAGGCCGGCGACCATGGCCGCCGGCCGCCATCGGGCCGACCAGAGGCTGAAGGCCAGAAACGCCTCGGTGGAGACCGCCAGGATGGAGAGGATGAACATCGGCTCGAACGAGCGCCACGCATCGGGAAAGCCCAGAAAGCCCGAGCGCAGGTAGGAGGCGAGCACCGAGCCGGAGAGGAAGTCCGGGTTGAGCTTGGCGAGGGCCGCGAAGCCGTAGACCAGGCTCACCTGGAGGCAGAGCACCCGAACCGGCCAACCGGGGATGAAGTCGCGGCCGCCATCCCGCCGCGCGTCCAGCGAGATCGCCGCGCCGCTGTTGGCGACGGTCAGTAGGCCTGTTGCCAGGAATATCAGGTAGAGGTGGTTGCTGTACAGCTGCTGATCCAGCAGCAGGACCGATCCAAGGGTCGCCGTCAGCACGCCGCCGGTCAGCCGGCTGCGCCAGCCGACCATGAAGGAGGGCGCGCTCACCAGCCAAAGACCGATGAGCCCGAGCGCCAGCGGCTCGGTGGGCCGCGGCATGAACGCCAGATACGGCGCGTGAATGACCGATGGGCTGGCCAGGCTCACGAGGGTGTCGCGGCTGTTAGGCAGCTCCAGCAGCGCGGCGAACGCGACCACGATGCGCGCCATCGCCACCGGCCGGGCCGGAGCGGTGGTTGCTGCCATGCGTCGCAGCCAGGCAGTCACTGGCAGTCGATGACCTCGGGCTCGGTGGCATCGGCGGCCTGGATCTTCACGGCTGCTGCGCCGGTCGCATCGCACAGCCCGGTGCGCAGGACCGCGGCGTAGTCGATCTCGGCACGCTGCACGGCGAACAGGCTGGCCAGGTGGACCGGCTCTTCGGTCCCATCTGCGCTCACCGTCCAGGCCCTGGGGAGGTCAGGCAGGGCGGAGTACATGTGCCATGCGAACCGAGCGGGACGCGGGGCGAAGAGGGCAGCCACCGGGACGGCCACCTGGACGGCCAGGAAGGCGGCGACCAGGACGGCGACGAGCGTTGCGCGCGTGCTGAGGCGGTCGGGCATGAGGCGGGCAGGCTAGGCAGCGGTGTCCAACGCGGTCAACAGTACCGGGCACCTACCCATGCCCGCTGGGCATCCCCGCCAACTATTGCCAGCGCCTCAGCCCGGCACGTTCCAGCTGATGGGTCACTCGACCACGGAACCATCCGCAGCATGGCAATTCGATCCAGATGCTGGGAATCAGGCCAAGGAGCTACCCTCCGGCACCCCTGTCTCGGCGTTCCTTGGTCCAGTGACCCGCCAGGTGCAACCGGGGCGATCGCGCGCGAGGAGCTGGCACGGGGCGCCCGCGATCATGGACGATTACGCCGATGCGACCCCTGACCCGCACTGCCGTCCTGGGCGCCGGCGCCCTGGGCCTGACGGTGGCCTATCGCCTGGCGCAGCGCGGGGGCGAGGTCGTCGTCTTCGAGCGGGAGCCGCTCCCGGGAGGGCTGGCCGCGGGCTTCGAGATCGAGCCGGGGATGTGGCTGGAGAAGTTCTATCACCACCTCTTCCGCGGCGATCGCCACGCCATCGGCCTCATCACCGAGCTCGGCCTGGGTGACGAGCTGCTGTGGCCGCGGCCGCTGACCGTCACGCTCCGTGATGGTCGCGTTCACCAGCTGGACTCGCCGATGTCGCTCCTGCGCTTCCAACCGCTGCCGCTGACCGATCGGCTGCGGATGGGCGCCTGGCTCGCGTACCTCAAGGCGCTGCCCAATCCCGAGCGATTGGAGGGCGGGACCGCCGCTGACTGGATCCGTGGGCGCATGGGTGAGCGCGGATACGACGTCGTCTGGGGGCCGCTCCTGCGTGGCAAGTTTGGCGCGCTGGCCGATCAGATCGCGATGCCGTGGTTCTGGGCACGCGTCCACGACCGCACCGCCGAGCTGGGGTACCTGCGCGGCGGCTTCCAGCGGCTCTACAACCGCCTGGCGGAGCGGATCGGCGAGCTCCGGGGCGACCTTCGTCTCGGAACCGAGGTCAAGGAGGTGCGCACGAGCCAGGCAGGCGGGCTGACGGTGACTACCGCGGAAGGGGAGCAGGTCGAGGTCGATCGGGTCGTCTCCACCCTGGCCGTGCGGTTGACCTGCCGGCTGGTGCCCGAGCTGCCAGAGGCGTATCGGTCCATGTACGAATGGGGCCAGGCCTATGGAGCCCATTGCGTCGTGCTGGCGCTCGATCGGCCGCTGACGGACGGCTACTGGATGAACGTCAATGACCCGGGGTTCCCGTTCATGTGCCTGGTGGAGCACACGAATTACATGGACCCGGCCGACTACGGCGGCCGGCGGCTGGTCTACCTGGGCAACTACCGGCCGATGGACGATCCCCTCTTGAAGCTTTCGACCGATGAAGTCGTCGACCAGTTCGCGCCGCACCTTGCGCGCATCAACCCTGGCTTCAGCCGCGACTGGATCACCCAGGCCTGGTCGTTCGCGGCGCCGTTCGCCCAGCCGATCGTGACCGTCGACTACCGCGACCACATCCCGCCGTTCGAGACGCCCGTACCCGGTCTCTGGGTCGGGAGCATGTTCCAGGTCTATCCCCACGACCGCGGGCAGAACTACTCGATCGACCTGGCGAACCGGCTGGTCAACCGGCTGCCCTGAATCAATCGGTGCCGGCGATGGCTGGCATCGAGGCGGTCGCCCGGCGGCCAAGGTGAACTCGCCCGGACAGGAAGGCGCCGCCGTACAGCAGCGCAACCAGGATCAGCAGCGCCTGGTAGCCGGTGACCAGCGATACGTACTCGAGGACGCCGCCGACCATGGCGCCCAGCAGGTTCGCACCGAACGCCACGTTCGACGCCTCGACCGTCCGGAAGCGCCCGGCGAAGACGAGGTTGGCGATGAAGATGGACGTGAACCAGATGAGCACAGCCGCCACGAAGCGCAGCGGGCCGTCGAAGGCGAGCAGCGCTCCCGGCGGGATGACCCAGGCGACGCCCACGCTCAGCAGCAGCGCCGCGTAGAGGAAGCCGATGGGCGGAAGCGTGACGCGGCGAGCCACCTCGACGGCCACCAGCACGGCCAGCAGGACGCCGGCGAAGACGAGCGCATTCACGAACCAGGTGGTGCCGAACAGCAGGGCGAACTGGATGACGCTCTTGGTCTCGAGCAGCAGGAACGCGGCGCCCATGAAGAACAGGTCCAGGTATCCGCCCATCTGCCCGAAACGCCCGGCCACCACGCGGACCGACGCCGCTGACACGATGAGGATCAGCGCCAGCGCAAGCAGGTAGAAGGCAGGGATGAATCGGTCATGCAGGTACACGAATGGATGATCGTCGGTCGCCGGCGTAGCTGCGGCGCTAGCGTCGGTGGGTTGCCACGGCTGAGAGCAGCCGACGGTCGCCCCATCGGCGCGCAGGCTGATGGCCGCCAGGCCATCGGCTTGACCCACCGTGTCGACACATGGCGCGTGGCCGAAGACACGCTGCACCGTTCCGGCCAGACGGTCGATCAGCCACTCCTCCCGGTAGTAGTTGTACAGGGCGATCGCCCCGGTCGGCCG
>CBFGSY010000159.1:0-4885 GCA_965651545.1 uncultured bacterium | reverse complement strand
CAGTTGGCGAGCCTTGGCCGCCGTGCGACCCTGCGCCTTGTAGCCGCCGACTACCGTCGCGCTTTGCGGGGTGAGGCCCAGGTGGCCCATGACCGGGATGCCGGCGCTGACGATGGCGCGCGCGCGCGAGATGTTGACGCCGCCCCCCTCGATCTTCACTGCCTCGGCGCCCGTCTCCTTCACCAGCCGGACCGCGTTGCGTACCGCGTCTTCGTCGCTGACCTGGAAGGCGCCAAGCGGCATGTCGATCATGAAGAAGGCCCGATGCGTCCCACGCCGCGCGGCGGCGCCCAGCATCACCATCTCGTCCATGCTGATGGGGGTCGTGTCCGCGTAGCCGAGGACGTTGTTCGCTGCCGAGTCACCGGTGAACACGATGTCCACGCCGGCCTCGTCCGCCAGCCGGGCGCTGGGCGTGTCGTAGGCGGTGACCATCACGATCGGCGTACCGTCGCGCTTCAGCGCCGCCAGCTCCGCCAGGCCGATCTTGTCGGATGCCCCCGATCCAGGGTTGCTCATGATCGCCATTCTGCCACCGGCCGCAATCGATCGTGCCGCGCGGCAGGGCCTGCGGGCCGCCGGTCGGCCGTTCTATCGGGCAATTCATCACCGGAGCGCCTTGCTGCGCGCTCTTTGGCCGTTCCATCGGGCAAGGCCACGCGTGGTTCCAACTTCCCTCAGATCGGCACCCCAGGATCATTAGGGACCCGCGCGGCGTGAATCCGGCCGTCGGGGCAGCCACTTCGAGCGTGGGTCAGCCCCACCTGGCGGTGCCAGCCGACCCCGATGGCCATCTAACGTTCCGTGGATGACGATCTGAGACAAATTCACGTGGTCCCGGCGCATACGGACCACCAGGTGCCGATCAGAGGCAAATGCGGCGGCTCTGCTCCCGGGCCAACTCGCTGGCGCCGCTCCGCGGAGAAGGCGAAGAACTTGTCGCTTCACGCTCACATCAGCCCGATAGAAGAGCAGATTGACACCTGAAAAGCCACTCGCGCGCAGATTTGCCCGACAGATCGGCACCGCGGGCAGGCCCGAGGTCAACTGGCGTTATCGAGTCGGACGTTATCGATGAGACGGGCGGAGCCGACACGGATGGCGGCGGCCAGGGTGGAACCGTCGAGGTCGGCGACGGCCACGTAGTCGACAGTCAGGCCGGGCAGGTCGTCCAGCAGCGGCCGGGCGGCGGCCACGGGGTCAAGGCCGGCCTGATGGGCGGCCAGACCGGCATTCAACGCGCGCGGGAGCGTCAGAGCCAGCTCCCGCTCCTCGGGCGAGAGGTACGCATTGCGCGAGGAGAGGGCCAGGCCATCGGGGTCGCGGACGGTCGGACAGGCCACGATCTCGACCGGCAACGCCAGGTCCCGCACGACCTGCTTGATCACCGCTACCTGTTGCGAATCCTTGCGCCCGAAATAGGCGCGATCGGGCTGCGCGATCCCGAAGAGGCGCGCGCAGACGGTGGCCACGCCGCGGAAATGGACGGGACGCACCGCTCCCTCCAGGATGGTGGCCAGCTCTCCGGGGTCCACCCACGTGTCGAACCCCGGCGGATACACCTCCTCCACCGGCGGGACGAAGAGGACGCCAACTCCCGCCTCCTCGGCCGTGGCCGCGTCGCGTTTCTCGTCGCGCGGATAGCGCGCCAGGTCCTCCGATGGCCCGAACTGCGCCGGGTTGACGAAGAGGCTGACGACCGTGACGTCATCCCGTCCGCGACTGGCGGCCATCAGGGCCAGGTGGCCGGCATGGAAGGCACCCATGGTGGGCACCAGGCCGATGGAGCGGCCGGCCATCCGCTCCTCGGCGAGCAAGGTGCGGATCCCGGCGACGGTCCGCGCCACCTTCACGGCCGGGTAGCCTCGGCCAGGGCCCGATACAGCGGCACCAGGTCGGGTGCCCGGGCCTCCAGCGCGCGCAGGTGCGCCTCCACGGTCGACCAGTCGCCGCGCGCGATCGGTCCGGTCAGGGCGAAGCCGTTCTCGATGGTGCGCTGCATGAGGGGGACCAGCGCCTCGGGCGGCGCGTTGCTCTCCTCCAGCAGCCGGGCGGCGGCGCGGTAGAGCGTCACCAGGAAGTTCGAGGCGATGGCCGCCCCGGCGTGGTAGAGCGGCTTATCGGCATCGGCCAGCGGGAAGGCTCGCAGTCCAAGGGTGCCCGCCAGCCATTCGGCCGCGGCCCGGGCGGCATCGGTCTCGAAGGTGATAGCAGCCCATGCGCCATCCAGCTGCTGCGGCCCGCGCTGCAGGGAGAGCGTCTGCAACGGATGGACGCTGAAGCGCCGTTCGTGCGGGTCCAGAGCCGACAGCGATGTGGCGCCGCTGACGTGGGCGACCCATGGGCCGATGGGGACCTGCTGCGCAACCTCGGGGATCACCGAATCCGGGACGGCCAGCAGCACCAGGTCGCCATCGCCAACGGGTAGGCGGCCAGCAGTGACGGGGATCCGCCGCTCACGGAGGCGGCCCACGATGGCCGATCCCGCCCGTCCCGTGCCCACCACCCGGACCGAGCCGATCATGCGGCGGAGTCTGCCACACTGCGCCCGATGCGACGGCTGAGCCTCCAGGATGCGCGACGCCTGGCGATCCTGGCTCAGCAGCTCGCCGGACCGCGGCCAGCCAGGCTGATGGACGTCCTTGAGCGTCTCGGACGGGTGCAGGTCGATCCGACTGCCGTCGTCGATCGCGCTGAGCGCCTGACCCTTTGGAGCCGGCACGGCGGCTACGACCGCGATGAGCTGCGTCGCCTGCTCGAGGAGTCGCCCCGCCAGCTGTTCGAGTACCGGGCGTTCCTGGTGCCGCTCCACGACCTGCCCCTGCAGCGGCCCGCCATGCTTCGCTATCCGCGCAACGATTACGGCCGGGGCAGCTACGTCGCGGAGTGGCTGCGCGACAACGGTGAGTTCCGCGCCTACGTCCTCGACGAGCTGCGTCGCCGCGGTCCTCTGCTCACGCGTGACCTCGATGACCGCGCCGAGGTGCCTTGGCAGACCGGCGGCTGGAACGACGGCAAGAACCTGGGTCGCATGCTCGAGATCCTGTGGAATGGCGGCGAGATCGCCATCTCCCGCCGCCAGGGGACCCAGCGCCTGTGGGACCTGTTCGAGCGGGTCATCCCCGATCCGGGAGAGGAGCTGCCCGATCCGGTCGTTGCCGTCGAGCTGCTGGACCGGCAGCTGCGAGCGCGCGGCTTCGATCGCTCCGGCTGGGGCGGCGCCCTGGAGCTGGGCGAGCTTCCGTATCGCAGCGAGGCGGAGGAGTCACTCCGCGCCGATGGCGTGGCGGTCCCGGTAGCGATTGACGACCTTCCCGGTGAGTGGCTGGCCCACGCCGACGCCCTGGCCGAGCTGGATGCCGACGCCTGGCAGCCGAGGACCACGCTGCTCGGCCCCTTCGACCCACTGGTCGCGGATCGTGAGCGGGCGCTGGGCCTCTTCGGCTTCCGCTATCGCTTCGAGATGTACATCCCCGCGGCGAAGCGCGAGTTCGGCGTTTACGTCCTGCCGATCCTGCACGGCGACCGGTTGGTAGGCCGCATCGACCCGCTGATGGAGCGCAAGGCGCGCGTCCTGCGCGTCAAGGCGGTCTATGCCGAGCCCGATGCGCCGCCTGACGCGTGGCCGTTGATCGAGGCGTCCATCGGGGAGCTAGCGGCCTGGCTCGGCGCCGAATCGGTCGCACTGCCCTCGCTGCCGGAGCCATGGGGCTAGTTACCGCCTGCGGGGAATTACCGAGACGGCCAGTGCCGGCGGCGGTTGCAGCCTCGCCAATTACCGTCCCGCGAGAATCATGCGCCGAGTCGGGCCTGCGGCGGGCAGTGGGCGACGGGAATTCCCCGTTAACGAAAATCATCGGCCTCCGCGGCCGACAGCACACGCATCGCCACGGCCCGGTGCCGCTAGCGCAGGATGCCGCGCAACGCGGACTTCGCGGCGAAGTCGCCGCACAGGCCGTGCACGCCACCGCCCGGCGGCGTGGACGACGAGCAGATGAAGATCGCCGGATCCGGCGTGGAGTACGGGTCCAGCCGGATTGCGGGACGCGTCCACAGCTGACGAAGATCCTGCAGGCCGCCGTTGATGTCGCCGCCGATGTAGTTGGCGTTGTAGATCTCGAGCTGGGTCGGACCCATCGTGTTGCTCGCGACGATCCGATCCCGGAAGCCTGGTGCGAAGCGCTCGATCTGGCGAAGGATCGCCTCGGTCATATCGGCCCGCGATCCGTTCGGCACATGGCAATAGGCCCATACCACGTGCTTGCCCGCGGGCGCGCGGGAGTCGTCGAAGAGGCTGGGCTGCGAGAGCAGCACGAACGGTCGCTGCGAGGCGGTGCCCTGCTCGACCGCCCGCTCGCCCTCGGCGAGCTCATCGAGCGTGCCGCCAAGGTGCACCGTGCCCGCGGTTGCGAGGTCGGCATTGGCCCATGGGATCGGGCCGTCCAGCGCGAGATCCACCTTGAACACGCCCGGACCATACCGGTAGCCGCGCAGCTGTTTCGCGTAGAGGCCGCCGAATCGGTCGCCGGCCAGTCTCAGGATCTGGCGTGGCGTCAGGTCCAGTAGCGCTGCCCGATGCGGAGGCAGGTTCTCGAGGCTGCTCACTGCATGATTGGTCTCGATCTCTCCGCCCAGCGAGCGCAGGTACCCCGCGAGAGCGTCGGCGATGCGCTGGGAGCCACCGCGCGGGATCGGCCATCCCACGGCGTGCGCGCTTGCCAGGAAGACCATGGCGAAGGCACCGGTCGTTGGCCACGCCAGCGGGACGAAGGAGTGCGCCGCCACCCCGCCCAGGAGCGCTTTCGCCTTCGGCGTGCGGAAGCGACCGGCCAGCCAGGTCGCCGGCTGCAGCGCCTTGATGCCGAACCGCCCGAGCGCGATCGGA
>CBFGSY010000158.1:0-4933 GCA_965651545.1 uncultured bacterium | reverse complement strand
GAGATCTTCGAGGCGACGGGCGCACTGCGCCGCGGCCACTTCCTGCTGAAGAGCGGCCGGCACTCGGAGCGCTACCTGGAGAAGTTCGCCGTCCTCCAGTACCCGTCGCTGGCGGTGGAGATCGGCCGCCGGCTGGCGGAGACGCTGGCGCCAGAGGAGCCAACGCTGGTGGTGGGGCCGACCACCGGCGGCGTGCTGCTGGCGTTCGAGACCGCGCGGCAGCTGCAGGCGGAGCTCGGTCGCCAGGTGCGCGGCGTCTTTGCCGAGCCAATGGAGCGCGGCCGACGGGCGCTGCGCCGCGGCTGGCCGGTGAGCAGCGCCGACTCGGTGGTGCTGGTCGACGACATCCTGACGACCGGCGCCTCCCTGTTCGAGACCGTCGACGCGGTGCGCGCGGCCGGCGGTGAGCCGAGGGCCGCGACGGTCATCGTAGATCGCTCGACGCAGCCGGTGGAGATGGGTTTCCCGCTGCGGTCGCTGGGCCGCATCGAGATCGAATCGTGGCCGGCCGATGGCTGTCCGCTATGCGCTGCTGGCGAACCGGTGGTGAAGCCGGGATCAAGCTGAGGCCGGTTCCTGCCAGTTGACCTGGGTGATGCGGCCCGGCGGGAACTCGCCGTCGGGCGGGATGACGCCATCCTCCGCCTCCAGCGGGATGCCGATCGGCGCCACCAGGTAGCGCCCCGCCAGCCTGCGCGCCTCCGGATCCAGCGCGAAGCCGGCCTTGGCGCGGTGGAAGGTGACGGTGATATCGGCTTCGACCACGGGAGAAGAGCGGCTGCCGTCGGTCACATCCACGCGCGTAGGCGCGTCGACGGCCAGCACGCTGCACGGCCGCCCGGCTGCCCGGGCGTGGGTGCGGATCCCGTTCAGCAGGTCGACGGCGGTCGAGATCGGCTCCCGCAGCGGGCCCGATGCGCCTGTACCCAGCAGCGCATCCACCAGCAGGCCAGCAGGGGAGAGCCTGGATCGGAGCTGGAGCAGCAGCTCGGGGGTCGGGGCGACGAACGCCTCGAGTGATCCGGCCGAGGCCATCGCCTGCAGCACCGACCAGTTGTGCGCAGCTGCCGATCCGCTGGCGCCGACCTTCGATGCGTCGCCCACCAGGACTGCCGTCACGGGGCGGCCGGCAGCCGCCAGACGGCGCGCCGCCACGAAGCCATCGCCGCCGTTGTTGCCCGGGCCGCAGAGGATGACGGTCAGCGGCGGTTCGGCCAGCGCGCCGCCCGGGCCGTGGACCGGCTCGGCCAGCCGGGCGATCTCGGTCAGTGCGACCTCCGCAACCACGGCGCCGGCGCTCTCCATCAGCGCGTCCTGCGAGAGGCCAAGGCGCTGCGCGGCCTCATCGATCTGCGCCATCTCCGCCCCACCGATGAGGACGGGCACCTCCCTGACCGGCCGGGCGGCCGGATCGGTCATTGGAGGGTCTTCAGGTACTCGACGATCGTTGCGATCTCCTCCGGCGTCAGCTGATCGGCGAAGGTGGGCATGCCCATGCGCTCGATGCCCTCCACCTCCGGGGCGGTGCCATCGATCCACAGGTTCGCCCAGTTCTCGGGGTTCTCCGCGGCAAGGTCCTGGAGGTTCTCGCTGGTGGGTCCGTCGGCGATGCCGTGCAGCGTCGGCCCCACACCACCGGTCAGGTCCTCGCCGTGGCAGGCGGTGCATTGCGGCACCACCTTGGTCATGACCTGGCGTGCCTGCTGCTCCAGGTTCGGGGCTCCGGACCCCGATGGGCCGGCCAGGATGGGCGGGTTCTCACCGGTCAGGTTGCCGGCCAGGTATACGCCTCCCACCAGGAACAGCAGGACGGTGAGGCCTATCGCCCAGGGAGGGATCGATCTGTCCCTGACCTCGATCGGCGTCTGGACGGTCATGTGCTCAGTCGCCGGCGGCCGGGACCGCCTCGGCCAGTGCGTAATCGGCGCGGCGGGCAGTGGTGTAGATCAGGAACAGGGTCGTCAGTGCGCAGACGGCGCCCAGGGCCACCAGGCCGAACCCGCCTGACGCGACGACGCGGAACCAGACCAGGGTGCCGTTGACCGCGTCGGGCGCCGCGCCATCGGTCCTGAGCGAACCGTGGACGATACCGGCACCGATCAGCGCCAGTCCGGACAGCAGCGCCCCGGAGAACGTCGCCCAATGCTGTGCGTCGGCCAGGATGCTGCCGCGCCAGTCGCGGCGGAGCATGCGCGGAGCGGCGTGATCGGCAAAGGCGAAGAAGGCAAACGTGGCTGCGCCGAGCGTCGCGAACACGGTCGCCCCCGTGATCCATTCGGTGCCGCGTACCAGGTCCTGCACGGAGCGGAGCGAGCCGATCGCCTCCAGCAGGGCGGCGGCCAAGAGGAAGGCCATGGACACCAGGGCGAAGCCGAGGGTACCCGGGATGAGTGCCGCGGCCCACGAGCCACGCATGCTGGTGGCGAGCGTTCCCACCGCCAGCACGACCGGCGCCACCAGCAGCATCGTGCCCACGTTGCCGAGGGTGGTGACGAAGAAGGGCACCGACGGGTCAACGAGCGCGGAGAGGCCGGAGATTGCCGACAGCCCGGCCCAGAGCAGCCAGCTGGCCAGCGCCATGCCGCCGCTGCTGAGCGCGTTCAGCGTTGCGCGCGGAACGACATAGAGCAGCGTTCCCAGGGCGATACCCAGGATCCAGAAGGTGGCGACCAGGCGGGCGGCGAAGGCGTAGACCAGCGCCGTGGCCGTGGGATCCAGGTTGATGAAGATTGCCGCCGCCTGGGCGGCCGCCGCCAGCGCATAGGCACCCATGAAGGCCAGCAATGCCAGGCCGAAGAACCAGATGCTGACGTACGGCAGTCCCTGGCGCGAGGCAAGCAGGGTGCGCCAGAAGGCGGCATTCACGTTGAGCAGCGCCAGCAGCAGCGGCCCGTGGGCCAGCAGGCCCAGGACCGAGAGCGAGCCACCTACGGCCAGGCTCGGCAGGTAGTCCACGACCACCAGCGAGATGACCCCCAGGTTCCACAGGGCCATGCCGCCCCAGGCCATCTGCTCGCCGATCAGCCGGACCCCCAGCAGGCGAGGCGTGATGAACAGGACCGCAGCGAACGCAGCATTCGAGAGCCAGCCCAGCACCAGCGTATGCGTGAAGGCGTTGAAGACGGTGGTGGCACTGGCCTCGATGGGAAACGCCCCGACGATGGGCAGCTGCAGCTCAACGGCCAGGCGCAGCTGGTCCGGGAAGGACAGCATCAGGGCCCATAGCGCACCCAGGCCGGCGGCAGCGATGAGCCACAGGAAGCTGAAGACAAGGAACAGGGCGGCGGCACTGTCCGGCCGATTCGGAACCAGCGGGCCACGTACCCGGGGCGGCTGGTCATAGGGCCGGAGCTTCTTGGGGTTGACAGCCATCGGCGCGCGCGGACCCTCCAGCGGACGATCGGGGCTCCGAGTCCGCCGGAGCGGACATCGGGCGCATTGTAGACCAGGCTAGCCGATGGCCACCTCGCTCATGAGCGCCAGCACATTCTGGTCGGGGTCACGGAAGAAGGCCATCCACAGCTCGTGGTTCTCGTCCTGGTGCACCACGTGCGGCTCGTCGCTGAACTCGACGCCGCGCTCCGTCAGCGCCGCATGCGCAAGGCCGATGTCATCGACCCGGTAGTAGATCACCGACTCGCCGCCGAAATCGCGGCTCCGCGGATCCACCAGCATCAGCCGGATGCCGTCGAGGTCGAAGAACGCCATGCCCGGGAACTGGAAGATGAACGGCATGCCGAGCGTGTCGCGGTAGAAGGAGACGGAACGATCCATGTCCGAAACGGCCACCCGGACCTGGCCGATCTGCCGCAGGCCGTCGAAGGTCCGTTCGTTCACGTTCGTTTGACCCAGGCGGAGGTGGTGGATAGCATACGGAGCCGCGGGGTGGAGCAGTGGTAGCTCGTCGGGCTCATAACCCGAAGGTCGTCGGTTCGAATCCGTCCCCCGCAACCACGAATCCCAGCACAAACGGCCCCTCGTCCCGCCACGAGGGGTCGTTTCTTTGTTCGAAAGTGCAGCCCATCGTGCAGCCATCAGCACTTAGGCGTCGTCCTCGTCAGGGCCGTCGTACTCGCCCATGGCTTCGATCATCGCCTCGTCGTCGTACTCCACCCGTGCGAGTTCGGGATCGTGCATATCTGATTCAGCGTCGATCGGCTCAGACGACGCAATGAGGCCGAGCAAGAAGCGTTCTGCTCCCTCTAGCAATGATGGCTCGTCGGTCCAGTAGCCGAACTCCAAGTTGCGGCGTGAGGCGCTTGTGAAGTTCGCCGACGATACCCACAGGCGTTCGGGCCGGAAGCCGATGACGTCAGCAGCCTCGCCCAGCGGCCCTTCGTCATGCCACCAGCGATCCCCTAAGAGCGCAAGTTTCGCGTGGACTACGGGTGGCATGCGACGGGTGCGATACCCGATCGAGCGGATGGCCGGCAGTACGTCGTCACCCATGCGGTCCCACGGGCCGACGACCCGCGGCGAGCCGCCCACCTTAGGGGCCAGTTCGAGCAGTTGCGAGAAGGTCCGCAACGGCATGCCGCTGATCTGCTCGTTGGCATTGCGCAGAGTGTCCATTCGTCGATGGTTCCGGCGCTCCTTACGCACCACGATCGACACCGAGGTAAAACGTGCCAACCGACTCAGCAGTTCCTCGTCGTCGATCCACATGGCGCAGCCGAGCAGTGCGGGACCGTCGGACCGCGAACGTCGCTCCGCGAGCGCAGCGTCGATGCCGTCGATCAGGCCGCGCAGGACGTTGCGCCCGAAGTAGGCGCGACCGCCGGCGATCGGGAAGTCGTTGTCGAATGCCCCGGAGAACAGGGCGCTATCTGGGAGCACCCAGCGATTCTAGGCTGGGTCCTCGGCGACGCCTTGACCGAACAGCGCCTAAACGTGCTCGGGATGCTTCGCAGCCTCCCTGACGAGCCTTGTGGCC